>JAKVCR010000191.1 GCA_022448985.1 Roseibacillus sp.
TATCTAACCACTGAACTGGTCTTCAATTACGGGGAAGGAGCTTCCCCGAAGAAATTCCGGCTCTTTCTCATCAAAGGTGTGGATGATACGACGATGCTGCCTGCATCCCTCATCGAGATCCTTGCCCTCCCATCCAGAAAACGCAACCCGGAGCAGGCTGATTTCATCCGCGATTATTTCAACAGACACAGTGGCGCCAAGTCTCTCGCACGGCACCGGGTCGCCAACCTCAAGGATCGCCTTAGGGTCCTCACCGGAAAACATCGTATCATGGTAATGAACACCTCGGGGAAACCCCGGGTCACCCATGTCCTCGAACGGGGTTTCTACGCCAATAAACGGCAGGCTGTGAAACCAGGAGTGCCTGCCTTCCTTCCCTCCCTTGATCCTCCCGCCGACCGGGACCTCAACCGGCTGGACCTCGCACGCTGGCTGGTCCGGCCTGATCACCCACTCACCAGCCGGGTGGCGGTGAACCGTTTCTGGCAGACGTTCTTTGGCCGTGGCATTGTCGAATCGAGTGCCGACTTCGGGACCCAGAGCGAATGGCCAAGCCATCCACAGCTTCTCGATTGGATGGCGCTCACCTTCCAGAGTTCAGGATGGGACGTTAAAGCTCTTATCACATCCATTGTCACCTCACGCACCTACCGGCAGAGCTCCGACACCACACCCGAAATGCTGAAAAGAGATCCCCGCAACGAATTGCTCGCCCGGGGCCCACGGTTCCGTCTCTCAGCCGAGATGATCCGCGACCATGCCCTTGCCACCTCCGGACTGCTGGTCAGGCGAATTGGCGGACCCAGCGTAAAACCATATCATCCCGGAGACCTTTGGCGCCAGGTGAGCCATTACGGCTCAACTCCGGCCACCTCGCAGACCTACGTCCAGGATCATGGCGAAAACCTCTACCGTCGTTCAATTTACACCTACTGGAAGCGGACCCTTCCTCCTCCCGGAATGGCTGCCTTCGATGCCCCCAACAGGGAAGCCTGCACCACCGAACGGGGAGTCACCAACACTCCTCTCCAGGCCTTCATCCTGATGAACGATCCTCAATATGTGGAAGCCTCCCGCACCTTGGCAGAGAACCTGCTCAGCACCCCGGGATCCGACCGGGATCGCCTTGCCGGCGCCTTTGAACAGGTAACCTCACGCCTCCCCACCCAGGAGGAATTGAAAATCCTGGGGAGTGCCCTGAACCGGGAAAGGCGCCGCTACCGGACAGCCCAACCCGATGCAGAACAACTTCTCACCGTGGGTGAATCAATACGCAATCCCGCCCTCCCTGCCGTCGAACACGCCGCCTGGACCAACGTCTGCGGACTCCTCCTCAACCTCTCGGAAGCAGTAACCAGACGCTGAAGTCATGACCGACCTGCCTACCATCCTCAATCGCCGCGCATTCCTCGGCACCGCTGGCAATAGTTTCGGCGCGGTGGCTCTCACCTCCATGCTGGCACAGGCTGACTCGGATACGGCTCCGCACCCTGCCTACCGGCTGGCTCCCAAGGCCAAGCACGTCATCTACATGTTCCAGTCCGGAGGGCCCTCTCATGTCGACCTCTTCGATGGATCCCCCTTCCTGATCAAGAATCACGGAAAGCACCTTCCACCCGAAGTCAAGGGGAAGCAGAGAGTCACCGGCATGACCGCCGGCATGAAGAACTTCCCTGTTGCCAAGCCCGTCGCCCCCATCAAGCAGTGCGGACCAGCCGGCGCATGGATTTCAGATCTCCTGCCCTGGACCCAGAAAATCGCGGACAAGATCTGTGTGGTGCGCTCGATGAACACCGAGGCCATCAATCACGACCCCGCCATCACCTTCATCAACACCGGCACCATGCAACTGGGCAAGGCCAGCCTCGGGGCCTGGCTCAGCTATGGATTGGGGAGTGAAAGTGAAAACTTCCCGGCTTACATGGTCATGCTCAGCCAGGGAACGGGCAAAAATCCGGGCCAACCAATCTACTCCCGTCTCTGGGGCAGCGGCTTTCTCCCTTCCGAGCACCAGGGCGTTCTGCTCCGCGCCGGAGCGGACCCGGTGCTCTATCTCGACAATCCTCCCGGTGTCGAACGCCTCCAACGCCGTAGCCAGCTCAATGACCTCGCCAACCTGAACCAAGCTTTTGCAGAGCAGTCCGGGGACCCGGAAACCCTCGCCCGCATCCAGGCTTATGAGATGTCCTACCGCATGCAGGCCAGCGTTCCGGAACTCACCGACTTGAGCAAGGAGCCCGATTCCACCTTCGATCTATACGGCCCGGAGTCCCGGAAACCGGGCACCTATGCCGCCAACTGCCTCATGGCCCGCCGCCTCGTGGAACGTGGTGTACGCTGCGTCCAGCTCTTTCACCGTGGCTGGGACCAGCACATCGCACTGCAGTCCCAGTTACCCCGCCAGTGCCAGGACACCGACCAACCCTCGGCAGCCCTCGTCCTCGACCTCGAAAAGCAGGGCCTGCTCGACGAGACCCTTGTCATCTGGGGTGGAGAATTCGGGCGCACGGTCTATCAGCAGGGAAGGCTCGACAGCAGTGGGGCGGGAAGAGACCACCACGGACGAGCCTTTTCGATCTGGATGGCCGGGGGTGGAATCAAGGGAGGTATTACCTACGGAGAAACCGATGATTACTGCTGGAGCGTAGCAAAGGATCCAGTTCATATCCGGGATCTTAATGCCACCATTCTTCATCAACTGGGCATCGACCACAACCGGCTCATCTTCCCCTACCGCGGACTCGATGAAAAAATTACCGGTGTAGAACCGGCCCATCCTGTTAAAGGAATCCTGACCTGATACCATTATGACCAGAACCACTCTTCTCTTTCTCTCCCTCGCATGCACCTGTGCAGCGGAACCGTCATCAGGGAACCAAGGCGAAAA
>JAKVCR010000192.1 GCA_022448985.1 Roseibacillus sp.
CGCGTATAGATGGGGCTTCCGCAGGAAGTGAATCCGCTCCGGTAAGTGACGGAGGCGTGGGAGTGGCCCGCTTCGGCACGGGGTGCGGAAAGAAGGCCAGTGAGGGCCAGGGCAGCTACTGTGATGAGGGTCTTGATCATGGGGTCGTGAGGGGTGGTTACCTGCGGTTGGACCCCGGGACCGGGGAGCTTATTCAAAAAACCTACGGATCCGCTTTTCGTTGCCCCAAAGCTTCGTTGCCGGGCGGGGCGCTATGGCCCAAGTTTGTAGAGCTGGCGGATGGTGCCAAGCAGGGCCTCCTTTGATCTCGGTTCGCCATGCAGCACTTGCCCTCCAATGCACATTACTTTTGGCATGAGGGGATTGCGGGCTCTCAGCTGGCCGAAATCCTGGATGCTGGATCTGAGGGTCCTCTTGACCCATGGGCTCTCCAGGGCCTTGGTCAGGGCGTCATGGCCGACGATCTGGCCCACGGCGGCCTCGGCAACCTCCGGGGGGAGGTCCGGGGTGGAGATGAGCTGCTCATGAACCCTGGGCCACTGTCCGGGATCGGCTCGCCAGGCGGCCAAGCTCAACTGGGCCAGCTCACAGGCATGCTCATGTTTCTGGTCCTGGGCTGCGGCATAAGGGTTGCATGTCCGATGCAGGGGCGCGGGCAGCAGGATGGTGCAGAAGAGGCCGGGGTGCTTCTCTTCCACGAACTTGAGCTGCTCGTGCATCTTCCGGCACGAGCTGCAGGTGTAGTCGAAATACTTGACCATCACGTGCTTGGCAGCGGAGGGGCCGAGGTGGGGCAGGGTCATCGTATTGTATCTCTTCCCTCCACGGGAAAAGGAGACCTCCCGACCGGCATCTCGGGGGGCCCCTTCCTCGTCCCGGATCACCTCACGGCTGCGGGCGTGGGTATCGGGCTTAGGGCCGAGTAGCTGGCCGAGGGGGAGGACCAGGAGGGACGCAAGGGCTACGAAGGGAGCGAAACGCAGGGGGGCCTTCGACGGGTTTTTTGAATAAGCTCCCCGGTCTCGGGGTCCACCCGCAGGCAGATTGGAGGCCGGGAGCTGGCTAAGCGAAAGAACCAGGATAATGGAGGTGACGATCCCGATTGTGTGCATGGCGAGGCACCATGGGCAGACGGACTTGATGGTGAAATACAGTAGCCCGATGAACCAGAGGGCCGCCCCGGTCAGGCAGATCGCAAAAGCCAGATAGAGGGGCCGGGAGGGCCGGAAGGAGGCGATTAGGAGGGCGAGGTAAACGCCCCAGGCGAGAATACTGACGGGAATCCCGAAGAACTGGGACCACTCAGAGCCGAGCACGTTGCTGCAGCCGGATCCGGCACCGCATCCGGCGAGGGAGGTTGTTTTCCCGGCGAGCTTCAGCGCCCCAAGGTAGCTGCAGATACCCAGCCCGGCGAAGGCGAAGGAGCGCAGGACCCAAGGAGATTTCACAGCGAAAGGATGAGCCGGGCGGGCTTCGGCTCAAAGTTTAAAAGTCCTTCCCCACAGCCTGGAGCAACCAGGAAGCAAGCTCGTCCGGTGGGTGGAGGCCGTGGGGGTGGTGGCCCTTTCCAGGCTTGCGCCAGACCTTGAGGGGCCCTCCGAGAGACTCGTAATTGCGGGCGAGGGCCTCCCCGTTTTCCCCGACCGGGACGACTTTGTCGGCAAGCCCAAGCACGAGGGCGATGGGCACCTTCTTATCCGCGAGTGGCTTGAGGGTGGCTGGGCTGAGGGGTTGCTGGTGATCTGGCGCGGCGGTTACGGCGAGTCCGTAGGCCTTGAGACAACGCTGCCAGTCCCTCTTGGAGAATTTGCCGTTTTTTCCACCGGGCCAGGAATTGAAATTGCAGACCGGGTTGTCTCCGTAGATAGCGGCCACCTTATCCGGGTTGGCCGAAGCCCAGTTGATGATGATCAAACCCCCTCTCGACATGCCCTCCAGGACCGGCCGGGAGGAAAGCCCTTGTTGCACCGCCAGGGCATGGAACTTGTTCCAACGGGCCACCGCGGGGGGAGCCCCGAAAAGACCGCCTACCTCGCAGTAGGCGAGGTGGAATCCCTTCTCAAGGAGTTGCAGGTCGAGGGCGGGCTGGTGTCCCCAGAAGCGGGCGCGCCAGACCCAGGGGCTCCCCTTGGCAGGTGTTTCAGGCTTTACCAGGATGCAACGGGCGCCGTCCCCCGGCAGGGGAAAGTCGAGCCGCTGATAACCGTGCCACGCGGAACTTTTTCCCGTGGGCCACGCTGCAGTTGCGATTGCGGTGAAGGACAGAAAGGCGAATAGAAGAAGGGCAGGCATGACTTGGACAGGTGGTCGATTCCGGTTAGCATTTCCTCCATGCTTCGTCCCGCTCTATTTTCGCTGACCCTTATTCTGGCATCCTGGCTCCCTGCCGCGGAACTCACGGTGGCCACCTTCAACATTCGCATGGCCACCAGAGGAGACCTCGGAACACGTAACTGGAATGCCCGCAAGGACCTGGTGGTGGAGACCATCCGGAAGATGAATCCCGACCTTCTTGGGGTCCAGGAGGCCCTTCCGCAACAGATGGATTACCTTGCCGAGAACCTCCCGGATTACGAAAGGTATGGGGTTGGGCGGGATGACGGGAAGAACCGGGGAGAGTATTCGGCGCTGTTTATCCGGAAGGAGCGCCTGGAGCGTGACCCGGAGGAAGGGGGCACCTTCTGGTTCAGCGCTACCCCGGAAAAGGCAGGGTCAAAGACCTGGGGGAACCAGGTGACCAGGATCTGCACGTGGGCCCGGCTGGTGGACCGCAAGACCGGGAAAGGGCTGTATTTTTACAACACCCACTGGGACCACCAGAGTCAGCCCTCCCGCGAACAGGCCGGCCGTCTGATGGCGCAACGAATAGATGGTCGCAAGCACCCCGGGCAGCCGGTGGTTGTTACCGGGGACTTCAACGCCACCGAGACGAACCCGGGAGTGGCCTACCTGCTGGGCCGCAAGGTGGCACTGGCGGGCGGCAAGGCCCCGGAACAGTGGAAGAACCCGCTGAACGCCCCGTTTTTTGAGCTCCACCCCGAAGTCAGGAACCGCAATACGTTCAATCGCTGGAAAGGAGTGATCCCGGGCTCACGGATGATTGACCATGTGCTGGTGTCCCCGGGGTGGAAGATCCGGAAGGCGTGGATTGAGCATCACATGCGGGGGAAGATGGTTCCCTCTGATCATTGGCCGGTGGCCGCGGTGATCGAACTGGCGAAGTAAATGGATGCCCACGGCATTAAATTATTGGTGGAGAATTGATTCGGCGAAGCGTATTAAGTTCGAATGATCGCGCTGGGAGTTCTGCTGGGGGTTCTGGTCCTCATCCTGGTGCTTATGTACAATGGCTTTATCAGCCGCCGGAACCGTCTGCGCAATGCCTTTGCCGCCATTGACGTCCAGCTGAAAAAGCGTTGGGACCTCGTTCCCAGACTGGTGGAAACGGTCAGGGGATACGCCTCGCACGAGAAGGAGCTCTTCGAGGGCGTGACGAAGGCTCGCCGGGGCATTGAGCTGGCAGAGTCCGCGAGTCCGGAGCGGTTCAAGTTTGAGCAGGACCTCGGTGCCGGGGTGTCGACGGTAATGCTGCTAGCGGAAGATTATCCGGAGCTCAAGGCGGGGGACCAGTTCCTGAACCTTCAGCGCAACCTGGCGGAGGTGGAGACCCAGATCGCAGCCGCCCGGAGGGTCTTCAATGCCGCGGTAACCGCATGGAACAAGGGGGTGGAGATGTTTCCCGGGAGCGTGATGGCAGGGGCCCTCGGCTACAAGGTGCACGACTGGTTTGAAACTCCCGAGTCCCAGAGGAAGGTGACCGACGTTCAACTGTAGGGTTTTCGGCAAATGAGCGCGCTGAAGACATAGCGTCCTATGACAGACCTTTCCAAAGAGTTCCGACAGCTCGAGGTCATTCGACGGCGTGAGCGTGGAACAATAACCATGTTGTTAATCGCGGCGGGGGCTATGGGATTGTTTGCGATTTGGATATTAATCCTGGCCGTTAAGGCCGGCGGCCAGGGGGAAGGCATTTTGGAATACCTCTCAATGGGCCTATTCATCCTGGCGGGTTGGATCATTTATAGGGTGACCGTTGCTCGGAATCGCTACCGCGGGGCCTACAAGAGCCAGGTGATTCCTGCTCTGGTCCGGAGCCTCCAGCCGGGCATGACCTATCAAAGTGAAGGGCATTTCAGTGACGACTGGTTCTACCGAAGCGGACTTTACAAGCAGTATTATAACATCTTTGAGAGCGAGGACTACCTCACTGGTTCTATCGGGGAGACCGATTTTAAGATTGGCGAAATCAAGGTCCAAAGTGAGACCACGTCATACCGCGATGGGCGGAAGGAAACAGATACGGAAACAATTTTTGATGGCCTGTTCGCAGTTGCGGAGTTTCCTCGAGAATGCCGGGGGAGCATTTTTGTGGTCCCGGACTTCGCCGAGAGGCATTTTGCGTGGTTGGGGCGGGCGTTCCAGAAACTTCGGACAGACCATGGAGAGCAACTCCTGCGGGTCGAGAACCCGGAATTCGAAAAGGCCTTTGTCGTCCGGGCCACGGATCCCGTGGAAGCCATTGGAGTTCTGACCCCGGAGTTGCAGGAGCAGATCCTGATCCTGCGATCCCGCTTTGGGAGGGATCTGCGACTGGCGTTCAAGCCGTCCCAGCTCTTTATCGCCATCCCCAGCAGCAAGGACTGGTTTGAGCCGAGGATGTCGCGACCGGCCTCCTGCCCCAAACAGATCCGGGACCTTTTGCGGCAGTTAACGGCCTGCTTCCAGATCGTGGAGGACTTGAACCTCAATACGCGGATCTGGACGAAAGAGTAGGGCTGGCGGGGAGGCCTCCAGTTGGCGCAAAGTCCTGAAAGCAGGGCTTTACGAGTAGTGTATTATAGGGCATCGGAAGAAACGTCATCAGATTAGCGATAGTGATCGGCGGGCTCCTTTCCCTGGTCGTTCCGGTCTCCGCAAATCCGGAGGCTGAAGAGCACTGGGCCTGGAGCAAGCTGGCGGGGCCGGTCCTGCCTGATCTGGTGGGAGGGCAGGCTCATACGCCGGTGGATCATTTTATCTTCGCACGGATGGCCGAGGCGGGTGTCCAGCCGGCCCCGAAGGCTGCTCCCCGGGAGCTCCTGCGCCGGGTGCATCTCGATTTGACAGGACTGCCTCCGACTCCCGGCGAAGTTGAGGCGTTCCTCCGAGACCCCGGGGATGAGGCCTACACCCGGGTTGTGGATGATCTTCTCAGGCGCCCCCAGTATGGGGAGAGGTGGGGACGTCACTGGCTCGACGTCGTACGATATGCCGAGTCCAAGGGTTATGAGCGGGACGAGTACAAGAAGTTCGTCTGGCGGTATCGGGATTACGTCATCGAATCCTTCAACCAGGACAAGCCCTACGACCAGTTCATCCACGAGCAGCTTGCCGGTGATGAGCTCGACAACGTCACGCTTGAGACCCAGCTGGCCACCACCTTCCTTGCACTGGGCACCTTCGATACCATTGCGGCGGACCGGGAGGTTGCGGTCTACGATACCCTGGATGACATCTTGGCCACGACCTCGATGGCTTTCCTTGGCCAGACGTTGCAGTGTGCCCGGTGTCACGACCATAAGTTTGAGCCCTTCAGTCAGAAGGATTATTACCGCGTGCTGGCAGCCTTTGAACCTTTGAACGTGACAGGCCGGGAGCGGCAGGTGGGGACGACGGAGGACCGTAAACGATACCAGGAAGCGGAAGAGAGCTACCGACGGGATACCCTGGAGCCCCGGCGCCGGGCTGAGGAGCAGTTCTGGCTGTCGATTCTCAAGCGGTGGTCGAAGGACGGGCTGCCGGAAGGCCGAAAGGCAAAGTTGAACGACAAGCAGCTGACCCTGACGATTGAGGCGATCCCCCTGGCTCCGGACAAGCGCTCCAAGGAGCATCGCAACATGCTGGAGAAGGAGCGCAACCGGGTAAGGTCCGCGGTCCGCGAGGTGGCGACGGAAGAGGAGCGCAGTAAGATTTCCGAGTACGAGCAGGGCCTCAAGGCCGTCGAGAAGGACAGGCCCCAGCCGATGATGGGCTGGGTTTATGCCGGAAATGCCCGACCGAAGCCCACCCATCTCCGGGTCCGGGGAGAGGTACACCAGAGAGGGGAGGAAATCCCCTTCGGGGTGCCGGTGGTCCTCGAGGGGGAAGGATTGCCGGAGCTGCGCCCGACGGGGCAATCCTCCGGACGCAGGCGGGCTCTGGCTGAGTGGATCACGGGGCCGCAGGCCCCCCTGGCGGCCCGGGTCATGGCCAACCGGGTATGGCAGTATCACTTCGGGCGGGGTCTGGTGGAGGACGGCAACAATCTTGGAATGGAAGGGGGAGAGCCGACGCATCCGGAGCTGCTTGAGTGGCTGGCAAGCTCGTTGATCGAGGGAGGCTGGAGACTGAAGCCCCTCCATCGCCAGATCGTGCTGTCCTCCACGTATCGGCTCTCGGCAACGCACCCTGATCCGGGGAAGGATCCGAACAATACGCTCTACTCGCGCTGGCCCCTTCATCGGCTGGAGGCCGAGGCCATCCGCGATTCGATACTGGCAGCCAGCGGGAAGTTGAACCGCGAGATGAAGGGCCCTCCGATTTATCCCCCGTTTGCAGACAAGGTGGTGGGAGCGTCCTCGGGCGCGGACTGGAAGAATTCCACTGAGGAGGAGGCCTCGCGGCGGAGCGTCTATGTTTTTGCCAAGCGGGCAATTCCTCTCCCGGAGCTGGCGGTCCTCGACAACCCCGATTCGTCCTGTAGCTGTGCCAAGCGCACGGTTTCGACCACCGCGGTGCAGTCGCTTCTGATGATGAACGGGCGCTTTATCAATGAGCAGACGGTTCACCTGGCGAACCGCCTCCGGGAACTTGAGGGGGAGGTGGCCCGGATCAGGACTGCCTTTGAGCTCATCCTGTGCCGCCCCCCGACCACCCGGGAAGTGGAGCAGGCCAGGGCCTTCCTCGTAAAGGCCGCCCGCGAACAGAAGATAGATCCTCTCGCCTCCCTTGCGCTGGTGCTCTTCAACACCAACGAGTTCAGTTACCGCTAGGAACGATGAGCAGCCCTTCCAGCCCCTTCAGTTTTCCCTGCGGCCGGACCCGACGGGAGTTCCTCTGGCAGGCTGGCAACGGGTTCTTCGGGACCGCGATGGCCTGGATGCTGGCGCGGGATGGTGTGCGTGCGGGGGAGGTCATCCCCTCCACCCATTTCCCGGCCAAGGCCAAGAATTGTATCTTCCTGTTCATGGTGGGAGGCCCCAGCCACATGGACACCTTTGATCCCAAGCCGGTGCTGGGAAAGCGCCACGGGGAAGATTACGACTTCAAGCCGGCCAAGGGGGTCAGCCAGAAAGGCAA
>JAKVCR010000193.1 GCA_022448985.1 Roseibacillus sp.
CACTCAACGGAATCCTACCAGCTCCACGCCGGCATCCGCCTCGACCGCGAAGCCCTCCGTCCTGGTGCCAAGGCCACCATCATGGTTCGCCCCACCCTCACCGTGGCCGGGCAACCCATCTCGCTCACCCGCCTCGACAAGGTCCGCCTTGTTCTTGTTTCGACCGACCTCGACGGCATCTCCACCACCAGCACGGTAAACGACTTCAAGATCGCCTCTGACCGGGAGGCCACTCACGAGATCCGGGTCCCCAACCGCCTCTCCAGCATCAACATCCGACTGATCGCCGCAGTCAAGGTGGCCAGCCAGGGGCAAAAGGAGATCGAGCTCTCTGTCAACCAGACCTTTACGGTCAACGGACAACTTCGCAGTGACCGGATCAGGGATCTCTTCCTGAGCAGGGTGGATGGGAAGTATGTAGTCCAGCTTCTCGGACGAAGCGGGGAGCCCGGAGCAGGCCAGCATCTCAACGTCACGATCCGGCGACCCAATTTCAACAATCCCCGGAGCTTCACCCTGAAAACCGACAACTCCGGAAGAGTCGCCCTCGGTGAACTCGATGGCGTCATGGGCATCACTGCCCGGACCGCTGACAACCACCAGCGCATCTGGAAGCTCACCGGCTCTCGCCGCACAAATCCCGGATTAATTCATGCCGTCGCAGGCAGAACCATCCGGATTCCCTATAACGGCACCCTGACACGGCAAGAGCTGGCCCTCCATGCCATCTCCCCCGCCGGAATCACTGCGGACGTGTTCAAGGCGCTGTCTCTCAAGGATGGGTTCCTCGCAGCCGACAATCTTGAACCCGGAGACTACCGCCTCCTTCTCAAGAAGAGCAGCCAGGCCATTACCCTCCGGGTCGCCGGGGGAACGGTAGCCCGTGGACATGTCTTCAACAGCGCCCGGACCCTCGAACTGGTCGACCGGAATCCTTCACACCTGACAGGGCTTTCGGTCGACGGGAAGTCGCTAAAGGTCAAGGTGGCTAACACCGATAAGGCCACCCGGATACACCTTATTGCCACCCGCTTTCTTCCCGACTTCGACCTCTTTGACTTCCTCGGCCGCGCTCCCCGGGGAGGACTCTTCAGCGGCACCCCCGGCCACCTGCCAAACCTTTACGTCAGCGGCCGCAAGATCGGGGATGAATTCCGCTACGTCCTCGAACGACGTTATGCCCGTAAACTTCCGGGCAACATGCTCGAGCGCCCTGAGATCATCCTCAATCCCTGGGCCGTGCGTGATACCGGGACGGAAGAAGAGGTCCTCAGGGATGGAGAGGATTACGAACGTGCCAAGCCCGGCCAGGCCTCCAAGGCCAACACAGCTTCCGCGCCCTCTCCAGACAGGCAGTCCGGTGAGAAGATGCCTGCCGGCAGCGCGATGGATTTCCTCGTCCATGGACCGGTCAGCCTCCTCAATCTGCAACCGGACGAAAAAGGCAATCTCTCCATCGACCTTGATGCCTTCGGTGACCGTCAGCACGTGCATGTCCTCGTTCTCGACCATCAGGGTGCAAGCTATGCTGAGCTCTCCCTGCCGGAACGTGCAACCGAAATTGCGGACCTGCGCCTGCGACAGTCCCTCGATCCGGATCGCCACTTTACCGAACAGGACTCGGTCACTCTCCTGAAGAAGGGCGAACGCCTCGAGATCAAGGACCTGCGCACCGCCCGCCTTGAGGTTTTCGAGAACCTCTCCAGCGCTTATCGTTACCTCCTTGCCGTCCGGGAAGACTCAACCCTGCGCGAATTCGAATTCATTCTCAACTGGCCTGACCTCAAGGAAGAGGAAAAACGTGCCAGATATTCCCAGTTCGCCTGCCATGAACTGAACTTCTTCCTCTGGAAGAAGGATCCCCGGTTCTTCAGGGAAGTGATCGCACCCTACCTTGCCAACAAACGGGACCAGACCTTCATCGACAAGTTCCTCCTCGACTCAAAGCTTGGCCCCTACCTCGAACCATTCGAATACGAACGCCTCAACTCCCTGGAACGTATTCTCCTTGCCCAACGCTCCAAGGAGCGCCTCGAAAGCACCCAGTGGGACTTCCGCGACCGGCTTGCTCTCCACCCACCCGACCTCACCCGTTACAGCCAGCTCTTCAATGGGGCCCTCGCAACCGGCGGACTGAACTTCAGCGAACTCAATCGGGCTGGGGACAGGGCCAAGTTGTTGACCGAAACCGATGCCAGGTGGGAGCAAAGTGCCAATGCGATTTCCGCACCTGCGAGCCCTCCGACAGACGACCCCTTCGCTGCCGAAGACGGCGCCGGGGCCGGGG
>JAKVCR010000194.1 GCA_022448985.1 Roseibacillus sp.
CTTCGCTATTATGAGAGTCAGGATCGCCCGGTGACTGATGTTTACGCGCCGGACCAGGACCTTGCCGGGAACACGGTTGAACTCATGATCATCGATGGCCTGGTGGGTTCGGTGGGGATGGAAGTGGGCGGAATTTTCAATGATGAGCTGCTGGCGGGTGCAGTCCGGTTGGAGCGGGGAGAGGTTCTTCTCACCAGTGAGCTGCAGCGCCATCTTGACTGGTTCAGTCGTAACCCCTTTCGTCCAGCCGGTCTCTATGCCGCCCCGGGTCCGGGTCCGGGGGAGGCGGATCTCGTCTTCGCCTTTCGCGAGAAGCGTCCCTGGCGGGTCTATGCCGGCTACGAGAACAGTGGAGCCGAGGCGGCCGGGGAGAACCGTTTTCTGGCGGGATTCAACTGGGGGAATGCCCTTGGTATGGACCAGTTGCTCAGTTACCAGTTAACCACGGGCGATTCGTTCGGGGATCTCAGTGCGCACTCTCTCAGCTGGGAAATCCCCCTGCATGCGCGGCACCACTTCCTGCGCCTGACCGGGAGCTGGGCCGAGATTTCGACTCAGGGGTTTCTGCAGGGAGTATCGATAGACTCGGACGGGACCAGCTGGCAGCTGGGAGCGTTCTACGGGGTCCAGTTGAACCGCTGGAACGATTTCCGGCAGGAGCTTACGGCAGGAGTGGAGGTCAAGTCCTCCGATAATTTCCTGGTTTATGGTGGAGGGATCGAGGGAATCCTCGGGGCGGGGGTGCAGGTAACCCAGTTCCGGGCCAATTACCGGGCCAGTCGTCGGTTTGCGAGCCACGGCAGACTTGAGCTGAATGCCTCAGTGGTGGGTAGTCCGGGGAACTTGGGCGGCAGGAATTCGACGGACGATTTCCAGGCGTTCCGTCCCGGTGCGGAAGCGAGCTATCTATACGGACGAGCCCGGGCGACTTGGACCCGGCGCCTTCCCGGGTCGTGGACCCTGAGGGCGAGGGGACAATGCCAGCTGGGGAGCGGGGCGCTTCTACCCACCGAACAGCTTGCGATGGGTGGGCATGCCACGGTGCGCGGATTCGCAGAGCGGGAATTCCTGGCCGACCGGGGGTATCTCCTTTCCGCCGAGGTCCGGGCCCCGGCGATCAGCCTGCCGACAGGCGATAAGTTTCCGGCCCAGGTCCAGTTTCTCGGGTTTCTCGACCATGGAGGAGGCTGGAGGGACGAGACCACCGAGGGCCGCGAGACGCTCACCAGCGTGGGAGCAGGCCTGCGGGCGCAGGTGGGTCGCCATCTCAACCTGAGGGCAGATTTCGGGCTACCTCTGGAGGGTGGCGACGGGGCGCAGGCTCACGTGGGGCTGACAGCCTCCTTCTAGGACGCAGGGTCCTGATTATTCCCGTTGTCAACAGGCCCGTGGATCAGTAGGGTCCGCCTCCCGCTCGCAATTACGATTGCACATCAGGACAGGTGCCGGAGTGGTCGAACGGGCACGCCTGGAAAGCGTGTGTACCGGAAACGGTACCGTGGGTTCGAATCCCACCCTGTCCGCCATTTAAGGATCAGCAAGTTACAACTGCAGGGTGGTCAGTTTATACTCTGACTTATACTTTGGGCTCACTGTTTGGCGACTCCTTAATGCTATCATGGGTGGCCAGCTATGCAGTGAAGGGCATTCCCCCTGGAGGGGAGAGGTGCCCCACTCCGCTCGGAGTCCCGTTTCCTCTCCGAGGTCTCCTCAAAAGGTATTTCGCCATCGCTCATATAACTTAAGCGCGCAGTCTTTCAGCCCACATGGATGCGGGGTTCCCGTGCCTGCTTCCCCCGCCTCGGGCACTGTGGTAGGGCTGGGGCACCATGATCGTCTATCTCGCTACCAAGGACCAGTTCCGGTCAGACATTTTCTCCAACCGGATCGAAGAGAAGATTCTTGCCGAATTCACAAGGACGCTGGGAAAGCGCGTTGGCGAAGGAGAGTTGAGATCATGGCGAAACTCTCTGCCCTACATGGATCGGATTCTCGAAGACACTGAGATCCCAAGTGATACCGGCGTCGCCATCGAGTTCAACGTTCCCAACACAGGAAAGCGTATCGATTTCATCCTCACCGGCCAAGGCTTCGACGGAAGATCGACCGCAGTAATCGTCGAGCTGAAGCAATGGCAAAGTGCTGAAGCCACCACCAAGGATGCCATCGTCAGAACCTTTGTCGGTGGAAGTGAGCGCGAGGTCAGCCACCCGTCCTACCAGGCATGGTCCTACGCCATGCTCATTCACGACTTCAACGAAACCGTTCGTAGTGAACCCATCGATCTGAAACCCTGCGCTTACCTGCACAATTTCGAATCGGATACGGTCATCC
>JAKVCR010000195.1 GCA_022448985.1 Roseibacillus sp.
TTGGGGACTGGTTCCAGAGCTTTACGCAGGTTCCGCAGCAGAAGACCACTTTCTTTCCCTCAAACTCGACGAATTCCTCTTCGTCGGTTTCATCTTCAATCATGATCGGGCATACCTTGTTTTCCGAAAAGGAGAGGGGGCTGAATAAAAGGGAAACGATGGCGAATAGGCTGAGGCAATTGTCTTTCTTCATTCGGTCAAGTATTGAGGTTGCTAGAAGTGGGATCGCTTAATTGCAACCCGTGGGGCACTAATACGCGTACCAATCTTCGATTATTCGGGTAACCATTCAAAGTGGCACTTTTTTGACAGATCTTTGCGGTACCGACCCAGACCGGACAAAATAAGACAAATTGCCGCTAAAGAGGTACAATTTTGGAGCAGACGGTGGGGCAAAGCGAGGGCAAGATCTCTCCGTGAAGAGAGCGTTACTTTCTTGTGTTGCAGGCGTGGGCGTCCTGCTTGTGTCCTGTGAGCGCGGTGAGAATAATGACCAAGCCGCCGATGATGGACGGACAGCGACCGAGGATCAGGTGGTGGAACACTACGCCAAGCTGGTTTCTGCAACCTATGGGGATGCGCTGAGCCGCGCCAGAGCGATGCAGGCAGATATCGAAACCTTCCTGTCCGGACCGACTGCGGAATTACTGGAGAAGGCCCGGGACTCTTGGACGGCAGCGAGAATTCCCTACCTGCAGACGGAGGTCTTCAGGTTCTATGAAGGTCCCATAGACGATGAGGACGGGCCTGAGGGACTGCTCAATGCCTGGCCGATGGACGAAGCCTATATTGACTACGTGGAGGGGGATGCTTCGGCCGGGGTGATTAATAATGTGACGGCGTTCCCGAAAATCGACGTCCAGTTGATCGAGTCACTCAATGAGAAGGACGGTGAAGCCAATATCAGCTGTGGGTATCATGCCATTGAGTTTCTACTATGGGGACAGGATCTCTCCGCGGATGGGCCGGGTGCCCGTGCCCACACCGATTATACCACTGCCGAGAACGCAGAGCGGCGATCCGAATACCTGCGTGCGGTGACAGGTTTTCTCGTGGCCAAGTTGGAAGAGGTTGAGGCCGAGTGGGTCCCCGGAAAAGATAATTACCGTTCCGAGTTCCTGAAATTGCCTAGCCGCGCCGCGGTAGAGAAAATCATGACCGGGATGTCGATGCTGAGTGGTTTCGAAATGGCGAGTGAGCGGTTGAATGTGGCATACGATACCAAGGCGCAGGAGGATGAGCACTCCTGCTTTTCTGATACCACCCATAATGACATGATCTACGACCTGAAGGGAATTGCGAATGTCTGGAGTGGTTCATATGGCGATCTATCGGGCCCCGGCCTGGAGGTTGTGGCAGGTCAGGCCGCACCTGAACTGGCCATCAGCCTTGGTGCGAAGATCAAGGCTTCCGTGGAGGCGGCGGAAGCCATCCCGGTTCCGTTTGATCAGGCCATTCTCGGCGAGGACGATGCACCGGGTCGCCGGGCTATTCTCGCTACGATCGAGTCTCTCGAGGATCAGGCCGAACTTCTCGTTGCCTTGGGCGGGGAGATGGGCTTTGGTGTGCCGATCAGCGAAGGGGAAGAATGATATCTGCCGGACGATGGATTCTCTATTCATGGGCATGGTTCGCGACAATCCTGCAGTTGCCGGGTGACGACCGCCTGAGTGGTGGAGAGACGACCGTATTCGTCACCAGCGACAAGGCTTTTGCCCGTCCCCTTGCAAATATCGGGCGTCTCACACGCCGTCAGCACGCGGTCGGGAATTCCTTTTTCAATCAGAACTGGGTGGCTGCTCCTGCCTCGACCACCGCACGGGATGGACTCGGGTATCTGTTCAATGCCCGCTCCTGTTCGGCCTGTCATGTGCGTGACGGCCGCGGAGCGCCACCTGCTTCTGGAGAGGAGGCCCTTGGGTTGATCATGCGCCTGAGTGTTCCCGGTCGTCTGGCAACAGGAGGACCGGTCCCGGACCCTGCCTATGGACTGCAATTGAGTGAACGGGCTCTTCCAGGGGTGAAGCCGGAAGGTCATGTCCGGGTGACCTACCAGGAAGAGCAGGGAAAATATGGTGATGGGAGCTCTTTCAGCCTACGGCGTCCGACCTACGAGGTAGTTGACCTGGCGGCTGGTCCTCTCCATCCGGATATTCGCTTCAGCCCGCGAGTTGCTCCTGCGGTGCATGGACTGGGATTGCTGGCAGCAGTGGAGGAAGAGGAGTTGCGGCGACGGGAAGATCCCGATGACCTGGATGGAGATGGCATCTCAGGGAGAATGAACCAGGTGTGGGATTACGAGGCGGAGAAAGTGGTTGCCGGGCGTTTTGGCTGGAAGGCAAACCAGCCTTCTCTTCGTCAGCAGGCTGCCGGGGCGTTTGTGGGGGATCTCGGAATTACCTCTCCGCTGTTTCCGGAGGAGAACCATACGGCCGTTTATGCCAAGCTCCACGGATTTGAGAACCTTCCTGTCAGTGAGCAACCGGAATTGGATGGCAAGATCCTCCAGCGGGTGACGGCCTATCTCGAGACCCTGGCTCCCCCGGCCCGTCGCCGGGTCGACGATCCGGGGGTGAGGCGGGGACAGAAGCTCTTCGACAGGATGAAGTGTAGCTCTTGCCACACCCCGGAGATGCGGACCGGGGATTTCCATCAGATCTCCGAGCTCCGGAACCAGATTATCCGGCCATACACCGACTTGTTGCTGCACGATATGGGGGAAGAACTTTTAGACGGTCGGGAGGATTTTGCAGCCAGCGGCCGGGAGTGGAGAACGCCTCCTCTTTGGGGGATTGGTTTACAGAAACGGGTGAATGGGCATACAGACTTTCTTCACGATGGGCGCGCCCGTAACCTGGCAGAGGCCATCCTGTGGCATGGTGGGGAAGGGAAGAAGTCGAGGGAGGCGTTTCGGAATTCCACCCCTGAAGAGCGTAGCGATATTTTGTCTTTCCTGGAAAGCCTGTAGACACGCTCAGGAAAGAAACCATTAGCGTGCTGGAAGGTGATCTGCTATCTTCCGGTGCCAGCACTGTTCCGGAAGCCCCGCCTTCAAACCTCATCCTTCAAATGCCCTCCAGATTGCTCTTCGCTTCAGTGGCGATGGTTCTGTTCCCCCTCTGGATTGGTTCGCAATCCGTGAAGGGGGCCACCCTCTGGAACGAAGGGGTGGATGGTGATTTGCCGGGAGATTTCAGTTCGCCGCAGGCTCTCGTCGTTGCCCCCGGGGAAAATACCTTCTCAGGTAGTATCGGGGATAACGGCGATACCGGAGCAACAGACGGAGGTGATGCCGACTACCTGTCCCTCATGGTTCCAGATGGACTGGAGATCGTTTCAATTTCGGTCCAGGCCTATTCATTTGTTGTAGGGAACCCGGGAGGAGGATCTTTTCTAGGGTATCGCCCCGGATCGGATTTTGCAGGACAAGGGTTCGATGATATCGATGCTTGGACCCTGTTTTT
>JAKVCR010000196.1 GCA_022448985.1 Roseibacillus sp.
GGTTGATCTCGTTGTCATCGATGATGAGCGCGCGCCTGCCGTGAAACTGTCCCTTGTCCTCGATCACTGCAAAGGCGCTGGATTGTCCCGCCACCAGAGGAATGGTGAAACGGAACTCGGCCCCTTCCCCTACCCGCGAGGACGCCGAGATTGTTCCTCCCATGCGCTCTACCAGACGCTTGCAGATCGCCAGACCCAGCCCCGAACCCCCGAACTTCCTCGTGGTCGAGGCGTCCTCCTGCTGGAACGGCTCGAAAAGGCTCTCTGCCTTGGAAGGATCGAATCCCATGCCCGTATCCCGCACCGCCAGTTCCAGCAAGGGTCCAGCAACTACCCGACCATTCACGCTCACCGCCCCCTGGGCAGTGAACTTGAGAGCATTGGAAACGAGGTTGAGAAGAATCTGTTTTACCCGGGCCACGTCCCCGGACACTACCGCAGGGATGCTCTCCTGAAGGTCATAGGTGAGCTCCACTCCCTTCTCGGAAGCCTTGGCTGCGTGGAGACCAAGCACCTCCTCGATACAATCGCTCAGTTCAAAATCGACCTGCTCAAGTTCAAGACGACCGCTCTCGATCCGTGAGAAGTCGAGGAGGTCGTTGATGATGTTGAGCAGAAGATCTCCACTCTTATGGATCAGGCCAAGATTC
Organism: Roseibacillus sp.; assembly: GCA_022448985.1. Lineage (GTDB taxonomy): Bacteria > Verrucomicrobiota > Verrucomicrobiia > Verrucomicrobiales > Akkermansiaceae > Roseibacillus_B. The sequence continues at coordinate 651 of JAKVCR010000196.1, forward strand.
TCCCGCTGCTCCTCGTTCAACTCGGAGTCGAGCAGCAGTTCGGTGTATCCGATGATTCCGTTGAGGGGAGTGCGGATCTCATGACTCATCATGGCAAGGAACATCGACTTGGCCCGCTCGGCCCGCTCCGCCTCCTCCCTGGCCAGGGTGATCTCCCGGAGGGCCTTCACTCGCTCGGTGAAGTCCCGCACGATTCCATGGACCAGGGTTCGACCCTCGTATTTCACCCTTCCCCACACCACTTCCACCGGCAGGAGAGATCCATCGATCCGCCGCAACTGGGCCTCGCTCCGGCTGTGCCCCGTCCGCTGTACTTCGTTCAGGGCCCTGCCGGACACCTCCCAGTTCATGAGATGGGAGATATACATTCCCTGCAACTGCTCCCGTGAGTAGCCGCACATCCGGACTGCGGTGTCATTGACCTCCACAAAGGCGCCGAACCCATCAAGCAGGATGATCCCGTCCACCGAGGCATTGAAGAAGACCTTGAACTTCTCGTCATCAGGATCACGCGGGTTCCAACCCTGCTCCCGAACCCTCCGGGCCAGTTGTTCCCTCAGGTAGTCGAGCTCCCCGGCGTAGTTCTCGAGACGCTGCAGGGCCTCCAACCGGGCTGCCTGCTCCGCCTCAAAACGACGACGCCACTGGGCGGCCTCATCCATGAGTTCGCGTTGGGCCTCACTCACATTAATCCGTGCCGCTTCAGCTTGTTGTATATCGACTTCTCCGTCACCTCCAGCCGACGCGCCGTCTCGGCCTTGTTCCCGTTGCAAAGTTTCAAGGTCTGGACCAGGGCCTCCCGCTCCAGGTCCGAGAGCGCGATGCCCCCGATCCCGGCCGGAACCCTCCCCGAGGGTTCGCTCCCACGCACCGCTCCCGGCAGGTCCTCGACGGAGATTGCTCCCTCCTCGCAGAACGCCGCCGCGCGCTCGAGCACATTCTCGAGCTGTCGCACGTTCCCGGGCCAGTCATAAGCCTGCATCGCCGCCAGGGCCTCCTTGGAAAGCTTCACATTCCGGCGTCCACCCTGCCGCGCAATGCGTCCGAGCATCGATTCGCTCAGTTGCTGGAGCTCCTCCAGCCGCTCCCGCAGGGGAGGCACCTCGATGGGAATTACGCTCAGGCGGTAGAAGAGATCCTCCCGGAACTGCCCATCCTTCATGCGCTGCTCCAGATCAAGATTGGTAGCCGCGATGATGCGGACATCGGCCTCCAGGGTCTCTTCCCCGCCCAGCCGCTGGAACTGGCGCTCCTGCAGGACACTCAGGAGCTTGGGTTGCAGATCGATGGGCAGGTCCCCAATCTCATCGAGGAAGAGCGTTCCCCCCTTCGCCATTTCGATCTTACCGCGCCGGCGGCGCACCGCACCTGTGAAGGCTCCCTTCTCATGGCCGAAAAGTTCACTCTCGAGAAGTTCCCTCGGAAGGGCGGGACAGCTCACCGTCACAAAAGACTGCTCCCTCCTCTCGCTGTTGGCATGAACATGTCTAGCCAGCATGCTCTTACCTACCCCACTCTCTCCGGTCAGCAGGATGGTCGAATCAAGGGACGCCACCTTGACCGCCTGGCCCAGCACCTCCTGCATCCCTTCCGACTCCGCCACGATCTCCACCTCCGGCCCTCTTCCTCCGAGTACCTCCCGCAACTGTTCATTCTCCCGCTCGGCATTTCGCAACCTCCGTGCATTGCGGAGAACCGCCAGCAACTCATCCGGGTCAAAGGGCTTGGTCAGGTAGTCGAGGGCCCCGAGCTTCATCGCCTTCACCGCCTCGGCCGCTTCGTCCACCGAGGTGAGGACCACCGCGGGGACTTCCGGGTGCTCCCGCGCAAGACGCTCCAGCGCCCCGAAGCCATCCAGGACCGGCATCTGGAGGTCGAGAAGCACAACATCGGTCTCGTCCGTTACGAGATCGAGGGCCTCCGCACCATTCTCCCCGGACTGGACCGTAAACCCACCCCGCTCGGCCTGCATCGTCAGCAGGTTGCGAACCGTTTCGTCGTCGTCAGCGAGGACGAGATGGGGGGTCTCCTCAGACATTTAGGATATCTTAACTATTTTCAAGGAG
>JAKVCR010000197.1 GCA_022448985.1 Roseibacillus sp.
AGTCCCTGGTACATCAGGGACTGTTTCATCTTCGTCCGGGTCTCGATGTCTTCCTTGGCAACGGTCTGCTTGGCCCCGCCGATCATGGTGATGTTGAGGTTCTCCTCGGTCTCCTCAATGATCCCGACCAGCTTGGTCTTATTCTTCAGGACCACCTCCCAGCCCTCGAACCCCATGCTGATGCCGGCATCCGGCTGCAGGATGGCCAGATAGAGGGCCTTGCGGTCCAGCTTGTCGCCGATTTCCGAGAGCCCCGGGCCGAAGTTGATCCCCACTCCGCCGGCCTGGTGGCAGACCAGACAGGTCTTGGTGGCAAAGAGCTGCTTTCCCCTGGCGGGATCTCCCTTGAGCTTGAGCAGTTCGCTGATCGAAGGGTAATCCGCCCCGCCCACGGCAAAGAGGGTCTTGGCCTCCTTCCGGATCTCCGGGTCGCGGGACAGCATGAGGATTTCAGAAGCGGTCTGGCGCAGATCCTTGTCGAGGTCACCGGCTTTGACGGTGGCCAGCAGGCGGGACTGTTTTTCCGGGTCCTTTCCGTAGAGAGCAGAAAGTGCAGCGGAGCGTATCGCCACGGGCCGGGCCGAATCGGCGATGACTCCGGGCAGTTCGTTCATCAGGGCCGCATCCCCGGAATGCGAAATGGCCTGAGCCGCCCTTGCCGCGGCGGTCTCATCCTTTCCTTTCAGCGTGCTGGCGAGGAGTTCCCCTTTCCCGAGAGCAACCAGCAATGATGCCGCCTCGGCTCCCGCCGGGGAGTCTACTCGTTCAAGGGCCAGCCGGAGAACCCCGGGAGCCTCGTCCCGCAGCTCGAAGCGTTCGACGAGGTCGAGGTATCGTTCCCCGGCCCAGTTGTTCTTCAGGTAGCGTTCGACCGCTCCCTGCGCCTTGGTTGATCCTGCCAGATCGAATCCCTCGATCCTGAGGATCGTCTCCACGATCAGGGCGTCCCTTGACTCGTCGCCAAGGGCCGTGAGCGGGAGGGCAAGAAGCATGGCTCCCGCCACCAGGGTGGCGGCACAGCGACGGGAAGCAGGCATGGAACAATCAGGCAATTCCCGGACCCTAGAGGTCGAGGAGACTTTCGAGGGCCTTGTTCTTCTCCTCCCCCTTGTGGAAATCGAAGGAGCGCATGTAGCGCGGAGAGGCGTGATCCTTGAGGGACTTGTCCTTGATGATCCGGGCAAGATATTCCGGGGCCTGCTTGGAGCGAACCCGCCACACGATGTCGCGGCCCCCGTCCGACTTCCAGTTCTTGCCAGCCTTGGCGAGCCAGGCTGCAAACCGTCCATCGGCATGAAGGTCGGAGCCAATCCCGAGGGCCTCAAGATACCAGCGATCCTCCCCGGTGTGTTGAAGGGCAAGTTCAGCCCAGAGGTCGTTGGCTGCCTTTGACCCGTCAAAGCGCAGGGCGATACTGGCTTCCCGGCGGACGGCCGCGGATTTGTCCTTGAGCACTTTCTTCACGGTGTCGATCAGGTTGAGCTCAAGCTGGCGCGCCAGCCGGATACCTGTGATCCTGATATCAGGATCCGCGTCGGCGAGGGCAGCGTTGACCACGCCCTGGCCTTTCCCCTCCATCTTGCCGAGGGCCCAGAGAGCCCGGGCCCGGTGACGGGGGTTGTCGCCCTTCCAGAGCGCTTCGAGGGCTGGGACGGCCTTGGCTCCCATCTCGTGAAGGGCGTTCCAGGCGAGATAGCGTGCTTCCCCATTCGGATTGGTCAGGGCCTTGGCCGCTCCCTCCGCGGTGCTGAGGTCGATCTTGGGC
>JAKVCR010000198.1 GCA_022448985.1 Roseibacillus sp.
CCCCGGCGAGTTTCCCGGGATTTATGGGTATGCCTTTCACCAGCATGAGCATTGCCGTGGCCCAACATTGTCCCACCTCAACGTGAGCTGCAACCCCGGAGCCGACACCTTAGAAATGGGGAATTGCGCCTGTCGCTAGTCCCTTTTCCTGCTCGCTGTTGCTATTCAGGGGAACTACTATTCTGGATTTTGCTCCTGTAGAAACGGATCCAGCAGATTGCGCACATGTCTCATGGCAGGGACCTCCAAATAAGCCCTGGTCAGCCGTGAAAGCTCCTCGCATCCCAGTTCGTGAAGGGCGCGCAACATGGCGTAGACGTGATACGCATCCCCTTCTTCCAGGGCCCTGGCTTCAGGCAGTGCTTTCACAATCTGTGGAACAGAATCCTGGTAGGCAAAACGGGCCATCGCTCCCGCCACTTCGGCTCGCACCCTGAGCTCATGGTCCAGATAGGGAAGAAGCCGCTGGGCCACGGTTGCATCCCCGATCCTTCCCAGCGCCTCAATCACGCGCGCCGGGTGGACGTAGCCGGGATGCCGGAGGAGCCCAACAAGATGCGGAACCGCCGCCCTGGCCGCGGGACCAAGGTCGTTGAGAATAAGCACGGCCTCGTCCAGCCGGTCCCCCGGAACAGCATTCTGGAGGAGAACCACCAGCTCTGCCACCGCCTGCGTTCCAAGGCTGGGCAACACCCGGCGCACGCGGATCCGGTAGGTCCGGTGCGGCCCCTCCGGCGATGTGCGTTCCAGAAGATAAGAACAGAGCACGATGGCCTTCTCCTGGGGATGCGGGATCTTCTGGGCCCGCTCCCACACCTCGCGATCGGCAAGACCGTTGCCCACCGCCGCGCGCAACGTCTCCTCGGTCTGGTGCTGTCGGGAGGGCAGGAGAACATATGGGCCACTATTCTGCCATTGCTCGTAACGGTAACACTTGCCTTCCTCGATCCAGACTAGTCCCGAGCTCCCCTGCCCTGCCGCCGCCATCACACGCCATCCGTCCCCTTTCTCCTCCAGAAAGCACAGTAGGCGCTGCGATTTGAGTCTCTTCCCCTGCTCCCGGTCCGCGCCGGGCGGCGGGGGCCCTATTATCCTCCCATGCTTGTCCAGTCCGGTAATGTTGATAGAGCTCCCCTCCCTACGGCCATCAGATGGTGGCAGAATCCATTCTCGCACCGCAACCCGGTTAGCTCCCACCCGATCCCCCAACACGATAGCATCGGCCTCTGCGCACATCTGGTGCGGCGACCATGTCGGTAGGCGCTCCCCCAACGCCGGAAGCACGCTTAGGACGAGGCAGGGCAGGAGGCGTAGCATTGGACCAGAATAATTTCGTGCGGGGAATTCCCTCGTATTCAACCCACGGTTCCAAGGAAAAATAGGGGGCTGTCAAAAACTGCGCGGCGGGAACGGGCGTTGCCTGCGGATTATCCAATCATCCCCCCACAATGCTCGGGACGCGGTCCCTCCTTCAGACCAGCATGAGCGCGGGCTTCTCGATAAGTTTCTTTATCTGGGCCAGAAATTCGGCTCCGACCGCTCCGTCCACCACCCGGTGGTCACACGAGAGTCCGAGATCAAGACGCCGCCCGGGAACAATTTCGCCGTCCACCACCACGGGCTTCTCTACGATACTGCCGACAGAGATAATGGCCGCCTGGGGCGGATTGATAATGGCGTCGAACGACTCGATCCCGTACGCTCCCAGGTTGGAAACGGTGATCGTTCCCCCGTCAAACTCGTTGGGCAGAAGTTTTCCTTCTCGGGCCCGGGTTGCAAGATCCTTCACTTCACGCGAAATCTGCAGTAGCGACTTGGCCGCGGCATTCCTTACTACCGGAGTCACCAAACCATCATCCACAGCCACCGCAATCGCCACCCCGATCTCGCCGAATTGCAAAATGTGATCGCCTCCGAAAGTGGCATTCACCCCGGGCACGGCTTGCAGCGCTCCGATGACAGCCTTGAGGACCAGGTCATTGACGGTGTACTTGTTGCCGTGCGTGGCTTCAGCCTGGAGGTTGATCTGCCGCCGGATCTCAATGAGAGGAGCGGCATCGGCTTCGGTGTGAAGGTAAAAATGCGGGATCGTGGTCTTGGAGGCCAGAAGACGCTCTGCGATGATGCGCCGGAGGCTGGAAAGCTCCACCCGTTGATCCCCTCCGCTGAGGGAAAGAGCGGGATTAGTGGGCGCCGCAGGAGCTTGGGGCATAGCGGCGGTTGGCAGCACCGCGGCAGAACCAGCTCCGCTCATAGCGGCTTCGACGTCCTTCTTTACAATGCGCCCCCCTGGACCAGAGCCCTTCAGGGTGGCCAGATCTATTCCGTTAGCTTCCGCCAATTTGCGTGCGAGCGGGGAAGCCTTTATGCGCCCGGAGGGAGGCAATTGTATTGCCGGAGCCGGTCCCGGCACAGGCTCTGGTGTGGGTTCTGGTGCGGGTTCTGGAACGGGCACCTCGATCGCCACCGGCTTAAGATTCGCGAGAGTTTCTGGGCCCGTTTCGGGAATAAGCGCAGGGGCCTCGGTCGGGGCTTCTGCAGCCGTGGGTGTGGCTGCAGATTCCGGTGCGCCTTCCCCCTCATCCCGGAGGATGGCAAGGGTGGCGCCGATTGCGGCTTTGCCGCCTTCCTCGATCAGAATCTCTGAGAGAGTTCCCTCGTCGAAGGCCTCCATTGCCATGGTCGCCTTGTCGGTCTCGATCTCTGCGATCTCATCGCCGATTTCCACCTGGTCGCCAACATTCTTGAGCCAGCGCACCACGGTGCCTTCGGTCATGGTGTCCGAGAGCTTGGGCATTTCGATATGAGTTGCCATAAGTCGATGCGTGCAGGGGGAGTTGGGGCCAAAGACCGGTTCCGGTCAATACTGCGGGAGCAGAGTTTTTCAAGACCAACGGGAGGCTTTTGGGTCCTCGGGCTGGAGAGTCGCGGCACCCTCGTCAAAATGAACGGGCTCTCCAAGGAAGGAGAGCCCGCTGTAAATTGGTTGTGGCGAGGGCCTTAGTTCTCTTCCGGGGCAAGTTCCTTCATCGTGGGGACAAGCCCGATATGGGGTTCCCCGCTACCTCCCTTGGCCGTAGCGCGGCGCAGGACCTGACTGCTCACGATGCCACAGCAGGCCGCATCTGAACAATACCAAGACCCGCAGGACGTGCATGTGATCGCCTTCCGCACGGTTTTCACGACCGGACGGCGCACCTTGACGGTCTTGCCTGACCCGCCCTTGGGGCCGGGTTCGGCGATAACTTCTTCTTCAATCCACTCAACTACCTCAACTTCCACATGCGCTTGGGAGCAGCCATTGCAACCCAGTCCGCAAGAGGAGAAGATCGAGGCCAAAAACAGAATCGCGGGGATGAACACCAAATTTTTCATAGACGCAAGGGATGCTAGGTCCGAGCCAAGACGATGCAAACAGATTTTCATCTCCCTTCTCGGCCCCCCCAGACGGAGTGTTGATTATTGGGGAAATTGAAGATCCTCTCCTCCCGACAGGCCCGCAAATAAACTGCCTTTGATCAGGCGATTGTGAGCACCTGCTCGACCACGCGGCGGGCGCTTGGAAGCTGTTCGTCTTCGATGTGAGGTGAGTAGATCGAGGGGGCGTCGATACTGCACACGCGCTTCACAGGAGCATCGAGATGATCAAAGGCGTGTTCCTGGATGAGAGCCGCTATCTGGGAAGACACGCCATTGAAGGGCTTCGACTCGTCAACCAGAACTGCACGGTTGGTTTTAACCACAGAGTTGATAATCGCTTCCTGGTCGAGGGGGCGGATGGAACGAAGGTCCAGCACCTCTGCCGAGATGTTATGACTGTGAGCGAGAATCTCAGCCGCCTCCAGGGCGTGTAATACCGATCGGCCATGGGCGATCAGCGTGATATCGCGGCCCTCCCGTTTGGTGTCGGCCAGGCCGAGGGGGACAACGTGTTCCCCTTCCCCGGGATCGGGAACGGGACCAGAGCTTCCATAGAGCTTGGTGTTCTCCATCACGAAGACCGGATCGTTGTCACGAATGGCCGCCTTCATGAGGCCCTTGGCATCGGCCGGGGTAGCCGGAGCACATACCTTGAGCCCCGGAAAGGCCGCGAAAAGCCCCTCGGGACAGTGAGAGTGGGTGGCCCCCACGTTGGTGCCACCGTTGGCCGGACCACGTACGACAATCGGCACGTTTATCATTCCTCCCGCCATATAGCGCACGCAGCCCGCATTGTTCACGAGTTGATCAAAGGCCACCGAATGGAAAGACCAGAACATGAGTTCCATTACGGGGCGCACACCCAGCATTGAGGCGCCCACCCCCATTCCGATGAACCCGGCCTCAGATATGGGAGTATCTACTACCCGTTTACTTCCCCATTTGTCCCACAGCCCTTCGGTCACCTTGTAGGCCCCGTTATATTGAGCCACTTCCTCACCCATTATTACGACGTTTTCGTCACGGGCGAGTTCCTCATCGAGGGCTTCGCGGAGAGCATGACGATAAAGCAGTTCTCTCATTCCATGTTCCTCCCCTTAATCATTGAAGAAGTGCCGCCCGGTGTTGCCGGCCTCGGAATCTTCGTCCACCTCCCAGTAAACATCGTGCAGAATGTCCTCCACGGTCGGTGCCGGTGAGTCTTCCGCGAACTTGATGGCAGCCACAGTTTCCCTGGTTGCCTCCTTCTCGAGAGCCTTGGCCTCTTCCGCAGTCATGACGCCTTCTTCGATGAGGCGGCGTTCCCAGAGGCGAATAGGATCGTGATAAGTCTTATAGCGCTCGATTTCTTCCGGCGTCCGGTACTTGTCCGCATTCGCATCTGCGACCGAGTGCCCGTAGTAGCGATAGGTCTGGATCTCTAGGAGGCTTGGTCGATGTTCCTTTCGAGCCCGTTCCATCGCAATGTGCGTCTTGGCGCGAACTTCGTAGAGATCCTCCCCATTGATAAGGTCCCATGCCATGTTGTATGCCTCCGCTCGCTGCGCGAGGCAGTCGCGGTAGGCGCTCGAGCGCGTCTGGGAAGTCCCCATCGAGTAGCCGTTGTTCTCGATAATATAAACCACCGGGATTTCGAAGAGGGAGGCCAGGTTAAGGGATTCATGGAAAACCCCTTGGTTAATGGCCCCATCGCCCAGAAAACAAAGGGCACATCCGGGATGGCCCTTGTATTTCAATCCGTATCCCAGGCCAAGACCAAGAGGGGTCTGCCCCGCTACGATTCCGTGGCCGCCCCAGAAATTCTTATCGGGGGCGAAAAAATGCATGGAGCCCCCTTTCCCCTTTGAGCAGCCGGTGGCCTTGCCGAAAAGCTCCGCCATGCATTCTTCCATGCTCATGCCAACGGCAAGAGCATGGCCGTGATCCCGATAGGCCGTTATTACATGATCATGCTCACCCATTAGGGAAACCGTGCCCACCGCAACTGACTCTTGGCCTATATACAGGTGAAGAAAGCCCCCCATCTTGTCCTTCTGGTATTGTCCGAGGGCTAGATGTTCAAAACGGCGCATGCGCACCATGGAGCGGTAAAAGGCGACCTTGTCCTGTGCGCTCAAATCACGGTTCACCGGCGAGCTGGAAAAATCCATCACGGCGAAGGGCGGCTCGGCGGAAGGGTCCTGCATGAGGGTGGCGGGTGGCCGTGCATAACCGCCGGGGTCATTCCGGGCAAGAGCTAAGGTCGGTCCGGCTGTCCGCCCGTCTCAACGGCGCATCCGTTGCGGGGCCTGGCTCACGGTGGGAACCGGGGAGCTCCCCCACTTTCGCTGCCCTAGGAGGAAGAGTCCGGTGAACAGGGCGGTCGCAGAAATCAGCCCTTTCAGGAAGGCCCAGGCGGGTGGATAGCCGGGCAAGCCCACCGTCTGGGCCTGAATATATCCGGTCCAGGTCTTGGGATAATC
>JAKVCR010000199.1 GCA_022448985.1 Roseibacillus sp.
AAGGTTCTTGGCATTGCCCACCATGTTACGGGTCGAATCCCGCCCCCAGGTCGGCCAGTCCTCCCCCTTGGGAAGACCCTCCCCGGCATCCGCGCTACCTTCGGCATCCGCGCTACCATCGGCATCCGCGCTACCACCGGCATCCGCGCTACCACCGGCATCCGCGCTACCACCGGCATCCGCGCTACCACCGGCATCCGCGTTACCACCGGCATCCGCGTTACCACCGGCATCCGCGCTGCCATCGGCATTCGCGTTACCATCGGCATCCGCAGGACCGTTGTCCTGGCAGGAAGAGAGGATCGGACCAAGCCCGAGGCTGACAAAAAGAGGAAAGGCTAGTTTGAGTTTCATGTCTTAAAAATGATTGAAGGTCGATTTACTGGGCGGTGCTGAGTTTGATATTATCGATATAGACGCGTTTCTGGACCTGCGGGGAAAAGGCGAAAATCCCGGGGGCGCCCTTCTCGTGCACATCATCGAGCTTCACCTCGATAGTCCACTCCGCGGGCTCGGGTTGATCGCGCAGCCAGGCCTTGGCCCGGACCGCGCCCTTCCCGTCCTCCCCGCGCATCACATGGGTCTTGAGATGGTACCAGGTATTGGGCCGGATCGGGAACTTCACACTCTCCTTCACCCGCTCATGGTTGGAACTGACTTCCAGGATGCGACGGTTCCCGTCGAGGGTGATCAGATAACGCTGGTTCACCAGGCCGATGGTCGACATCACCCGGCGGTTGCCGTCGGTGGCAACATCCGCTTCCAGCACATAGTTGCTGAGCTCGGGATCGCCGAAGAAGTTCATCGTGCGCTGGAAAAGCACGTTGTCGAGCCGGTTGGCAATCACCTGGCTGCCGTCATGCTTGAGCACGTGCCACTTGATACGGGCCCCAAGCCAGGGGAGCGGAGGAAAATTCACCGCCTCTCCCGCATCATTCTTCAGGGGGAGGGCGGTTCCCTCGAAATCCGCATTGTAGCCAATGGAGGCAATCACACGACCGCGCGTGGTGGCAGTCATCCCGTCCACGCTGGCCTTGAAGGCCCCGGCTGAAAGCTTGGCCTCCGGACCAGCAATCAGGGTGTCGCCCTCGAACGCGGCATCCACCTTGGCCTTTACCCGCGCGGTCGGTGGAATGAACGCTTCCCACTCCGCTCCTTCCATCTTCTTGACCCGGCGCCCCTTGTCATCGAGGCCCCAGACCGTGAACACCTGCTTGCTCCCCGGGGTGAGGGCAAATTCGGCCGGGACGATCTGGATCTCGGCCACGGGGCCCACTTCCTCAGGGGGGGGCGGCTTTGGCGCCTCCGCGGCGGCCTTCCCCTGTTCGCCAAAGCAATGCAGGCCATCCTTGGTCATGAGAAAACACTTCCTGTTCCAGAGAGCCGGTGTCCCCAGGCAGGGCGTGTGCAGATGGACCTTGCTGAGCTCCTCGGCCCCATCCTCTCCCGGTTTGAGGATATAGAACACTCCATCCGCCAGGGGGACGTAGAGCTTGCCGTCGGCATAGGCCGGCGACGCATGAAGCTGATCAGGGCCCAGCTTCTTCTTCCAGACCGTCTTGCCGGTCTTGGCGTCCACACAGATCAGCTCACCCGTGGCCACCGTGGTGTAGACCCGGTCGCCCACCAGGACCGGCGAACTGGTGAAGGCCACGTGCTCCTCATTGCGCCACACTTCCGCGGTAGCCGGAAGGACCATCGGCTTACCCGTATTGTAGGTGGTGGGCACCTTGAGACAGATGAGGCGCCCCTTGGCCGTGGTGTCCACGTTCTCCTTGCCGTGAATGGCAATGAGCTGGTCCTCCCCATACTTGAGAATCTGCGAGTTGATCCCGCCCTTGGCGAACTGGAAACGCCAGAGCACCTTGCCCGTGCGCATGTCCACGCTCGTGATATTTCCGCACCCGTGACCGGTGTAGCCCACCCGGTGGCCCTCAATACTGGCATAAACCGGCATCGCAAAGGAACTGTCATCCGGCACCGTCCCCGGGGTGGAATACCAAACCAGTTCGCCCGTGATCTTGTCGAAGGCATAAAGCCGGTCGCGCGCCGGTCCGGTCCTACCCCAGTTAGCCGTCACGCAGTGCACGATGACCACCGGGCCCTGCAGCCCGAGCGAGCCCGTGCGCCCGTTGGGAAAGGTAAGGCGGGCAAGTTGCTCGACGAGGGAATGCTCCCAGAGCCTCTTACCGTCGTCGCTGAAGGCCATCAGGCGCCCGTTCGATCCCTGCAGGTAGATGTTGCCGGTTTCCGCATCGACGATCGGCGACCCCACCGCGTAGCGGTTGTAGACCACGTCGCTGATGTAATCGCGGAAGCGGTACTCCCATTCCAGCTTACCCGTTTCGGGATCGAGGCAGATGAGGGCCTCCTGAACCTCGCTGAGATCTTTCGGGTCGTCGTAGTAGCCAAAAGTATAGAGCTTTCCGTTGGCGATCACCGGGGTTCCCCCGCCCTTCACCTTGTAGGTCCAGAGGTGGCCGTCCCCGCCGGGACCGCCCCATTTCTCGGGATACCCGGTTCCCGGCAGGACTCCCGTCTGGTCAGGGCCCCTCCAGTTCAGGATACCGGTCGCCTTGGGCGGGACCGCAAGAGTGGTGGTGGCCACCACAAGAGCGGCCAGAACGGACAGGCAGGCAAAGAATCGAAGTGTCGTCATGGATCGTTTTCTACGCAGGAACTCATGCGGTCCTTCTCTTGAATTCCCGCATCTATCCGCCAGAAATTACTGGCTCTGGGCCGAGACGACTACCAGATATCAAGATCCACGCGAACCCCAAATAACTGGGGATCGCCAGGGGTCCCGGCCGCGATCTGCGGATTGATGAAGGTATAGTAGCCCTCGTCCAG
>JAKVCR010000002.1 GCA_022448985.1 Roseibacillus sp.
TGTGAAAAATTTCACAAAGCGCTTGTGAAATTTTTCACAAAGTACTACAGTTCCCCAAGATAAGCCCATGGCCAATTTCTTCCCGCGTTGGACGAACGTTTTGCCGCTCAAGATCGCGGTGTGTCTTGGGGTTGCCGGAGCCGGGGTGGTAGTGGGGTTCACTTACTACGCCACCCCAAAGGCGCAGCGGGTTGGCTACATGCCAGCTCAGCCCATTCCCTATGATCATGCGTTGCATGTGAATCAGCTCGGGATGGACTGCCGTTACTGCCACAGCTTTGTGGAGCATTCAGGTCAGGCCAACGTTCCTGCCGCCAGCACTTGCTGGAACTGCCACCAGCATGTGCGCAAGGACAGTGATAAACTCCAGCCGCTGCGGCGGGCCTTCGACAAGGAGCATCCGGAGTATGATGGTAAGCCCATCAAGTGGGTGCGGGTGCACAAGAATCCCGACTACGTATTTTTCAACCACTCGGCTCACGTGAACCGCGGGGTATCCTGCAAGTCCTGTCACGGGAATGTCAATGAGATGGAGGTTGTCTACCAGGCTGAGCCGCACTCCATGGGTTGGTGCCTCGACTGTCACCGCAAGCCGGAAAATCACCTTCGGCCGCTGGAAGAGGTTTTCAATCTCGACTACAAGGCGGAGGAATGGCTGGCCGAAAACAAACTTCGGCATCCCGAGTCCGGCAAGGAGCTCAAGACTCAGAAGGACCTCGGCCTCTACCTCAAGGAGCATTGGAACATCAAGGCCAAGGAGAGCTGTTCGACCTGCCACCGTTAGAAGATGAGTAAACGCACCTGGCATCATCCGGAGATTCCAGCAGACGACGCGGGTGTCGTGTCCTGGCGCAGTGTGGGTGAACTCGAGCGAAGTAAGGCTTTCCAAGCGCACCTGGAACGTGAATTCCCGGAAGGCTCAGGTTACCTGAGCGAGGAAGACCGGCAGGCCACGCGACGCAGCTTTCTCAAGCTCATGGGCGCGTCCTCGGCGCTGGGTGGGCTGACGCTGGTGTCGTGTCGACGTCCGGAGTCCTATATCGTACCTTATAAGAAGGCGCCGGAGTGGGTGATCCCCGGTAAACCGCTTTACTATGCTTCCAGTCGTCCCCGGGCCGAGGGTTCCGCGCCCCTGGTGGTGACCACCTTCGAGGGCCGGCCCACCAAGGTAGCGCCCAACGGCGACCACAACGATGGCTGCGGGACGGATGCCTTGACCCAGGCCTCCGTTCTCAACCTTTACGACCCCAAGCGTTCCCGCGATTTCCTGAAGCTTGGGAAGAAGGCGTCGCAGAAGGAATTCGAGGGGGTATTTGCCTCCATCGCAAGAGAGGGAGGAAAGCTTGCGGTCCTGGTGGGTGAAGATGACTGCCCGACCCGCAACCGCCTGAAGGGTGAGGTTGAGGCAGCATTTCCAGGTTCAAAGTTCTACAGCTACGAGGCCCTGCGGGGTGAAGCACGTCGCAGGGTGCACGCCGAGGTGTTCGGGGATGGAACGGAGACGGTGGTCGACTTCTCGAAGGCGGATCGCATCCTTTCGCTGGATGGCGACTTCCTCGGGATCGATCCGATGGGGAGTGCATCGGAGTTTTCCAGAAAACGGCAGGGAGGGGGAGAAGATTACCGGCAGGGCATCGATGCGGAGGCCATGAACCGGCTTTACGTGGTGGAGACGGCCTACAGCCTGACTGGCGGGATGGCCGATCATCGCCTGCGGGCCACTCCGAGCCAGGTCGTGAGGATCGCGGCACAGTTCGCCACTGAGCTCGGGGTTACGGTGGAAGGTTACGAGGTGGGCAGGCTGTCTACGGAAGAGAAGGCCGCGCTGCTGGGAGACGCCAAGACTTTTGACGAGTGGATCACGGGTTGCGTGGATGATCTCAAGGCGAGCGAGGGCAAGGCCGTGGTTCTGGCCGGAAGTCGTCACGGTGAGGAACTGCAACGTATTGTTATCGCCATCAACAAGAAGCTTGGTGCCTATGGGGGACCGCTGGTGGTCTACCAGACAGGACGGGAGGGCTACGGGACGATTGAGGAGTTTGAAAAGGACATTGATGTTGACACCACCATCCTTCTCCTGGGGCCAGCCAATCCGGTTTACGATCGTCCGGGTGGGAAATTCGCCGATCTGCTTAGTCGAGCCAAACTGAGTATCCATCTCGGCTTACGCACGGATGCTACCGCTTTGGCCAGTGACTGGCATATTCCGGCCGCGCACTATCTTGAGAGCTGGGGGGACACCCGCACCGCCAGCGGGACTTACTCGCTGGTGCAACCGATGATCCTCCCACTCTATGGAGGGTACTCGGAGCTTGAGATTCTCTCGCAGCTCCTTTCCTGGAAGGACTTCGACTGGGCCAAGGTCGAGAGCAAGAATCCGGAGGAAAGGGTCGCAGCCCCTGCGCTTATCGCGGGTGAGGGACCGGGAGGAGAGCCCTCGCCAGCCCTGGCTGAAGTGCGCAGGACCTTTGCTCTGCCCGGAAATGCCAATGAGGAAGGAGAGGATGCATGGAAGGAAGCGCTCAGGGACGGCTACCTGCGAAGCAGCTCCTACCAGAGCATCGACACCGAGAAGGCAAAGGACGCTGCGCCGGTGCTCAGTGCAGTGAAGTCGGACGGGATCGAGATAAATTTCCTTGCCGACGCTTCAGTTTGGGACGGTCGCTATATCGACAACGGCTGGTTGCAGGAGGCGCCGGATCCAATTTCAAAACTTTCCTGGGATAATGCAGCGCTCGTTTCGCCCAAGACTGCCAAGGCTCTCGGGGTCTATGATGCGGTCCAGGAACTGGAGCCCGAAAGCGAAGTCCCACTCCTGGGCAAGGTCAAGAATGCGCCCAAGCCGCTCATTGATGAAGGGAAGAATGCCCGGGCGCCGATGGCACTTATCAAGACCATGGCCGGGCGGATGGAGATTCCCGTCCTGGTGGCTTTCGGTCATGCGGACGACTGCATCTCGATTGCGCTCGGATATGGACAGGGAGCTTCCGATAAGCGTGACGGGGTGGACGTGGCCAGCGAGGATGATCCATACGCTCCCGTCGGCCTCGTGGGGATTAACACTGGATTTAATGCCAACCAGTTGCGAAGAGATGACTCTTTCAGTGCGGCGGCCATAGACGTCACGAAGGTGAAGCAACGGTATCACGTCGCCCTGGTGCAGGAGCACAACGCCATGAATGGGCGGGCACTCGCCCGTGAGGTTTCCACGGAGGATGTCGTGTATCACGGGCACAAGCTCTCCTTTGAAAAGCAGGTTTCCAAGGTGCGTGTGCAGGGGCCCGTCGATTCGCATGCTCCCGAAAACATTTCCCTCTATAAACGTCGTGGATCGACGACTTGGGAAAGTGACAGTGACAAACAGGAGGATCTCATCAGTGACAAGATCCACCAGTGGGGCATGTCGATCGACCTTAACACCTGTGTTGGGTGCAACGCCTGTCTGCTTGCTTGTCAGGCGGAGAACAACATTCCGATCGTGGGCAAGGAACAGGTTGCGATGGGGCGTGAGATGCATTGGATCCGCATGGACCGTTACTTTGCGGCTCCCATGGCTGAAACGGACGAGAAGACCCACAAGAAGGTGTCTACGCCCGACTGGGTGCAGGAAAATCCCGAGATGATTCCCCAGCCGGTCGCCTGCATGCAGTGCGAAAATGCGCCCTGTGAGACGGTCTGCCCGGTTAATGCGACCGTGCACACCGAGGAGGGCCTCAATACAATGGCCTACAACCGCTGCATTGGAACCCGCTACTGCGCCAACAACTGCCCCTACAAGGCGCGGCGCTTCAACTATTTCGACTACAATAAACGCAACCCACTCATCGACCACAACCTCTACAAGGGGCCCTTTGGTGAGACGCAGGTGGGCAACGCTCCTCATCTCCAGCGTAATCCCAACGTCTCGGTCCGTATGCGTGGAGTGATGGAAAAGTGCACCTACTGCGTGCAGCGTCTGGAGAGTGCCAAGATCAAGCAGAAGCAGATCGGGCGTGACAAGACGCTGCGTGCCGGAACCAGCTCCACCGCGGTATCGATCAGCGCAGAGGACCTGCGGATCAAGTCGGACTCAGTGCAGGTGGCGTGCCAGGAGGCGTGCGAAGCCAACGCCATCAGCTTTGGCAACCTCCTCGACAAGGAAGACGCGCAGGTCTGGCGCTCAAAGTACAAGGGGGAGAAAAAGAATAAGGACGGGATGATTGAAGTCATCCACAACCCACGCAACTACGATGTCCTGCAGTATATCGGGACTGTTCCGCGTACCAGCTATCTCGCCCGCGTGAAGAACCCCAACCCGGCCATGCCCGATGCAGCCTACCGCGGCCTGGCCACGATCCACACTGCCTGAACGAGGGCTCTGAAAACTGATGGCAGACACCGCTACCAAGACTACGAGCGAGGCGCCCGCGCCCCGGGAGGTAAAACTTCCGGTGCTGGAGCGTGAGAAGCTCGTTCTCAACAAGCGCTCCTACCATTGGATCACGGAACGTGTGTGCGGGGTGGTTGAGAACAAGCAGCCCATGGTCTGGTGGGCACTCTTTATTCCGACCGTCCTCATGGCCATCATCGGAGTGGGTGGCGGCCTTATCTACCTGGTCACCACCGGGGTGGGGGTGTGGGGTAACACCAACCGGGTGATGTGGGGCTGGCCGATCGTGAACTTCGTGTTCTGGATTGGAATCGGCCATGCCGGAACCCTCATTTCCGCTATTCTCTTCCTGACCCGGCAGAACTGGCGGACGTCCATCAACCGCGCGGCGGAAGCGATGACGATCTTTGCCGTGATTTGTGCCGGTATCTTTCCGGCCTTCCACGTGGGAAGGGTCTGGATGGCCTGGTACCTCGCGCCCATTCCCAACGCCAACGCGGTCTGGCAGAATTTCAAGTCCCCTCTCCTCTGGGATGTTTTCGCGGTTTCAACCTACTTCTCAATCTCGCTGGTGTTCTGGTTCCTCGGGATGGTGCCCGACCTGGCCACCATCCGGGACCGCTGCAAGCGTGGAGTGAAGAAGGTGCTCTACGGCATCTTCTCGCTGGGCTGGCGGGGAAGCAATCGCCACTGGAGCCACTATGAGATGGCCTACCTCATTCTGGCCGCGCTATCTACCCCGCTCGTGCTTTCGGTACACTCGGTGGTGAGTTTCGACTTTGCCACGTCGATAGTTCCCGGCTGGCATACCACCATCTTCCCGCCCTATTTCGTGGCGGGCGCCATTTTCGGCGGCTTTGCCATGGTGCTGACCATCATGATCCCGGCCCGGTTTTTCTATGGCCTGGATGACATGATCACCATGAAGCACATCGACAACATGGCCAAGATCATCCTGCTGACGGGAACAATCGTTGGCTACGCCTACCTGATGGAGCTTTTCGTGGCCTTTTACTCGGGGGCCAAGTACGAGATGGCCGCTTTCACCTACCGTATTACCGGACCCTACTGGTGGGCCTACGTGGCCATGATGAGCTGCAACGTGCTGTCTCCCCAGCTCTTCTGGTTCAAGTGGTGTCGCGAAAACCTCTGGGTCGTGATGGGAGTCTGCATGGCAGTCAATGCCGGGATGTGGTTTGAGCGCTTTGTCATCATCGTAACCACCCTGGCACGTGACTTCATGCCCGCCAATTGGAAGTACTACAATGCGAGCTGGGTAGATATAGGGCTCTTTCTTGGGACAATTGGTCTTTTCACTTCGCTCTTCCTGCTCTTCCTGCGCTTCCTTCCGTGTATCAACATCGCGGAGGTCAAGTGGGCCAAGGAGGAGAGTGACGTCCACTTCGATGACAAGAATGCGGACCCGGATGAGGGGACGGTGGTGGAGGCCTCCTACCAACACGAACTTGATAAAGGAACTGCCGAAGTCTGATGAGTACCTCCGTCAAACGTGTCTATTGCTACCTGGCCGAGTTTGAAAGCGCGTCCGCTCTCTACAAGGCTGCCCAGAAGGTGCGTGATGCCGGATTCAGCAAGTGGGACTGTTACACTCCCTACCCGATGCACGGGCTTGATGCCGCCATGGGGCTGAAGCGTTCCATCCTGCCCTACTTTGTATTTTTCGGAGGTGTGACTGGCCTGCTCACCGCCTTCCTGCTGGCCTATGTCACGCAGGTGGGAATCTATCCCACGGTAGTGCAGGGCAAACCGGCCAACATCTTCACTGTGCCGGCTTTCTTCCCGATCATGTTTGAGCTCACCGTGCTTTTCTCCGGATTTACGGCGCTCTTTGCCTGTCTGGGCCTCTGCCAATTACCGCGTTGGAATCATCCGCTCTTCGCGAGTCGGCAGGCGCACCGGATAACTGATGACGGGTTCTTCATCGCTATTGAGGCACGGGATCCCAAGTTCTCAAAGGAGGGAACGAAGGGGTTCCTCGGCGGGATCGGGGGCGACAACATTGAACTGGTCGAAGACGACGGAAAGTAAACTGATACCATGAAGTACTTTTTCCTCGCCTTTATCGGACTGGTTGTCCTTGTCGTCGGAGTATTCGGCTTGCGTGGGGCCAAGACGACCAGCACCCCTATTGAGATCTTCCCCGACATGGACCGGATGGATTTCATAAAGGGACAGAAGGCCAGTGATTTCTTTCATGATGGAATGGGTTCCCGCCTCCCGGTGAGCGGGACGGTGCCGCACTCAAGTGATGACGGGATCTTCCCGGTCGAGTTTGGAGAGGGCCGTAGCGGGCACTACTATACCGGGGCTATAAATGATTACTTCGCCGCTGGTCTGCCCCTTGAGCAACTCGGGCTCATCGGGGACGACGGAGCCTCCGAAATGCAGGCCCTCCTGCGTCGTGGTCAGGATCGGTTCTCGATTTTCTGCGCGATTTGTCATGGAGATGCCGGAGATGGCACCGGAACGATCAGCAACTACATGGCGGCCAAGATAGCCGACCTGCACGAGCCACGTTTTGGCAGTGACCAGTATCCTGAGGGCAAACTCTATCATGTGATCACATACGGGCAGGGCCTCATGAGCGGTTATGGGGCCAACATCCCGGTGCGTGACCGTTGGGCCATCGTAGCCTACGTGCGCGCCTTGCAGGACTCGAAAAAGGCTCCGGACGATCCGGCGCCGGCCCCCGCTCCGGGGGAGAATGACAACCCGGCAGGAGGACCCACTAACTGATTTCCGTCATGGCTCACGAACTGGTCACCTCGGCAGATATCCCGGTTGACGGCGAGAAGCTGGAATCCGACAAGCTGAGCCGCATCAAGATGATCTGCCTGGGACTGGCAGTCGTTGGGGGGGTGTTCAGCGTACTCTCTCTGCTTGGAGTATTCGGCAGGAGCGCCCAGGGCTCCTATAGCTTCTCCTGGCTCTACGCCGTGTTCTTCTTTACCACCCTGGCTCTGGGTGGCTGCTTCTGGACCCTCCTCCACAATGTCACCAACTCGGGATGGGGCGTTTCGGTGCGCCGGGTAATGGAAAACGTGGGATACGTCTTTCCCTGGATGTTGATCCCAGTCCTGCCGATTCTCCTGCTGCCGCAGGTACAGGAGTTTCTCTATGAGTGGATGGAAAAGCACCGGATGGCCAAGGAAGCCGCCGGTTCTGTGAAGGAGGGCCTGCACCACGGCGAAACCGCTGATCACCTTCTCGCCGGCAAGTACTGGTATCTAAACCTCAACTTCTGGTACTTCCGTGTCATCGCCTATTTTGCCATCCTCGGGTTCGTAATCCACTTCCTGCGCAAGCTCTCGATTGACCAGGATAATGATGCCGAACCTGGAACGAGCCGTCTCCTGCGGGCGCGCTTCCATTCCTGCTGGGGCGTCCCTATATTTGCAGTGGTGCTGACGTTCCTGGCCATAGACCTGGTCAAGGGTCTCGACTACAAATGGTTTTCCACAATGTGGGGTGTCTATGTCTTTGCTGGCAGCGCCCTCAATGCGATGGCGGTGATCATCCTGGTCACCATCGCGCTGCGGCGGATGGGCTATCTGAGGAACGTGGTTGGTCCCGAGCATGATCACCTGATGGGGAAACTGGCCTTTGCCTTCACGGTTTTCTGGGCCTACATCTCCTTTGACCAGTATTTCCTCTATTGGTACGCCAACATTACGGAAGAGACCCGTTACTTCGTCCTGCGAAATACCGGGGGTTGGAACTATGTCAGTATCATCCTGGTGTTCGGGCACTTTGCAGCACCCTTCCTCCTGCTCATCCGTCAGGATCTCAAGCGCAGGAACGGTTATATGATTGTGGTGGCGGGCTACCTGCTCTTCATGCACATGATCGATGTCTACCACATGATCATCCCAGAGCGTGGTCCTTCCGTGACGAAGATCCTTAATCCGGAGCATCCTGAGAACTGGCAGCTCTGGCTCAATGGTTCCTTCATCGGGGATATCCTTGCCTTCGTTACGATCGGGTGCTTTTTCCTCTTTATTCTCCTGCGTAACATTGGATCGGCCGCGCTCTACCCGCACCGGGATCCGCGCATTCTGGAGTCAGCCAATGTGCACAACTGATGGACCCGGCGCACGACAATCCCCTAAAGCGGTTTTCCAACTTCTGGTTGGCCCTGGTTCTCTTTACGGCCTTTGGTCTGGCCAGTCTCGTCCTGGGAATTGGATTCAACAGGCCGGTTGAAAACAGCTTCGACAAGATCAACGAGAAACGCCGGGCCAAGATCAAGCGGGAGTCTGACAAGGCCCATGCCGGGGCGCCGGAAGCAGCGCAGGGCAGTTTCTCCAAGGTCGGAGCCCAGTTTCTCGAGACGGCGCCAGTGGCGGTGGAAAAACCTGAGTTTGTTCTGCCCGGTTCGGCTACCCAGAAAGCGAAGGCTGCGGGTGGGTTAGGGGTGGTTGTTCCTGAGGGTTTTCCGGTAGTGGCGGCCGATGCCGCGGTAGAGCAGGCCGTGATGGAAAAAGGCAAGTTGACCTATATCGTGTGCTCAGCCTGCCACGGACCTGAGGGGGAGGGAATGTATCATATCAACAAGACGGGGCCTCCGCTGGCAGGATCGGAGTGGGTGACAGGCCCGGTAGCAAACCTCATAGCAATCCAGTTTCGTGGGATGAACGGGACAATCGAGGTAAAGGGTAAAAAATACACCCCGGTGGCCCCGATGGCTCCGCTGCCCCTGGATAACGAGTCGATCGCCTCCGTCTTGACTTATATCCGGAACAGCTTCGGGAATAAGGCCTCTCCGGTGACGCCCGAGCAGGTTGAAGCAATGCGGGGGGAACTGGGGAAACCAATGCTGAGCCCGGCGGATCTCATTCCCCCGGGTGCAGGACCGGGGTCAAAGCCCAACTAACTTAACGGATGTTTTTTCATGGCCTCTGATAGTGATAGCGAGACGAAGATCCCTGAGGATCTGGAGTTGCGTGCGCGGATTGACCGCTCGCTGCGGCGGCCCGTCATGTTCTTCTTTGCCAGTGGGGCTGCATGGTTGGCGGTGGCGCTCATCCTCGGCTTCATTTCCTCCTTCCAGTCACATGACTCGAGGTTCCTTGCGGGTTACGAGTTTTTCAATTACGGACGGGTTTATCCAGCCCATGTCAATGTGCTCGTTTATGGGTGGGGATGCCAGGCGGCCTTCGGGCTCATCGTCTGGCTCATGGCACGGCTTTCGCGTAAGGAGTGCAGTGCGGCCGGAATTATCCTGACGGCCGGACATGTCTGGAATTTCGGGGTCCTGGCCGGAATGCTGGGTATTCTGGGGGGCTACGGCTCCGGTAAACCCTGGATGGAATTTCCGGCCGCGATCTGGCCGCTCCTTCTGGTGAGCTACTTCTTTATAACAGTATGGTCCTTTATCCAGTTCCGTTGCAGTGAAGGGGGCAAGACCTACGTGGCTCAGTGGTATCTGGTAGCCAGCCTCTTCTGGTTCCCGTGGATCTATCTGACCGCCCATCTTTTCGTTTTCGTTTTCAATGGTCATCCGGTGATGGCGGCAGGGGTCAGTGCCTGGTTCAAATACGCGCTTCTCTTCCTCTTCTTTACTCCGGTCGCACTGGGCACGGCCTATTACCTTGCGCCCAAGATCACGGGCCGCCCGATATACAGCTATTCGCTGGCCCTCTTCGGTTTCTGGGCCCTGGCAGTAATTGGCCCCTGGGCTGGCATGCAGAAGCTGGCAGGTGGACCGCTTCCACAGTTTATGCCTTATGTTGGAGCTGCGGCTACGGTCCTCGTCCTCATTCCGGCTCTTGCGGTAGGGGTTAACATCCTGATGACCGTGCGTGGGCACGAATCGGAGGTAGCGGCCAGTCCTTCCCTGCGCTTCACCATCGCCGGGATCGTCTCCTTTGTTGTGCTCGGCCTGGTGGGGATGGGACTCAACACGCCTGAGGCGCTCAAGATGACGCAGTTTACTCTTGCCGGCTACGGCTTCGAGATCCTGGCCGTGTACGGGTTCTTCAGCATGTGTGCCTTTGGGGGTATTTATTTTATCGTTCCGCGGATCACCCGTCGCGAGTGGCTCTCGCGCCGTTTTATTGGCTGGCACTTCTGGCTCACCACCTACGGTATTGGCACGGTGGTAGTCTGCTCGATCATGGGGGGATTGTTCCAGGGGGCCGCTCAAGAGGCCTATAATCATGCCTGGCACGAGTCGGCCACCCTGACCTATGCCTATAACGTGGGGACCACCGTGGCGTGGGGCCTGATCATTCTCGGCAGTCTCTTCTTTCTTCTTCATCTTCTTCTCATGTGGGCCCGACTCGGTCGACGTAGTCAGCATCCTACCCTCCTCAATGCCAGTCATCACGGGGGATCTCCCCACGGATCGGACGGCGATATCGACGAACTCCAAACCTCGGAAGCCTGATCCTGATGACGTTCAAAGCATTCATAGCGGCATTGGCAGTGAGCTTCGGTATCCCGTGGTTGCTCATCATCGTGGTGCCCTTCGGCAAGATGCGGAACCTTGAGGCGGTTCATTTCGAAATGGCTAATGATGGGAAGGACGAGGTCTACGTTCCGCGTCGGTCGGGACGGATTACCACTGGCTCTGCCCTGTATGGTGCCAACGGGTGCTACGTATGCCATAGCCAGCTCATCCGGGCGGGTTATGCGGGATCGGAATTGGGGCGTCCTGACTGGGCTGGCTTCCGGGTCAAGGATGAGAACGGAGTGAGTATCAATACATCCCGCGAAACCACGCCTTACGACTACGTGGGAGAACCCTTTGCCCACATTGGCATCATGCGGATTGGTCCTGACCTGACCAATGTAGCAGGTCGGATTCAGGGCTACCTGGAAGATCCGCTCACCAAAGCGGAATCACCTGAGAACTGGCTTTATCTTCATCTTTATAACTCTGCTCTCAAGACCAGGACCCTTAACGACATCTCAGGGTGTCCCCGTCAGACCCACCTTTTTGAAGAACGGGTGAAATACGGACAGGGTAGCCCCGAGGCGGTGCCTGGTCTTAACAGGGACGAGATGGAAGTGTTGCCTACCGCGGAGGCCAAGGCTCTCGTGAGCTATCTGCTTTCTCTCAGAAAAGATGACGCGGTGCCCTATTCGATTAATTACAGCCGCGAGAAGAAGAAGGCCGAGTAACGGACCCAACGAATGAAGTAATGGCCGATTCCAAGCAACCAGCTGATTCCAAGCGACCCGACCTTGAGGAAACCACCAACGTGGTGGAGGCTCACGCGACCCTCCTGGAAACGGGTGCGGCCCAGTCTCGCGAGAAGCGAATCGCGGAAACCGGCATGGAACCGGTCTCGCTCTGGGTGTTCGTTGCCAGCGCGGTCGTGCTGCTGGTGGGCGGGGGAGTGCTTGGAGCCGGCGGGAAACTCTTCGAGTACAATCCTCATCCCCAGAACTATACCCGGCCGGAATTTGCCAGCGATGCAGACACTGGCCCGACGGTCGGCCCCATCCTGGAAGCGCTCACCAAGCGCGGAAAGAACATCTATGCCAAGTGCAGCGGTTGCCACGGGTCGACAGGGAGCGGTGATGGCAATCAGTTTCCGCCCCTTGCGGGGTCCGACTGGGTGACTGGCAATACCGAGCGCCTTGCGCAGATTATCCTCAACGGACTGAGCGGTCCCATTGATGTGGACGGTAAGACCTACAACGGCAATATGCCGGCCCAGGCTCCGCTGACGGCTGCGGAACTTGCCGCGGTCATGACCTTTGTCCGGAACGAGTTCAACGACGTAGGAGACATTGTCACCATCGAGCAGGCGGCCAATGCGATCAAGATCTACGAGGCCCGACCCCAGGGGCAAATCACTGTCAAGGATTTGAATTCCAACCACGACAAGATGCTTGAGGGCGAGTCTATCGATCCTGCTACTACCGTGGACTTTGAAACGCTCAAACCTGCAGCGGCTGAATAACGAACCCCAACTCCAAGGACGATGAGCGCAGAAGCGGCAACAGATGACGGACACGATCACCATCACGATCTCCCGTTCTATAAAAAATACATCTGGTCCACTGATCACAAGGTGATTGGGATCCAGTACGGTGTCACGGCCCTGCTCTTCCTTGCCTTCGGCTTCTTTCTCATGATGGTGATGCGCTGGAGCATTGCCTATCCCGAGGAACCCCTGCCAGGTTACCTCAGCTGGATATTCAGCGAAGAGTGGAAGGCCCGCTGGTTGCAGGACGGGCGGGTCACCGGCGATACCTATAACATGTTCGGTGCCATGCATGGCACCATCATGGTGTTCCTCGGCATCGTGCCCCTGGGTTTCGCGGCCTTCGGAAATTTTGTCACGCCCCTTCAGATCGGAACGGTGGACATGGCC
This sequence comes from Roseibacillus sp., assembly GCA_022448985.1. Lineage (GTDB taxonomy): Bacteria > Verrucomicrobiota > Verrucomicrobiia > Verrucomicrobiales > Akkermansiaceae > Roseibacillus_B. Next base: position 12,718 of record JAKVCR010000002.1, read on the forward strand.
TTTCCGCGCCTCAACATGGTCAGTTACTGGTGTTATCTCGCTGGTGGACTCATCATGTGCGCGAGTTTCTTCATGGAGTCCGGAGCCGCCAAGTCAGGATGGACCAACTATTCACCCCTGGCCAACTTCGCAGACGGACAGATTGTGAACCAGTTTCTGGCCGGACAGACCCAGTGGCTCCTGGGGATGGTTTTTCTGATCACCTCATCGTTGTTAGGGGCGGTCAACTTCCTGACGACCATCATCAACCTGCGGGCCAAGGGGATGACCTGGATGCGTATGCCATTCTTCTGCTGGGCCATGCTGGTGACCGGGTTCCTTCTCCTTCTGGCCTTTCCGCCACTGGAGGTGGCAGCCCTCATGCAGCTGATGGATCGGACGGTTGGGTCCAGCTTTTTCATGGCCAGCGGTCTTTACACCTCCGGGTCCGGAGTAATCGAGGCCTCCGGAGGAGGCAGTCCGCTCCTTTATCAGCACCTCTTCTGGTTCCTGGGACACCCGGAGGTCTACGTCCTGCTCCTGCCCGCGATCGCCTGCGTGGCTGAGATCATTCCGGTCAACACGCGGAAGCCGCTCTGGGGTTACAGGCCCATGGTCTGGTCGATCGTGATCCTTGGGTTCCTGAGTTTCATCGTCTGGGCCCACCATATGTATCTCACCGGCATGGGGCCGGTGATTTCCACCTGGTTCCAGACCACTACCGTCCTCATCTCGGTGCCATCGGTCATCCTCCTGACCTCGATGATCGTATCCCTCTGGGGTGGTTCCATCCGTTTCAACGTTCCCATGCTCTGGGCGGTGGCCTTCCTGCCCATGTTCGGGATTGGAGGCCTTACCGGACTGCCGCTGGCCTTCAATCTAGTGGATCTCCACCTGCACGATACCTATTACGTAATCGGCCACTTCCACTACGTTGTGGCGCCCGGGGTCCTCTTTGGACTCTTCGCAGGCATCTATCACTGGTATCCCAAGATCACGGGGCGACATATGGACACCTTCCTGGGGCATCTCCATTTCTGGCCCTCCCTCGTGTTCATGAATGTTCTCTTCTTCCCCATGCTTATCCAGGGGATGGCTGGCTTCCACCGTCGTTGGTACAACGGGGGAGATGCCTACCTCTCCAAGGCTGCCGACAGCGAAAATATCTTCGGCAATACCGTGGCGGAGTGGATTCATCTGAATCCGCTCATGACCTTTGGGGCCCTCATGCTCGCTCTGGCTCAGATTCCCTTCGTCATCAACTTCTGTGCCAGTATTTACGTGGGCAAGAAAATCAAGAACGACAATCCCTACGATGCCACCACTCTTGAGTGGGCCACCCCTACGCCCCCGCCTCACGGCAACTTCACCTTTGATGTGGGAGCCTACCGTGGACCTTACGAATACAGCCGTACGGACCATGAGGGTGACTTCTACCCGCAGTGGGAGGAACCGAAGAGGGACAAGCCCGCCAAGGAACCTGAGCCGGAGCCTGCCCAGTAACGCTCCTCCAATTCCTGAATTATGGAGATTCCCTATACTGTCACCGCCCGGAAGGATACCGGCCTTTTCAATGCGAAGGTCGGCATCTGGCTCTTTCTTGCTTCCGAAGTGATGCTGTTCGGCGGGCTGTTCTCGGGTTACGTTTTTCTGAGGATCTACGCCGACTATCCGTGGCCGGAGCGAGCCCTCCCCATTGTCCCCGGGCTCATCAACACCTTTGTGCTTATCGGTTCGTCCGTCACCGTGGTCTTTGCGTGGGCCTCGTTAAAGATGCGGCAATGGCGGCGCTTTCAGGTTTTCATGGCGATCACCATTGGCTGTGCGGCCGTATTCATGGTTCTCAAGGCCATCGAGTACAAGGCCAAATGGGAGCACCAGGCCGTGCGCATGGATGACTTTGCAATCATTGAAGGGCACGCCCATTACGCCACAATCCTGAGTGACGGAAAAGTCGAACACTTCCATACCAAGAAGGAAGCAAAGAAGGCGGGAGAAAAGGATGCGGAGGTCGCAAATAAGTCCGCCGCCGGAGCGAAGGAAAAGGATGAGGAATCGGGTGGTCCGGGGAAGGCGGATATCTGGAAGGCCGGGAAGCCCTTCAAGGCTAATACGGTCCTCTTTCAGCCGGAGACAATCGATTTTTCAGTGGTAAGGGCTCATGAGCCATGGATCGCCAACATGCTTGAGCAGGCCAGCAAGAGGAAGTCCAAGCTGGTGACCAGCGAGGACGTATTCCTCTACGGTCATATCGAGGATTACGCAGGGACAGAGAGCGAGCCGATCTCGGGCAAGGATCGCGCCAAGCAGGAGGCTGATGTCGTCAAGGAATACGGCAAGGCGGAGGAGAACCTGGCGCACAAGTATAAGAAAAACTCCCTCTATATTCCGGCGGGGACGCCACTGGGCTACGAACTTATCAAGAAGGCACGAAAGGTATTCATCGCAGGCCGCGCCCATAATGCGGCAACGCGTACCGCCATTCTCAAGGAAAACTGGAAGAGGGTGAAGAAGGCGTTCCCCGAAGACAATTACTGGGAGCAGACCCCGGAAGCCAAGATTGACGCGGCCACGCAACTGGACGAGCAAGTCGATGAGGCGGGTAAGTGTATTGCCGGCAGCAAGGTGGTTTCTCTGGTATCCACGCTCTCCTTCAAGATGGATCCTCCCCAGCCGCTCATCATCAAGCGGAGCTGGATCAAGCGCCCCGTCAAGGGGAAGGATGGCAAGGCTGAACTCAGGGACGATACGTCCCTCAACGCCGGAGAAGGTGAGGGTGGGGCCCCCGGACTCCTTGAGAGCCCCGTAGCGCTCTCCGTGGACGCCATCGACTTCCGCTGGATGGCCCAGAAGGCCGAGGAAGCCGGTAATGATCCAATGGAAGTGATTGAACAGAGCTGGATCTTCTCGAAGGACAACAAGAACGGGTCGACCTACAGGAAGATCTGGAAGGTTCACAAGAAACGCATCGGTGAGCTTGAGCAGCGCCTGATCGACAAATACGGCAGGGATGAGGAAGGGAAACCCAAGCGCGTGGCCACCGAGACCGATCGCTACCGGGTGACCTGGCAGGACTTCGTCCATTACGCCCGGGCCGAGCACGACAGGCTTATGCCGGGTGATCCCGGCTTTGACGATTTGCGACCCAAGTTCTGGAACGGCTTCGCGGGGCCGAACCACAAGGATGAGGAAATTCATGAGCTGCATGCCTTTCCCGAACTGGAGATTCCTCACCATAAAGTCTCCCTGCAGTCGATGTTCACTCCCAAGTGGAACACCTACTACGCGATCTATTTCACCCTGACAGGTCTGCACGGTCTGCACGTGGTGGGTGGAGCGCTCGTCCTGGGCTACTACCTGTTCTTCAGCAAGGGACTCTATCGCCGCAACCCGGAGTGGCTTGCCAACCGGGTGGAGGTGGGTGGCCTCTTCTGGCACTTCGTTGATCTCGTCTGGATCTTCCTCTTCCCGATCCTCTACCTCATGTAATCATCCCCACCGGCCATGGCTGACACACCCGAAGAAATCAAGAAGGCACAGAAGAAGTACCTCCTCATAGGGCTCATTCTCTTCGTCTTTACCGTGGTCACGGTGGCGGTGGCGACCGTGCCGTGGCTTGATTTTGGCGAGCATGGCTTTGATGCGCAGGACGCCATCATCGGCCTGATCATTGCCACCATCAAGGCCAGCCTGGTGGGGGCAATCTTCATGCACCTCAGTCACGAGAAGAAGACGATCTACGTTCTGATCGTGATTGGTATTCTGATGGGGATTTCGCTCATGGGCCTGACTGGCTGGGCCTTTGAAGACCCCATCGAGTATGGGAACAGCGTGGAAGGGGATGGCTTCTACAATCCGGAGGAAACGGTAAATCAGCATTAGGGACACGGTATGTCACTGCGCGGCTTCCATATAGTATTCATCATCGTTACGACCCTCCTCAGTCTCTTCCTGGCGGGGTGGGCACTCTTTCTCGCACCCCTCAGCGCCGGGGTGATGAGGACCCTGCTCATGGTGGCCGGGATCGTCGGCTCGATCGGGTTTCCCATCTACGGGGTTTATTTCTATCGGAAAGCCAGGAAGTTGATTCTCTAGCCAGCCAACTGTGAACAGACCATGATCCTCGACTCACTTAATCTTGCCTGCAGCACCTGTGCGAAGTCCTTTCAGGAGGGAGGCGGTGATGCGGCTGGCTGGTCGATTGTTTTCCTGCTGGCCACCATCGTGCCTGTCCTCGGGGCGACCGGCATCTGTATGGTGCGCATCGTGCGTCGTGAACGCGAATCTCTCGATCCGAAATATGTCGAATAGAACCAACCGGGTTCTCGCCCTCTCTTACTCTCTTTCCTGACCAGTTATGTATTTCCTCGCTGACACTCTTGTCGAACTCATGGGCATTCCCGAGAACTACTCGGAGCACGGAGGCAGCGTGGATCACCTGATTGACGTGGTGCACTGGTTCATGCTCGCACTTTTCGTGGGTTGGACGGGCTTCTTTCTGGTTGCCTGCTGGAAGTTCTGGAGGCGTCGCCATCCCAAGGCCTCCTATCATGGGGTGCAGAATCATGTGACGACCCACCTTGAGATCGGGGTGGCAATTTTTGAGGCAGTTCTTCTTCTCGGGTTCGCCTTCCCTCTCTGGGCGGAGCGAACGGACCGTTTCGAGGACGTCCAGGCCCAGGATCCCGTTCGAGTGCGTGTCATAGGATACCAGTTTGGCTGGAATTACCATTATCCGGGAATGGATGGAAAATTCGGGAGGATTGATCGCCACCTCGTGCAGAAGGCCGGGGATCCGTGTATCGACCCGGACGATCCCAATGGCTGGGATGACTTTGTCTCGCCCATCCTGAAACTTCCCGTGGCTGAGGCGGCCATTCTGCAGGTCTCCTCCACGGATGTGATTCATGCATATGCCATTGTGCCGATGCGGATCCAGCAGGACTGCATTCCGGGGGCCGAAATCCCCATGTGGTTCCGTCCTCTCAAGGAACTCGAAACGAGCGTGGTCTGTGCCCAGCTCTGTGGGGAGGGCCATGGTGACATGGTGGGAGTAATGCAGGTGGTCAGCAAGGGGGCATACACTTCCTGGGCAGAGGAGCAGAGCACCGCAGCCTACGCCCGGAACTCGAAGAAGGCCGATCCCGGTGAAGGGGCGGAAGAAGCAAAGGGCGATAAACCTGCTGCCGAGCCTGAGGCGACTGCCGAACCCGAAGCGACTGCTGAGCCTGAGGCGACTGCCGAGCCCGAAGCAACTGCTGAGCCTGAGGCGACTGCCGAGTAAGCGAATTGATCCGCTACTCAACTGGGGGATAGGAAGACGCTCCGGGTCCTGTTTTCATGACCCTCGGCCCAGAGCGGAAAAGCTGTTCAAATGAACGGTAATAATTTCTGCTGGGGTCATGATCATTCAAGACCTTCCCGATCAGAAACGGCCCAGGGAAAAAATGGCCCAGGAAGGGGCGGTGGCCCTCAGTGATGCGGAGTTGCTTGCCATCTTCCTGCGGGTTGGGGTGAAGGGGGAAAGTGCGATCGCAGTTGGTCAGCGCCTTCTTGAGAAGCATGGGGGTCTCGCGGCCCTGGGAAGGTTGGGGATTGCCCAACTTACCCGGGAGCATGGCCTTGGTCTGGCGAAGGCAGCTCAGTTGGCGGCTTCCTTCGAACTTGGCGCGCGGGTGGCACGGGAGAAGGCGACGCTCCTGAACCTCGACTGCCCGCAGGCCGCCTACGAGGTTTTCGCTCCCCAGATGGGTCATCTCCGTCACGAGTCCCTCCGGATCGCCCTCCTCGATACCCGTCTGAGGGCTACCCGGTTCCTCACCCTCTCGGAGGGGACCCTGAATGAAACGGTAGCACACCCGAGGGATATTCTTCATCCGGTGGTCCTGCATAAAGCCCACGGATTTCTCCTCGCACACAATCATCCCTCCGGGGATCCCTCGCCCAGTCGTGCTGACCGGGACCTGACCAGACAGGTCGCCCGCGCGGCTGCACTTCTCCGGGTCGAGTTCCTGGATCACGTCATCATCGGGCAGGTGTCGGAGCGGCACGGGGGCTGCTTTTCCTTCAGGGAAGCTGGGCTGTTGTGAGGAGCACCGGCCCGGGTGGCAGATCCGGATTCCCGGTTGGGGCAGGGGTCCTGCCTTCACTCCCCGAATTATCTGGAAATTGGCTTGTTGAGGTTTGGGCAATCAAGTGGGCTTCCCCTGTGGCCCCAATTCATCCCACCGCCCAGATCTCCCCTGACGCCAGGCTTGCGGAGAATGTTACGGTTGGCCCCTACGCCATTATTGATGGTCCGGCAGTGATTGGCCCGGGGTGTGAGATCGGGGCGCAGGTGTGGATCCATGGGGAGGTGAGCATGGGCCCCATGAACAAGGTGGGCTACGGATCGATTCTCGGGGCCGATCCCCAGGACCTGGCCTTCGATCCTGCCACCAGGACCAGGGTGGTTCTCGGAGAGGGAAATATTCTTCGTGAGTACGTTACCATTCCCCGGGCCACAGAGGGGGATGCCAGCACGAGGATGGCGGACGGGAATTTTCTCATGACCGGGGCGCATCTCGGTCATGATACAGTCATCGGGAACAGGAACGTCCTGGCCAACAATGTCCTGCTGGCGGGGTTCGTGGAAATGGGGAACCAGGTGGTGGTGGGAGGGGGATGTGCCTTTCACCAGTTCATCAGGATCGGAGATCATGCCATGGTCCAGGGTTTGACGGGGGCCTCGAAGGATATCGCGCCTTATTGCATGGTCGGCCAGTTCAACCGCCTCGCAGGACTTAATACGATTGGTCTGCGCCGGGGAGGGATTGGGCCGGAAGACCGCCGGGAGATGAAATCAGCCTACCAGCTTCTCTTCCGGGACGGTTTGGCCCTGGGCAAGGCGGTGGCGGAGGCCGATTCCCGGGAGTGGGGGAGTGCGGCGCAGAAGCTCATCGAGGCGGTACGAAACCCAAGTCGCAAGGGCGTGCTCACGCGGGAGGGGTAGAGAGGATCTTCGCAGGTCTTTTCCGGGAAGACAGGAACCAACGTTTTGCCCCGTGGTCAGTCCTTGGCGGCCTTGGGATCGAGCGCATCGCGCAAACCGTCACCGAGGAAGTTGAAGGCAAAGAGGGTGGCCGAGAAGATGATCGCGGGAAAGATGAGCATGGAGCTCTTGGTTTCGAGGTAATTTGCGCCCTCCTTGATGAGGATGCCCCAGGAAGAATTGGGGGGCTCGAGGCCGAGTCCGATGAAGGAGAGGGTGGCCTCGTAGAGGATGAAACTGGGGATCGTAAGGGTGGCATAGATGATCACCGGGCCCAGCATGTTGGGCAGGATGTGCCGGAAGATGATGCGCGCATGGCTTAGGCCGAGGGAGCGAGCGGCCTCTACGAACTCGCTGGAGCGGAGGGCAGCGGTCTGGGTCCGGACGATCCTCGCCATTGTCAACCAGCCGAAAGCCGCGATTGCGAGGAGGAGGGGGATGAGGTTCTGGAAGCGGATGACAAGATCCCTGTCCCAGTTCCACTGTTCCTTAAGGAATTGTCCTGCTTCATCAACCGGAACGCTGATGAGTTCCCGGAAGAGAATGACCACAATGAGAAAGGGCATGGCCAGGAGGCCGTCCACGACCCTCATCATGCCATTGTCGATTCGTCCACCTGCGTATCCGGATACTGCGCCGTAGATAATGCCGATCGTAGCGGTGAGGAGTGTGGCGGCGATGGCAATGAAAAGAGAGATCTGTCCCCCGTCGAGAATCCTGGTGAAAAGATCCCGTCCCAGCTGGTCGGTGCCGAGGAGGTGGATGTGGGCAGTTTCCCCCTCTTCCACGATGGAGAGGGCCCCCGGGGCAGCGAACTTGTTCTGGAGGGCGACGTCATTCGGGTTGTGCGGCATGAACCAGCGAAGAACGAAGCAGGAGAAACAGATCAGGAGCACGATGAAGAGCCCTGCCATGGCGAGCTTGTTCTTCCGCAGCCGCAGCCATGCGTCCTTCCAGAGCGAGGTTCCTTTCTCAAGAGTGAGTCTGGCTTCTGCTTTGCTCATGGATCAGTGGTTGGCACGGAGACGCGGATTCATGGTGGCCAGAAGAATGTCAACCGTCAGGTTGGCTCCAGCCAGCAGCAGTCCATAAAAGAGGACGAGGCCCTGCAGGAGGAAGTAGTCCTTGGAGGTCACCGCGGTGACGAAGTGCTGGCCCATTCCGGGAACCTGGAAGATTGTTTCTACAACGAAGGAGCCCGTGATAATGGCCGCAAAAGCCGGTCCCATGTAGGTGACAGCGGGAAGGAGGGCAGGACGCAGGGCATGTCGGGTAATGATCTTGAAGGGAGATACCCCCTTGGCACGGGCGGTGCGGATGAAGTCCTCGGAAAGCACATCCAGCATTCCGCCGCGGGTGAGGCGTGCGATGTAGGCTGCTACGGCGAGACCAAGGGTGATAGCGGGGAGGATCACGTCGGAGGGGCGTTCCCAGCCCGCGGTGCTGAGCCAGTCGGCATTGCGGGCGACCCAGAGCTGGAGGAGCGGGCCGAGGACGAAGGCCGGAATACAGATTCCGATCATGGCCACCACCATTGAGCTGTAGTCTATAAGCTGGTTGTGCCTGAGTGCGGCGATGACCCCTGATGGGATTCCGACGAGCAGAGCGACTATCATGGCGCAGATTCCCAGGGTGAGGGACACCGGGAAGGCGCCGAAGATGATTTCGCGTACGGATCGTCCAAAGAGACTGGTAGAGAGACCGAAGTCGCCCTCCTTCAGGAAGTTTTTCCAGTTGAGGACGACCTGTTCCGGGATCGTCTTGTCGAGGCCGAACTCCTTTTCAACGCGCTCGCGGATGTGCTTGGGCATTGCCTTCTCGTCCGCGAAGGGGCCTCCGGGCGTCAGGCGGACCGTCACCATGGTGAAGGTTTCCAGGCAGAAGACCACGATGACCGCCTGGAGGAGTCGGAATCCGATGGTGCGCAGCATGAGAAAAGTCCGGGGTTCAGGCCAGGGTTGGTCCTACCGCTTCGACCGCGGGGGGATGAGATCGAGGTACTTGTAGGGATGATTGTTGAGGAGGAGGGGGTCCCAGCCCTGGACCTCGGGCCGGATAAGATAGTTGGTGGTGTACCAGTAGATGGGAATGACCGGGAGGTCACGCAGCAGGATGTTCTCCGCCTCAACGAGGATTTCGAAGCGCATATCGGGGTCCGCAGTGTTCTCGGCCCTGCGGAGGGCGGCCTCGAATTCCTTGCTGGCCCATCCGGTGTTGTTGTTGCCGTTTCCCTCGGTCCACATGTCGAGGAAAGTGGTGGGATCAAGAAAATCACCAATCCATCCCCCATCACATAATTCGTAGTTCCCATCGTACTGGTCCTGCAGGTAGGTGGTCCACTCCCGCTGTTCGATGCGGAGGTTGATACCCAGATTCTCCTGTAACATGGCCTGGAAAGTTTCTGCATTGCGGCGCGCACCATCCCGGTCAGTGGTAAGAAACTTGACCTCGGGGAATCCATCGCCGTCGGGGTAACCGGCCTCGGCGAGCAACCTGCGGGCCTTTTCCGGATCGAAACCCACGACCTCCGGGGTTTCATAACCGCGGAAAGGGGGGGTGATTCCATAGGCTGGAACCTGACCGCCCTGAAGGATGTTCTCGATGAAGGTTTTTCGATCGATGGCTGCAGCAAGGGCGTGGGTGACCCGGGGGTCGTCGAAGGGTTTGACCCGGGTATTGCACCGGATGAACCGGGTTCCCACGTAGGGCTCCTGCCGGAGCAATGTCGGAAGTTTCTCTTTCGCATAGGGGATCATCTCCGATGGAACCGAGTAGGTAATGTGGAGAAGCCCGTCGAGGAACATGCGGGTTTCCGTATAGTAATTTGAGATAGGCATGAACCTGATGCCGTTGAGTTTCACGTTGGCGGCATCCCAGTAGTGTGGATTGCGTTCGACCTCGATTGAGTGGGTGACCCGCCATGACTTCAGCTGGAAGGGGCCATTGGAAACCAGGTTCCCCGGTCTGGTCCACTCCGTGAAGGGCTCATTCATTTCGCCGTGTTTCAAGATCACGTGACGCGGTACGGGATACCAGGTGTAGTGCTTCGTGATTTCGGGAAGAAACGGAATGGGACCCCTCAGCGTAATCTCGAGGGTGAAGTCGTCGATGGCCCGGGCCCCCAGTGACTCAGGATCTGGATTCTTGCCCTTGTTGTATTCCTCAGCCCCCTTGATGTAGTAGAGCATTTCGGCGTATTTGGCGGGGAAGGCTGGATCGAGCATCCGCCGGTAGGAAAAGACATAATCATGGGCTGTCACCGGCATGCCATCGGACCATTTGCCGAGGGGATTCAGTTTGAAGGTCCAGACTGTGAATTCCTCGTTGGCTTCCCAGTCCACCGCGCCACCCTCTCCTTTCTCGGAAAGGCCGTCCTTGGATGGATGATCGACCGCGAGGCCCTCGAAAAGAGCCCGGAGAAGGTTTGATTCTAGAACCCCGGATACAAGGTGAGGATCGAGACCCTTTGGTTCGTTGGAATTCCCGATGATGAGGATCCGTTCTTCCGTGGCCTGCTCAACGAGTGTGCGGTTATCACAGGAGGCTACGAGTGAGCCGAAAAGGGCCAGGGCACAGAGGACGGGAACCCGCATCGGGAATACGATGCGACAGATACCGGGGCCTTGGCAAAGCTCTTTGCCGGATTGGCCGCTTTTTTGGGGGAATATGTTTCTGTCCCCGGGATGAATTTTCCGCAGGCTTGATTCGTCCCACCGGGAGGCTAGAACCGGGAAGGTTCCTGCTCTCCGAGGCCCTTTTCCATGAAGGTATATTTTCTCCGGCGTCTCCTTCTTGTGCCTGTGACGCTGTTCGGGATTACGCTTCTGGTCTTCATGCTGATGAGGGCGGCTCCGGGTGGGCCGGTGCAGAGGGACTTGCAGGAAATGATGGGGGCTGCAGCCAGTGAGCAGGGTGGAAGCTCAGGAATGAGGGAATCGGAGGGGAATGCGATTACTCCGGAGGCCCTTTTTGAGATCGAGGAGAAGTATCAGCGGGACAAAGGGGTCTGGCGCTCCTACGTGGAGTGGCTGGGAGTGGTTCCCCGGGATGTGGAGCGAGGGGCCAAAAGTTTCGAGAGTGGGAAGGACAGGGTCTCGATTGCCGTTCCGGGGGTGAACCTGAAGATCGATCTCGTCAAAGATGAGAATGAGCCTGGAGGGATTCGAACAGAGATCCCGGAAAAAATGTTAGAGGAGAAAAAAGAGATCCGTGAAGATGTAACGCTTTCAGAGGAAGAGAAAGGACGACGTGTTAAGAAGATCGAGGACGAGGAGAAGATGCTCCTCGACCGGATCAGGGAGTATGAATGGAAGGCCCGGCTTGTCAGTGTCGAGGAGTTGAAACAGCGTTGGGAAAAAAACTTCAGGGGTGAAAGTGCAGCCCACAAAGTCAGGATCCCGGATTCCGGGACCACTGGTAAGGCCTCCCCGGATAAGTCGGTGGTTCTGCGGTCATGGAGTTGGTACGAGGGAGAGGAAGTCGAGAAGGGAGATGTTCTTGCAATCATTGAAGTCGGGGCTGTCTCCAGTGAACTGAAAGCGGCGGTAGATGGAGTGATGGGGAGAATCCTGGTAAAGGAGGGGGAGGAAGTTGCGGAGGGAAAGGTGGTGGCAGAAATTGATGTCCTGCAGGAGCGGGCGGTGCTCTACCGGGCCCAGCGTGATGGTCTCCTGCAGGGGAGCCTCGGGGATTCAGAGAGGTATGGAGACCCGGTGATCAGCATGGTAAGGAAACGGATGCCCATCTCGCTCTTCTACGGAGTGATCTCGATGATCCTGATTTATGGGATCTGTATTCCCCTCGGCATCGTTAAGGCGATCAAGCATCGCACCTGGCTGGATAATGTTTCGTCCATTGCGGTCTTTTCCGGATACGCGATTCCCGGCTATGTCCTGGGGTCCTTTCTCCTCGTATTTCTCGGAGCCCGCCTTGATCTTTTCCCGCTCTCTGGATTTGTCTCGGAGAATTTCAGTGAACTCCCCCTCGGGGCCAAGATTTTCGATCTCTTTCACCATGCGGTCATGCCTCTCTCCTGTTACCTCGTGGGAAGCTTTGCCTTCATGACCTTCATGATGAAGAATAACCTGATGGATAACCTGGCAGCGGATTACGTGAGGACTGCAACAGCCAAGGGAGTTCCTTACGGATCGGCGGTATTCAGGCATGCATTCCGGAACTCCATCATTCCCATCGCTACCACGGTAGGGCAGAACATCACCCTGTTGGTAGGTGGGAGCTTCCTCATTGAAAAGATCTTCGATATCGATGGCTTCGGGCTTCTCCAATTCAATGCCATCCTGGATAAGGATGAACCCGTGGTGCTGGGGGTTCTCACCATTTCGGCGACCCTGATGCTCCTCGGAAATGTCATTTCCGACCTCTGCGTGGCGTTCGTGGACCCACGGATTCGTTTCAGATAGATGCTCATCCGTCTTACAGGGATTCTTCTGGTTGTAATCAGCGTGGGCGCGGTGATCGCACATCATGCCGGGTGGGCCTTGCCCACTCTCGACTGGTTCTTCTCTTTTGAGGCCAAGGACAAGGGGTTGGAGTCGGCGTCATGGGGTAAGAAGTATCAGGCCAATATCATCGGATATATCCTTTGTGCCCTCCTTATGGCAGGCGGAGTGCTCTGCCTATGGAATAAGTCCCGGAAAGTGAACTGGAATCCCCAGACGCTCCGTAAGCTGAAGCGCTTCAAGTCGATCACCCGGGGCTATGTCTCCCTCTGGATCCTTGCAGGATTGCTCTTCCTCACCTTGCTCGATCACGCACTGGTCGGCAAAAAGGCTCTCCTGGTGAAGTATGATGGGAAGCTTTACAGCCCGGCCTTTGTGCAACGAAGCTATACGGGAGAGGACTTCGGGCAGGAGGGGAAAAGCGAGGTCGACTACCGGGATCTTAAGGAGGTGTTCGCAAAGGAGAAAGGCGGAGAGAACTGGGTCCTG
>JAKVCR010000020.1 GCA_022448985.1 Roseibacillus sp.
CTGGTGACGTGGGTATAGATCTGGGTGGTGGAGAGGGAGGAGTGGCCGAGGAGGGCCTGCACGCTGCGCAGGTCGGCCCCGGCATCAAGGAGATGAGTGGCAAAGGAATGGCGCAGTTTGTGAGGGGTGACGTTGAAGGGAATATCGGAGTGAGTGAGGTACTTCTTGAGCAGGCTGTTGATAGAGCGGGTTGAGAGGCGCTTGCGCAGCTTGGAGACAAAAAGGGGACCCTCGGTGACCTGGGCGGACTGGCGGTAGGCCTCGATGGCCTTCATGGCGTGGGAGCCGATGGGAACGAGGCGTTCCTTGGAGCCTTTTCCCAGCACTCGCAGGGTGTCGCTCAGGCCGTCGAGATCCCGGACCTCGAGGGCGGCCAGTTCGGCGAGGCGCAGCCCGGTGGAGTAGAAAAGCTCAAGAATGGCGGTATCTCGCAAAGGAAGCCAGGCCGGGGCCTGTTTTTCACGCGGGATCTGGCCGGGAAGATCGAGGAGTTGCTCGATCTGGCTGAGGGTCAGGACGACCGGGAGCTGGCGCTCAAGCTTGGGAAGCTGCACTTCGGCAACCGGGCTCCTCGGAAGGCCGTGGCGGGACACGAGGAACTTGTAGAAGGAGCGGAGGGCGGAAAAGTGCAGCCGGATCGTGGAGCGGGCGAGCTCCTTCTTCATGCAGTCGAAGAGGTAGGCGCGAAAATGGTCGGCGGTGCAGTCATTCCAGTGCGTGAAGGTTTCTCCTAGCCAGAGGTGGAAGGCTTCCAGGGCGCGTTCGTAGTTGGCCAGGGTGCGCGGTGAGACGTTCTTTTCGACCGATAGGAATTCGAAGAATTGCTCAGTCAGGAAATCCGCTTCGGCTGGGGCCATGATGGGATGCAGGGCGGGCTATGCGCACTTTGGGCAAGTGCCAAAGAATTCGAGTTCGTGGTAAAGGTCCCGGTATCCGGTACTCTGACGGATCTCTTCTTCCAGTTCGTGCACCGGGCAGGGAGCATCGATGGGGGCGATGGTGCCGCACTCGGTGCAGATCAGGTAATCGCGGTGCTGGCCGGGAAGAACGAGGGCAAAGTAGGCAGCGCGTTCGTGTAGCCCGAGGCGACGGACAATACCGGCGTCGGTCAGACGGTGGAGGAGCCGGTAGATAGTGGCCTTGTCACATTGGGAGGCGAGCGGGCGTGATTTCTCCAACCTCGCTAGGGTCACTGGACGGTCTGCCTTGAGCAGGGTCCCGAGGAGAACCTCAAGTGCCTTGGTGCGTCTAAGGCCGCCGGCCCGGCAGCGATCGACGAGCTCTCCCAAATCAGCGCTCACGGGACTACTTTAACCCCATTGTGCCCCGAACGGCAGGATTTTCCCTTGTTTCCTGCACGCAACGCGCCGACAAGAAAGCCATGAAAATCATGACGAAGGGTTTCCTCGTGGTCCTTGGAGCCCTGATTATGGGCGTCCTTCCGGGTGGGGCGGTAGAACTCAGACTGAAGTGGGAACCGGGGAAGCGATACGTTTTTGATAATACCGCCGACTCGTCCACGAAAATGCCACTCCCCGGCCAGGGATTGATCGAGACGAAGGGCCGGATGGTGATGCGGGTGCATAACGACGTGAGCCCTCATGAGAAGGGGCTGAGGGTGAGCCAGGCCTTCGATTCGATCAGGATGAGGCAGGAGATGCAGGGTCTCGTGATGGAGTACGATTCCTCCGATCCATCCAAGGGAGGAGGTCTCCTCGGGACAGTTCTCAAGCCGATGACGGAGACGAAGTTCGCGGCGATCTACGACAAGAAGGGTAAAGTGGTGGGGACTGAAGGCCTGGACGAGGTGCAGGGAGCGGACCAGTTGGGAATGGGGAAGGAGGAACTGGAGGCGATGGCCCGGCAAAGTTCCGAATTTCTGCCTGGCAGGGATGTCAAGCCAGGCGATACCTGGAAGTCCGAGGTCGATTTGCCGATGGGGGAACTCGGGGGGAAGGTCACCATCGATTATACCCTGAAGCTCGAGAATATCGTTGAGCAGGAAGGGCGGAAGGTAGCCCGTGTCTCGCTCTCTGGTAAAACAAAGGCGGCGGAAGAGAAAGAAGGGGAGGAGGTCCTGAAGACGGAGGTCAAGGAGGCCACGGGGATGATGTTGTTTGATATTGAACTGGGTCAGCCGGTGGAGATTTCAACAACCACATTGCTGGAAACGGGTCTTCCGGCGGGAATTCCGCAGGCCGAGGGTGCACCGGGCAAGATGCCGATTAAGTCCGTGTCCGTGCAGAGGCTGGTCGGGGTGGAAGATCTCAAGGAGGAAGCTTCCGGGAGCAAGGGCGAATCGAAGGCCAGGGTGGAGCCGAGCGCTCCGGCTGAGAGCAAGGAGGAGAAAAGGGCCCGCCGTAAGGCGCGCAAGGCCAAGCGCAAGGCGGAAAAGGTCCAGCCGGAGTAAAGGCAATCCGGGACGGATACGACCCGGAAGCTTGTCCTGATTACAGAAGTTCCCCCTGTGCGCCGCGCGGGGGTTCGGCTCCGATCTTGTGGTAAGCGGAAGGCATGGCCACTCGCCCCCGGGGAGTGCGTTTGAGAAAGCCCTGCATGATGAGAAAGGGTTCATTGACCTCCTCAAGGGAGGAGGAATCCTCTCCCACTGCTACGGCGAGTGAACTCAGGCCCACGGGTCCGCCATTGAACTTGTAGATGACGGTTTCCAGGATGCGCTTGTCCATCTCATCAAGCCCGTCCTGGTCAATCTCGATCATGGCCAGGGCGTTGCAGGCGGTTTCGGCGTCGATCAAGCCGTCGGCGCGGACTTGTGCGTAGTCCCGCACCCAGCGCAGGAGATTATTGGCTACCCGGGGGGTCCCCCGTGACCGGGAGGCCACTTCCCGGGCTCCGCCTTCGTCGATCCGAATCTCCAGCAGTCCGGCCGAGCGCATGATGATGGTGCAAAGTTCTTCCTGGCTGTAGTAATCAAGGCGATTGACGAGGCCGAAACGTGACCTGAGAGGCGCAGTGAGCATGCCAGCCCTGGTGGTAGCCCCCACCAGGGTGAATTTGGGCAGGTTGAGTTGGATGGAACGGGCGGAGGGACCGGAGTCGATGATGATGTCGAGTCGGTAATCCTCCATGGCAGGGTAGAGATATTCCTCGATGGCAGGGTGGAGACGATGAATCTCATCGATGAAGAGCACGTCGCCCTTCTGCAAGTTGGTCAGGATGCCTGCCAGATCTCCCGCTTTCTCGACCTGGGGTCCGGAGGTGGTGTGAATGTCGGACTTCGCAGCGCTGGCGATGATATTAGCCAGGGTCGTCTTGCCGAGTCCGGGGGGACCGGAGAGCAGAATGTGCTCAAGGACATCCTTGCGCTGCTGGGCTGCTTCCACCATCAGCATGAGGCGTTCCTTGACCTTTTCCTGTCCGTGGAACTCCTCGAATCCCGGAGGACGCAGGGAGAGGTCGAAAGGGGGGTCCGGTTCCTGATAAGAGTTGTCCGCCATTATCCCGTCTTTGGTGTCCGTTTCGCCGTGGCCAGCCCCCGCAGGGCCCCTGCAAGGGCCGTTGGTGGCAGGGTCTCACACCGGCCGGGCTATCGCAAGTGCGCTGAAATGTGGGGAATTGCCCCTCACAATAGGCTTTACAGCGATTCGATCCGCCCTAGAGTGCGCCTCCCCTTTCGGACGAGCCATGAAAGTTCTCTCCTCTCTCAATTCGCTTAAGCGCCGCCATGCCGGGTGCCAGGTTGTGAAGCGCCGGGGCACTCTCTACGTCATCAACAAGACCAATCCCAAGTTCAAGGCACGGCAGGGATCCACTCGTGGGACGCGTCTTTCAAAGAAGGGCGTGAAGTAGGGCGGAACTCTCAGGTCCCGGATTTTAAGGGCGGCTTCAGGCCGCCTTCTTTGTTTCCGTATCCGGCGATCCGATTAATAAGTTCGCCGGTGGCGAGGAGGCCGAAGGTTGCGGTGATATGAGTGACCGTTCCGAAGCCCGAATCACAGTGTAGTCCTGCCGGCTGGTCATCCGGGCGTGCAGTGGAGACGGAGCCGTCATCCAGTGGGTAGCGGATATTCTCCG
The DNA here is from genome assembly GCA_022448985.1 of Roseibacillus sp. Classification (GTDB taxonomy): domain Bacteria; phylum Verrucomicrobiota; class Verrucomicrobiia; order Verrucomicrobiales; family Akkermansiaceae; genus Roseibacillus_B. Next base: position 4,036 of record JAKVCR010000020.1, read on the forward strand.
GAGAGAAGACCGCTGGAATGCCGAATTTTTTCCGGGAATATTCCCCGCTGGGAAAACCATAGTTGCTCCGCAGGTTTCTGCGAACCTGATGAAGGAGCGCGTCATGGCAGGTTCGACTGAGATCAGCGACTTCAATGAGAGTGGCATTGCATCGCCCACCGGCTGCTCCGCAGGTAATGACCGGAATATTCCGCTGATAACATTTTGCCAGGAGAAGGCACTTGGGGTGGACCGCATCGATAGCATCGATCACGCCGTCCAGGGAACGATCGAGGATGGGATCCACGTTTTTTTCCGTTAAAAAGCATTCCTCGGCGTGCAGGGCGCACTCGGGGTTAATGGTTGCGATCCGTTCCGCCATTACCTGGACCTTGGATTGGCCCACCGTGTTTGAGAGAGCGTGGATCTGTCGGTTGGTGTTGGTGAGACAGACATCATCGAGATCAACGAGGGTGAGTTCTCCCACGCCGCTCCGGGCGAGGGCCTCGGCAGCCCAGGAGCCCACTCCTCCGATGCCGATCACGGCGATATGGGCCTGGCGCAGGGCAGCCAGCCCGGGCTCTCCATACAGGCGGGCCAGGCCGGAGAAGCGGTTCTGGGACTCGTCGCTCATTGTGGGGCGACGCCGCGGGGCCGCTAGGCCCCGAGCAAATGTTTGCGCATGTTGGCCAGGATTTCCGCGCAGCGCGCACGATTCCCGCCTCCGACTTCAGCTGTAGCCCAGCCGGTGAAACGGATTTCGGTGAGGGCTTTCCGCACGTCCGGCCAGTTCACATCTCCTGCGCCGATCTTGGAGAAGCCAGTCTTCACGCCCCAGTCCTTGACGTCCAGTTTCACGATCCGATGGCCGAGGGCACGGATCCATTCCGCCGGCTTACCGTATTTCTGGTGGTTGCCGATGTCGAAGTAGGACCCAACCCACGGGCTGTCAATTTCGTCGATGTATTTCACCAGTTTCCCGGCGGTCTGGTTATTGGGGCCGTTGTGGTCGTAGAGAAAGCGGTTCCAGACGTTTTCGATGAGAATGTGCACTCCGAGTCTGGCGGCCAACGGCAGAGCCTTGCGAATCTGCCCGATGGACCGCTCCCAGGCCTGTTGCTCGGTGACTTTGCCATTTACCACGGCAGGAACCAGCAGGACGGATGTGCCACCGACGGCATCACTCTCCCGGATGGCAGTGAGCAGTCCCTGAAGCCCCTTCTCCCGCACTTCGGGGGATGGAGCGGAAAGAGTGGTACCCCAGTGGATCGAGTCGACCACACCGTGGGTGGGCAGTCCGACTTTTGCGGAAGCCTTTTTCGCTTCTTCCTTGTTCTGTCCTCCGGGAGAGTCGAGTTCCACCCCATCGTAGCCGAGCTCCTTCAGGATACGGAACTTATCCTCCAGAGTCTTGCCCTCACCACACATCCCGCACTTCAGAGACAGCAGGATGGGATGGTCTTTCCCATCCCTGTGATGATCGGCGGAGGCGCGGAACAGGCCGGCGGTGGCGGCGAGGGTTCCAGTAGTGAGGAATCGGCGGCGGGTTGCAGATTGCATGGTCTTACTAGGACCTGCGGGTGACCTTATTGCAAGCCGTGATCGTGGCGGCTCGCCAACCAGAGAGCGGCATGGATCTTGAAGTCGATGAGGAAACCCTTGTGTTCCTGATCCTGTAGCCAGGTCCGAAGATCGTCCAGCGGGACCAGTTGGACGCGAATGTCTTCCTCACCTACTCCTCCTCCCTGAGAGACTTGTTGCAGGCCGGTCGCAAGGAAGAGGTGGGTGATTTCGGAAGTCATTCCCGCAGAGGTTGGCCCGGAGAACAGGAGGTTCATCGATTCTGCCCGATAGCCGGTCTCCTCCAGGAGTTCGCGGCGGGCGGTCTCAGCGAGGGACTCGCCTCGATGCTCGTCCTCGTCGCCAATCAAACCGGCTGGGATTTCTATGACCGAAGCATTCACGGGGCGGCGGAATTGCTCCACCAGGATTACTTCGTTCTGGGAAGTGAGAGCCAGAATTCCCACTACACCCTCAGCATTGGGGCGCTCGGCGAATTCCCAATCGTCGCGCTCGTAGAGGCCCAGGTAGTGCCCCTCAGCGATGGTTCTTACTGGTTCCATTTCCCTGTCTAACAATGGGGAGAGGCCGCGCAAGACCGATTTTTGTACACCTCCTGCACAGGAATGACCCAGCTTGATCAAGGTTTCCAAACAGCAATAAGAAACTGTGGCCAATTTCCGTAGTCTGCGCTACCAAGAGCAGCTCATGGCCGACTACGACTTTGATATCCCGGTAACCTTCCGGCATCGCATCCGTTTTACCAAGGATGCTTTTGCCCAGGGGAATCAGGTGGTTGGCGATCTGCTGGAAGCAGAGCGTGAACGCAAGGTTCTTGTCTTCATTGAGACCGAGATCGACCGGCTTTTTCCTGATCTGCAGGAGCAGATCCGGTCTTATCTGGAGGAGCAGGCCAACCTGGTCCTCACCGAGATCGTGATCATGGCTGGCGGAGAGGATTGCAAGATCAGCAAGACCCAGATCATGGACGGGATCGTTCCTATTGAGCGTAATGGAATCGATCGGCATTCGTATGTCTTCTGTATTGGTGGGGGGGCCTTTCTCGATGTGATTGGCTTGTCAGCCGCCACTGCGCACCGGGGGGTACGTCTTGTGCGCTTCCCCACTACTACCCTGGCACAGGATGACAGCGGGGTTGGCGTGAAGAACGGGATCAATGCCTTTGGGAAGAAGAACTTCATCGGGGCCTTTGCAGTTCCCTATGCGGTGGTGAATGACTTCCAGTTCCTCTACACGCAGGACGAGCACAATAACCGCAGTGGGCTGTCCGAGGCGGTCAAGGTCGCCCTCGTGAAGGATGGTACCTTCTTTGACTGGCTGGAGGCCAATGTTGGGGCGCTCAACGCCCTTGACCCTCCGGTCCTTGAAGAGGCAGTAGAGCGCTCCGCCATTCTGCACGCCCGGCACATCGCATTGGGAGGTGATCCATTCGAGACCGGTAGCAGCCGCCCGCTTGATTTTGGGCACTGGACTGCGCACAAGATGGAGCAGTTGACCGACTTCGAGCTGAGTCATGCCGATGCGGTTTCAGTGGGAGTAGCTCTTGATACCCTGTACTCGGCCCGCTGTGGATGGCTTCCGGAGGAGGATGCCTGGCGAGTGGTGCGGGTTCTTCAGCGTATGCAGCTGCCGGTCTGGCACCAGTCTCTGGAAATGAGGGATGAACAGGGGAGGCGACTGGTCTACCGGGGGTTGGAGGAGTTCCGGGAGCATCTTGGAGGAGAACTTACGGTCCTCATGCTTGATGCGGTGGGTCAGGGGGTTGATCGGCATTCGATTGACGAGGAGAAACACGAGGCCTGTATGGAGGAACTGAAGGAGGTTTCCCTCGCGGCCGCACCGGTTTAGGAAAAGCTGAACCCCGGAGGGGTGGATGAAACGTCTCGTCGTACTGAATGTAGTGGGCCTCACCAAGGGGCTGCTTGCCGAGAAGATGCCGCTTGTGCGGCAGATCGCGGCAGACCTGGAGGTCACCAGTTTTGCTCCTGTCTTTCCCGCTGTTACTACGACTGCGCAGGCGACCTATCTCACCGGGCGTTCTCCGGGGGAACATGGAATCGTGGGTAACGGCTGGTATGAAAGGGAAGATGCGGAGGTGCGTTTTTGGAAGCAGAGCAATCATCTCGTGCATGGAGAGAAGCTCTGGGAAGCTGTGCGGAGGGAAAGGGAGGGGTTTCGCTGCGCCAAGATGTTCTGGTGGTATAATATGTACTCCAGCGCCGACTGGTCTGTCACGCCGCGTCCGATCTATCCTGCTGATGGGCGTAAGGTTTTTGACGTTTATGCCAATCCTCCTGAGTTGCGGGATGAATTGGTGGGACAGCTGGGGGAATTTCCATTTCCGAGTTTCTGGGGGCCCCGGGCGGGCCTGCCCAGTTCGCAGTGGATCGCTGATTCCGCACGTTGGATCGAGGAGCGGGAGGAGCCGGACCTCAATCTGGTCTACCTGCCTCATCTCGACTATGGCCTGCAGCGGTGGGGGCCTGGTGCGTCGGAGATGGAGGCGGAGTACGAGGCGATTGACAGGCTTGTCCACGAACTGCTTTCCTTTTTCGCGAAACGGGGGGTGGAGGTTGCTCTTCTATCGGAGTATGGCATCTCCAAAGTCCGGCAGCCCGTGCATCTCAACCGGATCTTCCGGGAGAAGGGTTGGCTCCAGATCAAGAATGAGCTTGGTCTTGAACTGCTGGATGCGGGGGCCTCCCGCGCCTTTGCCGTGGCTGATCACCAGGTAGCCCATGTGTATGTGAGGGACGACTCCATCCGCAAGAACGTGCGGCAGGTACTCGAGGCGACGGAGGGTGTGGCTGAGATCCGGGAAGACTGCTTTGGAGAGGGGATTGGCCGGCAGCGGGGCGGGGATTTCATGGCGGTGTCATCCCCGGGGTCATGGTTCACGTACTACTACTGGAGGGATGATGCGTTGGCACCCGACTTCGCACGTACCGTCGATATCCACCGCAAGCCCGGGTATGATCCGGCGGAACTTCACCTCGACCCCGCTCTCAGCCTGCCCCGGGTCCGGGTAGCGGCATTCCTGCTCCGGAAGAAGCTTGGGTTCCGAGCTTTGCTTCCGGTGATTCCCCTTGATGCATCTCTGGTCCGTGGTTCGCATGGCCGGGACGATGTCCCGGAGGACGAACAACCGGTCCTGATCGGTCCGGGGGCGCGTTCGGTGTCCTCCGCGGAGGATGTCTTTGCCTACCTCAAGTCACGGTGCCTGGGATGAAACCGCTCACCCCTGAGATTGATTTCTGCCGGAAGACACTCAAATCGTGGGAGAAGTTGCGACTTCTCTATAATGGAGTCCTACTCTTTCCCGGGATTGCCCTTCTCTGGTGGATCCTCCATTTGCAGGGGGAAATGATGTCACAGAAGCCCCCCGGGGTGGGGTTCGTCATCATGGATCCAGTGGATCTTGTCGTCCGGGCCGTGCTCTTCGGAATCTGCGCAAATATCTGCTTTTGTCTTGGGCCCTACACCGAATTTATCATCACGGCTCTGGGCTTTCCTCTCAGCGCCAGGAGGATCCGTTACTTCCTTTTTGGATTAGGGCTCATGATTTCCCTGGGGGGTATCATGCTCGTGTGGTTCATGCTGGAACTGTCTTCCAGCTTCCCTGCCCCTCCCTGAGCGGGATTCAAGGGGAGGCCGTCAGGCTGACTGGAGTCCCCCTGCGTTTCTCAAAAAGAAGGGTCTCCCTGTAGCCGACCTCAAGAGCGAGCGCAGTGGCCCGGTCGAAGTCGCGGGCCACCTCTCCGGGCGCGTGGGCATCGGAACTGATAAGCAGGGGAATCCCGGCCATGCAGGCCAGAGCGAGGAAATCCGTAGCGGGGAATTGTTCCTGGCAGGGCTTGTGCCAGCCCGCGGTGCTTAGTTCGATGGCACAACCGGCTTCTGCGATGGCTTCCACGGCTGGTTCATAAAAACGCCGGAGGTCGCCCTCCGGACGGTGGGCAAATTTCTTGATGAGGTCCGGATGTCCCAGAAAATCGAAAAAGCCGCTCCGGGCCATGGCCGAGTATTCCTCCCAGTAGCGTGTCCAGGCCTCTTCCACCCCAACTTCAGACCATGACCTCAGGAGGTGGGGGTTGTCGAAATTCCACTCCCCGAGGTAGTGGATCGATCCGATGAGGTAGTCCCACTCCGCACGCCCGGTGAGATCCTCGATCCATCCCTGGCATCCAGGGAGCCAGTCGCACTCCAGTCCGAGCCGGACGGGAACCCGTCCCGCGGCATGGGTCCGGGCAGTTTCAACCCATTCGAAGTAGGTGGGCAAATCACTGATGAGCATGTGCCAATCGTCAAAAGGCTCCGGTTTAACGGGTGCGTGGCAGGACACGCCATATTCGGGAAGACCGGCTCCCAGGGCGGCCTCAATGTAGTCCTGTGGTGTCCCCTCGGCATGGTGGCAGAGGGGAGTATGGGTATGGTAGTCGGCCGGCATGCGAAATCTTTTGCGTCAGGTGCGCCTTTGGCGTTGTGGCTTGGGAAGAGGAATACTAGGTTTCAGGTGCGGCGCAAGAGCAGGCCCATGTCAGAGTCCAGCGACCAAGCAGAGTTTCCGGAGGCCAACGTCTTCACCCGGTCTCTCATTCCCAAACTCCAGAGCCATCCCAAAAGGATCGTATTTACGGATGGTGCGGATGAGCGTGTTTTGCGGGTGGCAGCCCGGATGGTAAAGGACGAGGTTGGGATTCCCATTCTACTTGGTGACAAGGCCAAGATCCTTTCCCTTGCTGAGGACCACGGAATTGGTCTGGATTTCGTCAAAGTACTGGAACCGGAGAAGGCCGGCGATTTCGAGATTTTCTGCGAGTTTCTTCAGCGGACTGAGCATGTTCGTGGTGTCGAGGTCGCTAATGCAGCCGAGGTCCTTCGGCAACCGGCCTACTTCGGGGCCATGATGATCCAGTATGGGCAGGCGGACGGGCTGGTGGGAGGAAACCTGAGCTTTCCCGCTTCGATCTTTCGTTCTCTCCTGCACCTTGTGAAACCTGTCCCCTCAGTACCGCGGGTGTTTTCGGTGGCCATTCTTTCCGCGCCACACCTCGAGCACTTCGGTCGGGAAGGAGTACTCTTTCTGGCCGATTGCGGACTTAATGAAGATCCCTCCAGTGAGCAGCTGGCAGCAATTGCGGCGGAGACTGGACAAATGGCACGTATCTATTTCGGACGGCGTCCCCGCGTGGCACTCCTCAGTCATTCGACGAAGGGTTCAGCATCGACATCCTCAGGTCGCGAGGTCCAGGCAGCCACTGAATTTGCCCGTCAGCGGGTGAATCCGGACGAAGTTGAGATCGACGGTGAGCTTCAGGCGGATGCGGCTCTCGATCCTCTGGCATCGGAGATCAAGCTGCCGAATGCGGAGTTCAAGCAGGCAGCTGATGTTCTGGTCTTTCCAAATCTTGATGCCGCCAACATTACCCTTAAATTACTCACTCATGTGGGGGGGGCACGGGCCTATGGTCAGTTTATTCTTGGATTGATGCGGCCGGCGGCCCAGGTGTCGCGAACCATGGACGTGGAGGGTATTTACGGGACAGCCCTGGCGGTTGGGGTTGAGGCGATCAAGTACCACGAGCTCTATCCGGAGGGAGAGGCGTAGATCTCCCGGTGTTCACACGATGGACTCGTTTTCAAGCCAGGTTGAGATCTGGTGGAAGAGCTCTTCTCTTGTGTCATCGGAGAAGGGTTCATGAAGGGCCTCGGAGAATTCGCGAAGGGTGAGGAACGGAGGAGATGCCTGCTCAAGCAGGCCATGGAGATACTCCGGTGGGCACACGGGATCGCGGAGTCCCTGTGTGATTAGAAGGGGAAACCGTGGGGGAGAGTTTTTCAGATCCTCGCGCATACATCGGGCGGCTTTGATCATGGCATGTCCCCACCCGATGGAGACTCTTGAGTGGATGAGGCAGGGATCCTCGTTCTCCCGCCAGGGATCCGATTGCCTGCTGCACTTGTCAGGGGTTACACCCGTGGACACCGTGAATCCGGGGAGGAGACGGGCCCCCAACCAGGCGAGGCGGACAAGAAAAGGGTGCTGGGCTGCGGTTGGCCGCACGAGGGGGGAACTGATCCAGGAAAAGGCGTAGAGGTCGGGATTTTGCAGTATCTCCCTGAATGCCATGAGGCCCCCCGCGGAGTGGCCCAGGATCCCGAGAGGCCCTTCATGCTCTCCTACCAGTTGTCGGCAGCGGTCGCGGTTTGAGGCCGCGATGCGATCGACTATTTCAAACCCGGGGACACGCCCCCGTATACCCTCGGAGTGTCCGTGTCCAGGCAGGTCGGTAGCCACGCAGGCAATTCCTTTCTGCAGGAAGGGCCTGAGGATTTCTCCATAGCGCTTAGAAAAGTCACCCTGCCCGTGGAAATGAAAGGCGGTACCGCGGACAGGCACCCCTGCATCAGGTTGAAAAACGTAGCGCTGCAGGCAGAAGCCATCCAATTCGAGGGTCTCTTCGATGCAATTCATTGGGTAAGTTGCAGGGAGAGAAGGAGTTCGCTAATGAGATCTGCATCGCTGCTGCGGCCCTTCTTGGTAAAGGAGAGATGAAGGTTCCGGAGGATGCGGAGGAGAATGTCGCGCATGGTGCAGGGGCCCTGGATGGCTCGTCGGGAGTCAGGAGTAAGGACTGCCGAATTGCTTCGGATCTCTTCCACTGAAATGAGGCGCCCGGCTCCGAAGCAATCGACAAGATGCGCGTGTCCTTCCACCGAGATCCAGGCCAGAAAGTGAGCGGGGAAATTGCAGCCGCCGATGGAGAGGCCAAGCCGGTGAGCGACCAACATGGCAAGAACGGCCAAGCCGATGGGGTTGCCTTTCCGGTTCATGATGATCCAGAGCAGGTCAGCATTACCAGGGTGGTAGAAACCCGCCTTGTTGCCATGGAAGCGGCCCGCTTCAAAGAGGAAGCGGCAGAGAGATCGCTCATCCCGATGAGCATCGTGCAGAACGGCCTCGTCGGTAATCTGGTCGATAGCGTCTGGCAGGGTAGGCCGCAGGGAGGTGCCATCGTGAAGTAACTCACTGAGAAGTCGCAGGAGAAGCTCAAAGGTTTCCCAGTCTCCCGCGCTCTCGTCGAGACCCTGTTGAGGAATGATCCACTGGCGTCGAATCTGGCGGCGCCGACCGGGAGCAAGTAGTTTGCTCAATCTGTTGCGATCTCCGTCCCCAAGAGTTATTCCCAATTGGGCGAGCTCGGCGCTCACATCTCCCCGGCAGGTGGCGAAGCGCTCGGAGAGAATTTGGCGCACGGCTGGGTCGTCATCGTCGAGGAGTTTCAGCAGATGAGGAAGCTCGTTCTCAACATGCATCGTTAAAATTGCTCTCGCCGCTGGGAAGGAGATTCATTCTCCGGGCTACTATTGTTCCAGGCGAAGAATGGTGCGCGATGCTGGATTTGAACCAGCGACATCTAGCGTGTCGAGCTAGCGCTCTACCACTGAGCTAATCGCGCGTCGAATGACGTGGGCAAGATGGCGGGCGCTCTAGCAGGGTGCAAGGAAGATTTGTTGGCTTGGCAGGCGGCAACAGGCAAGGACGACATTTTTTCCGGGCGGCTACTCTGGACGCGGGCTACGGATCCTGCGGTCCGTTGCTGAGATGCTTTCATTGGGCAACACTGGGGTACAAAGTATAGAGCAGACAAAAAGAGGGACGCTGTTTCCAGCGTCCCTCTTGCACGAAATAAGTGTTCGTCTTCCGAACTCTAGCGGCGTTTTCTAGCGGCCTTGCGCTTGGCAGGCTTACGCTTGGCAGCCTTCTTCTTAGCGGGCTTGCGCTTGGCAGCCTTCTTCTTGGCGGGCTTGCGCTTGGCAGCCTTCTTCTTGGCGGGCTTGCGCTTGGCAGCCTTCTTCTTGGCGGGCTTGCGCTTAGCAGCTTTACGCTTAGCAGCCTTCTTCTTGGCGGGCTTACGCTTGGCCGCCTTCTTCTTGGCGGGCTTGCGCTTGGCAGCCTTCTTCTTGGCAGGTCTGCGCTTGGCAGCCTTCCTGGCAGGTTTCCGCTTTGCAGCGGCTTTTCTTTTTGTGGTCTTCTTCT
>JAKVCR010000200.1 GCA_022448985.1 Roseibacillus sp.
AAGTAGCGCAGGATCCGGATGACGACTACTGCGCCGATAAGCCGCCGAACTGACAATCAACTCATTCAGTTTCTTCACCGACCAACCCTGCTCCATGAACCAGTTCGCGAGGTAGTCGAGGAGTTCCGGATGAGTCGGGAGGAACCCACTCCCTCCGAAGTTGTTCGGGTTTCCTGCAATCCCTCTGCCAAAATGCCAGCTCCACACCCGGTTCACCATCACCCGGGCTGCAAGGGGATTCTTTTCATCCACAATCCACTCCGCGAGGGCCAAACGCCGCTTGCCCCGGCCAGCCGGAAACCTCGACGGGACCATGCCTCCCAGGGATGTCGCCGCACTCAGCGGCCCGGGCGTCACCGGATCTCCCCTCGAATAGACATCCCCACCAGTGAGGATACTGTCCTTTTCCATCACCCCTTTTCCCCATGGGTTCCCCGGCATCATGATCCGTGAACTCACGTTCCTGCGTTCGATCGTATTCCCGGTGTTCACTGCCAGAGCGATCGGCTTCGTACGGTCGAATTCCCACTGGTGACGGGAAATGTTCTTCGCCATCCGGGCGAGGGATGCCTCATCCCCCGGGTCCAGCCCATTATCCCCGGTCTTTACGTCACCCTTCTCCTCCTTACGATTGGCCCTGACCCTCTCGTCAAGTTCCTGTCTCTGTCGCTGGTAATGGGCGACCTTTTCCCCCGCCCACTTATTGGCCTGCGCAAAACCGGTCTGGTTTTCGTCCTTGAGGAACGGAGCATCCCGATCCGCGAACTGGGTCGTCGAGAACACCGAGAACATCCGGTAATAATCCCGCGTCGGAACGGGATCAAACTTATGATCGTGACACCGGGCACACTGCAGGGCGTGGGCCAGGAAGGCCTGTCCTACCGAATCCGTAACGTCATCCAGCCATTGCTGCCGGGTGACCCGGAACACGCTCATCCCAGTCTGCTCCCACGGGCCCATCCGGAGGAATCCGGTCGCTATCAGGTTCTCCGCATCTTCCTCATCGATCTCATCCCCCGCAATCTGCTCCCGGACAAACTGGTCGTAGGGCTTGTCTGAATTGAAGGCCCGCACCACGTAATCCCGGTAGCGCCACGCATTGGGCCGGGTGTAATCATTGGCAAATCCCGCGGAGTCTGCATAGCGGGCCACATCCAGCCAGTGACGCCCGAACTGCTCCCCGTAATGGGAACTGGCCATCAGGCGATCGGAGTAAGCCCTCACCGTGGCTACCGGATCCTTCCCGAAATCTCCTTCAAATTCCCGAATCTCTGCGGGCGCGGGGGGCAACCCGGTCAACCCAAAGCTCATCCTCCGGGCCAACTCGCGCGGCTCCGCCACCGGGGCCGGCTCCAAGCCCGCCTCCTGAAGGGCGCGATCGACAAACCAGTCCACCGGATGTGTCCCTTCCGGGACCTCTTCCACCTTGAGCGGACGATAGGCCCAGAGCTTCTCCGATTCGTAGCGCCGATTCGTCCAGTCAACTCCCAGCCCTCCCGAGGTCTTAACCGTTTCCCCTTCCGCATAACGGT
>JAKVCR010000201.1 GCA_022448985.1 Roseibacillus sp.
CCTTGTGGGGTAGCACTACTTTCGAGGTGCAAGCAGATGAATACGATGTGCTCATCAAGGGAGAACTGAGAGAAGATCTTAAAAATATAGAGGGTAGCGAGGTCCTTCTAGTGAGCATTGATAAGGAGGGCAATGATGAGAACGGTTATCCGAAGCGCGTATACCGTCTTAACCCGACAAAAGGGGTAATCTCGAACGCCGTGAAGAAGGGTAAGAGCTACAAGCTCAAACCTAAGTGGGTTAAGGAAAAGCGGGAAAGGGAAAAAAAGAAGAAGAACGGGGAAGTGGAGAAAGGGGAGGACGGTAAACCGAAGATGGAAGAATATTGGGTTAAAGTGGACAAATCGAGAGAGCATTTAAGGGGAGCATTGGTCAAGTGTAAGGGACCGTTAGAGAGGAAGCGGGATAAAAAGCAAAAAGTCCGAGATTACCAAGAGTTCCGGCAACCTTTGGCCAAAGAGCTGTATGATGCATTGAAAGTTGTGGCACCTGACGATTACCTGACGGAGTACCGGCAAGGCTTCTTCCAGAATAATCAAGGAAGGGATCAATCATATGGGCCGAAAATCATTCAGTGTGCAGAAGAGCTGCTGAAATTCAGTGACCCCGGCCGTGCTCGGGGCGCATATGAAAGGCAGGTGAAGAGTGTCATCAGCAGCGTTCGTCTTGGACTCAAGGTTTGGACAATGGAGAAGAAAAAGAACGAAATGCACCTCCTCTTTCAGGCTAAGGCTCAGTAAGAGCTAATTCCCCGCACAAACCCCAGAGGAAACCACTGATCACATGAAGAACGTCGAGCTCCGCGGACTGATCACCAAGATCCAGGGCTGCCTTGCCAGTGGGGTGAAGGTGGATGGGGCCGAGGTACTGGCGATCGACTATGCGCGCGAAGGCCGGGCCGCAGAACTCTCATTCGGAAACGAAATGAAATGGCAGGAGTTCTGCCAGGAGCACGGGCATGAGGTGGCGCCCCTGGTCGATGCGGGCTCCGTTGTGCTTGGCCTGCCCAGCCTGGGGGACGAGGGGGGAAGCCGCCGCCAGCCGCCCAGGATCCTGGTGCTCCTGTGCGCTGCGGCGGCCATGATTGCGGTCCTGCTCGGCGGAGTGCTCCTGCTTCGGCAGGGCGGGGACAGCGGGTTCGGGGAGGCGAAGGAGACGAAGGAGGAGGAGAAAAAGGAGGCTCCCCTCGTGGGTAAGCTTGAAGAGATGGGCGTGGATCCTCGTGAAGCGGAGGAGATAGCTGCCAGCCTGTCGCCAGCGCAACGAGGTGAGTGGGAAAGTTATCTTTTGGCGATAAAGGACCTGCCCGATAAGGAGGATTGGGAACAGCTGAGGATCCCGCCGAAGGGAAAATTACCCGATAATTCGGATCTGGCATACCTTATCGATGAAGAGAAGGGACTCCCCAGGCTTGCAGAGCTGGCCGTCCGCGATCAGTGGGATTCCGCACAATGGAAGGATTTTGATGCCTGTGTGCGTCACCTGCTGGATCAGGGCACGATCTTCAAAAAGGGTGGTGGGGCTCAACCAAAACCGTGGGTCGGAAGATGGCGCGATCAAGTCCTGCCAGGGCTGGTAACTGAGCGCGTGGAAAAATTACAGAAGGAGGCCTCGAAGTCACCCGGGCTGGTGAAGGAAGTGAAGGGAAAGGGCCTGGCTCTGTGGGAGAGGGATGAGTTCAAGGAGGCAAAAAAACTCCTCGCCGATTTGCCCGTTCCCGCTGCGGTAGCGAAGAACGAACCAAAGAAGCCAGAAACGCCGAAGCCGCCCGAGTCGAAGCCGGAGCCGGAGCCGCCGAAGCCGCCCCGTGTGATTCGCAGGATTGTGAAACGCGAAGACCTGAAAACAGGGATCACCAGCACATTGCTGAGGGAATTGCTTGAGACTGAGGCGGAGGAACGGTCCGGCCTATATATTTATCGTGATATTGGTGACATAAGTCTTGATGACACCAAATACGATGAGTGCTTCCTCAGAGCAGAGGAAAAGAGGGGGCCATATGGGGTATATCTAGGGCGGGCAAATTTTTTAACGGTGAAGCAAGGAGGCCAGATCACTTGGAATGACGAAGACATAGAGGCAAGGGAGAAACCGTATGAAGTGAACAGAATTATCATCAAAAGAGGGAGCGACGAAGAGGATATCGTTGTTTGTCCGCGAAAGAGCTCCGGAATTGACTCAGATGTTGGTGAGCAGAATCCCCTGTGGGGCAAACACGCCTTTGAGATTGAAGCCCAGGGAAGGGATGTGCTCATCAAGGGAGAGCTGGGCAAGAAATTAAAAGAACTGAAAGGCTCTCCGGCTCTTCAGGTAGTAATTAAGAAGGAATTATTCGAGCTCGATGCAAAAGAGGGGCGAATCAAGGGGGTGATACCGTACCGTGAGGTTTATGCCCTCAAGACCGACAGGAGAGATGTGTCCGGGCGAGAGCGATGGGAGCCCGGGCGAGGGCGATTGGCAGAAGTGTTAAGGGTCTGCAAGGGCCCGTTGGAGCAGCTAGGGGCCTCAAAACGGCCAGGGGAGGCGCGGACACGACAGGCTGAGTCAAAAGTAGCTGCCCTCAGGTTGTACAGTGCAGTGCAAGAAGTAATTCCGGAGGAATTGAAAGGGAGCTTAAAGCCAGGGTTGAATGACCCTAGGAGGGCTAAAGAGCTTATTGGATTAGCAGAGTATTTGCTAAAGATTAGTGACAGAAAAGAAATCAAAGAATTGAACGAGGAGAAAAAACAAGAGGCAATAGAATTTATTGCTATTTGTGAACTGGAGATATGGACGGTGGGGGCTAACTACTCGATGCTCCACTTGCTCTTCAAGGCCAAGCCCCAGGTCTCCGAATGAAGCCCAGAGGAACCCATTGATTACATGAAGAACGTCGAGCTCCGCGGATTGATCACCGAGATCCAGGGTTGCCTTGCCAGTGGGGTGAAGGTGGATGGGGCCGAGGTGCTGGCGATCGACTATGCGCGCGAATGCCGGGCCGTGAACCAGCGGCTCGTGCAGGTGGCCGAGATGCTGAATGCCGACGGGGCCTTGCAGGCCCTGCAGTTTTCGGAGATGGAACCCTGCCTGATCGAGCGGGCCGGGGAGCTTTCGTTCGGCAACGAGATGGACTGGCAGGAGTTCTGCCAGGAGCACGGGCACGAGGTGGCACCCGTGATTGATGCCGATACCGTGGACCGACTGGACGAGCTGTATCGCCAGGGGCTCTCCCCCGGGCATCCTCTCTACAAGGAGTACCGGTCCGCGGCCCTCTCCCGGGATGATGAGAAGGCCTACTCGCTGGCCCGTCTCATTGTCCGCATGATGCCCGATGACAGCAATGCCCGGGGAGAACTGGAGCGTCTCGAGCGCAAGAAAGTGCACGACCTGCTGGGCCGGATCGAGGCCGCGATGGAGGCGGACCATGATGCCGATATGCTGGCCCTGCTGGAGGAGCTGGAACGTGCGGGTGACCCGGAGGAGCTTGAGAAACAGGCCGTCTATGGACAGGCCACGGAGCGGCGGTGGCGTCTCCAGCGGGAGGAAGCCCTGGAGGAGATGCCCGCGTGGCTGGCGCAGGCGGAGTCCATCCTCGCCGCCGGGAATGCCGACTGGCGGGAGGCTTCGGTGATCCACAAGGAGCTCACGGATGCGCTCGCAGCGTTCGGGATCACCCTGGAGGAGAAGGAGCGGGAACGCGAGGTCGCGATCGCGGGGAAGATCCAGAAGGGACGGGCGGAGGCGGAGAGACAGGCCCGGCTCGCCCAGCTGGCTTCCGAACTGGCTGCTCTCGGCGACGAGGCGCAGGCGAAATCGGTCATTCCCACCGGTATCGATGTCCGATCGGCGGGTGCCTGGCTGGAGAAACTGCAAGGGATTGAGCGGGAGCTCTCCCAGCTGCGGGCGGAGTTCGCGCCCCCGGACCAGGCGCGGCAGGAGACCCTCCGGGACCAGCTTGAGCAGGTGATCGGACGTTGGCGTAGCCGACGGAGAGCACGTCTGGTGACGGCCTCGGTTGGGGCGGTGCTGCTGCTGGGGGCGGTGCTGGCCTACGGGATCTTTTCCAAGCAGGCCGAGGACCGGAGGGCACTTCTCGTGCAACTGATGGAAGAGGGTAAGGCGGAAGCGGTTGCGGGTCAGATCGAGGAGATCCGCGCCGGCAAAGGGCTACTCCTTCGTTTTGCCAAGTTAGCAGCGGAAGTGGACACGGCCGAGCGCTGGGTGGCCGATGCGCGGGTTGTCGAGGAGAGGGTAGGGGGTGAACTCGACGAGCTGGAAGCGTTGGGTGCGGGAGGCTTCGCCGGGATCGAGCCAGTGGCTTTGCACAGGCGTCTGGAGGATGTGAAGGAGCTGTTGCCGGATCTTCCCGCCGACCTCTCGGAGGTGGCCCGGGCCCAGATGGCCATTCTCCGGAACAAGGCCGAGCGCTACATGGAGCAGCGTCAGGACGAGGCCAACCGGGCGGCCCTGGAGGTAGTGACGGGGCTCTCCGAGCAGGTGGCGGGTATTGATTTTGAGGGTCCGGCGTTCGCGGCCTGGGAGGTCGCGGAGGAAGGACTGGCTCAGCTGGGGGATTTTGCGGCAATGGCCGATCTTCCCGTTCCCCTCCTGCGGTTGCCAGCCTCGACCGAGAGCCAGGTGGCGGAGCAGGTCCGACGTTCCCGCTCCCTGAGCGAGAGTGCGGGAAAGGCCCTGGCGGCCCAGAAGACCCTCGGGTCCACCAAGTTCCTGACAACCTACCAGGCCGCGTTGGAGGAGGTAGCGGAAGCCGGATTTCGAGTGGGGGGCTTCGCGCAGAGGGTAGCGGACCATCTTCCCAATGAGGACCGGCACCGGGCCTTTCTCCTCTTCAATGGGGACCTGACGGCCCTGGCGACCGCCCGGAACATGACGGAGGGAGAATTCCCGAGGCCGGACGGGGCGGTGAAGAAGGAGCGCGACCTGGTGGAGAGGCTGGCAAGCCCTTACCTTGTCGATGTCCACGAGCTCACCCTGACATGGGGAATTCCGCCGATTTCAGTGAAAGGTTTCAGCTCGGGTCGCCTTGTGGAAGGGAATGGAAATCCGGTGAAATTCTCGGGAAGGATCGCGGAGGGCCCCTTCAACATCGGGCGAGGGCCGCAGTTCAAGACCCGCAATTTTGGAACGACGGCAAGGATCACCAAGGAGAAGCTCACCCCGACGTCAGCGCTGGTTGAGACTCTCAGGCTCAATGAACTGCTGAATCCCACCGGGACGGAATTTGAAAGGAGTCCTGTTCCCGGCATTGACCGCATTCTGAATGACGAGAATGCCGACCCGCTGGCGAAGGCCTACCTGATTCACAATCTCTTTGATCTGATGCGGGGACGACCGGCGGAGTGGGGGCTGCACTTCATCCCGGAAATCAGGAAGGACATGGAAGAGGCGAGGGCGCTCTCCTTCAAGCTGCTTCCGCATGCCCACTACTGGATGCTGTCCACCAAGCCCAAGGGGACCGGCGAATGGGAGCAGTATTTCAAGGAGAGGACTGGCAGTAACTATTACCAATCCCTCCGGAAGATGCATCAGCTGGCACAGATGGTGCTGCGGCAACGGGTTGTCATGCTGGGATACATTGACTCGGATGGAGTGGCCCGCATGCAGGAGGACCTGGAAGAGAAGGTGGCCTGGTGTCTCGCCCCGGGTGGGGATGGGAAAGTGGGACCGAGGCTCCTGGGGACGCTGGACCCGGGGCAGACGATCTCGCTGCCGGATGACAGCTTCCTGCCGCTTTCGCCGATTTTCGGGATGGAAATCGGACGTGCAGACCTGCGGGATTATCTGGTGTCGCAGCATAGTTCCCGGGATGAGAAAGAGGAACCCTGATAACGTTAAGGTGTGGACACCGAGGAACAGTTCTATATTTCGTGGCGCGGGAAGGTGACGGGGCCCTTCAGTCTCGAGCAGATTGAGACCAGGCTCGTGCAGCGGAAGATCAACTCATTAAGCAGGATCCAGATCGGGGGCGAGTGGGTATTGCTCAGGGATGCTCTCGCCCAACTCCGGCAAATAAAACCAGAACCGGAACCAGAACCGGTGGTAATGCCGATCCCTGTCAGGGAGTTGGAGCCGGTCCAGTTGACCATGGATGCTCCCGAGAAGGAGGTCCGTGAGCGAGCACCTGCCCAGGCACCAGAACCGAAAACAAGTTGTCTGGAGTGCGGCACACAAATCCTCATGAGCACCGCAAGGGCTCGTTCCGGGTTGTGCGCTCCCTGCAGTAGTGGGAACGGGAACAGTCAGTCGTCCTCAGAGATGGACGGCTCGGATTGGTTTTGGGGGATTTTCGGACTGGGAATATTCATCTTCATCATGTGGGTGTGGATTTCCGCAGGATCGCCCAGCATTGCCCCGGACAAGTGGTTTCTTGTTCCGGGGAAACGGGGCATCCAGCCAGTTCCGGTATATGAATTCGATACCAAGTGAAGGGCCCGGTGTCCTCCCTGGTTGCCAGGTAGTGGCGGAAGCACGACTCAGCTTCTGACGGCAGCTGCTCTGAAAAACGTGATTGCCTGCGCTCGGACAGAAGATCGGAAGCTAGCTGATCAAATTACCACTGATTTTGCGATAATATGAGATTTGCCGCCCGGTCTTTCTGGGAAGGCCGAAGAGCTTTGCGGGGAATTGGGGGGGCTTGTGACTTTACCTGCGCGCAAGGAGTGAAGTAGTAATACCGGGTAGTGGCGAGTTTCAACTTCGATGAAAAGATTGGTGACAGCCGGGAGAACGGCTCCGGCCGCTTCGCCACCTTGGGCCACAAGTGGGGTGAGGGAAAGATAACCACCGCGTGCAGGGTTTGCGGTGAAAGCGGCTCTAACTCCAACGAACGCCCAGAAGGAAACCGGGTGCCTGTTGAGGATGCGATGTCGATTGGTCCTGCCGAGAGGCGCGGTGATTTTCCGGGTGGCCTGATGGACTGGCATGTTCCCCGG
Organism: Roseibacillus sp.; assembly: GCA_022448985.1. Lineage (GTDB taxonomy): Bacteria > Verrucomicrobiota > Verrucomicrobiia > Verrucomicrobiales > Akkermansiaceae > Roseibacillus_B. The sequence continues at coordinate 6,933 of JAKVCR010000201.1, forward strand.
AATGAGAAGGTGGAACCACTTCACTACTAAGCCGTGGATACCGAAGAGCAGTTCTATATTTCGTGGCGTGGAAATGTGACGGGCCCCTTCAGTCTCGAGCAGATTGAGACCAGGCTCAGGCAGCGGAGTATCAATTCATTGAGCAGGATCCAGATCGGGGGGGAGTGGGTATTGCTCCGGGATGCTCTTGCCCAACTCCGGCACAAGGAGCCGGAACCACAACCCGTGGCAGACCCCGCCCCTACCGTCGTGCTGGAATCGGCCCGGTCAATCGAGGGCTCTCCCGGCAAGGAGGTGACTGAGCGAGCCCTTCCCCCCGAGCTGGCCGGAGTGGCAGGCGGTTTGGATTTGCCGGGGAGTGGGGCAGGCTTCCATGGGGAGTGGCGACGCTTCGGAATTGCCTCCTTTATTCTGTCGTTTTTCTTCTTCGTTCCGGTCCTGAACGTGGTGACGATTCTCCTCGCGCTGGTCTTTGGGCACATCGCTCTGCGGGGAGTATTGGGATCAGCAGCTGTGCGAGAGCGACCCCTGCCGTGGATGGGGGTCTGGTCCAGCTACATTTATGCGGGCCTTTTTCTGGCCTTTGTCTTCATCCTCCAAGTGTTTGATGCGCGGGTGGGTCTCGCGAGCCTGATCAGCGAATTGAATGATTTCCTTGGCATTAAAGCGATGAACTTGGTGGTCTACCTTGTTCACGGCTGCGTGTTTTTATTGGCGGTTTCGGCGGTCTTTGGGGCAGGGCTTCTGATCCTCGTGATCCGAATGCTGGAGGGCTACTGGCCGCGGTTCCATGTATGCTACGTGGGCTCTCTCCTGCCAATCGCGATAGGATTTGTAACGCACCTGTTTCTTTACGTCTTCTTCTTTGATCCAGAACGCGGAGACATCGACAATCAGACGTTAGCTTTTTCGATGGTTGTCGGGGCCGTCATGTTCATAATTCAGATTGTCTGCTGGGCGGCGTTGTTCCAGAGCCCGAATGGTCAGGCGCTGGGATACGGAAAGTCCGCTCTGGCGGCCTTGTTTTACACCATAGCTTCCTATGCAATCGCCTTTCTGGTTGGGTTCCTTGTAGGGTTCTTTATCGAAACATTGTACTAGAACGTCCCCGCGATGAGTTTGCAGGCTTCCACCCCCCCACCGCAGGATTCTTCCGAGGAGCACCCGGAGAATGGTGAAAGAGCGATTCTGAAGTGGCACAAGCAGGATCCGGAACAACGCCTGGGGTTCAAGGGCGGCCGCTATACAGACGCGAACAAGGTCCTGTCTTTTCTAATAGGCCTGCTGTTTACCGCGGCGTTCTTCGCCATGATCTTTTACTGGTTCCGGGGAGTGGAGGGATTTGAGGTCGTTCGGGCCATCCTCCTGGAGAGGGGGCCTACCCAGTATATTGCGGTGCTTTTCTTTTTCTGGGTCCTGGGCATGCTGTGGATGAAGAGTCGGAAGCTCAAATTCCAGCAAAGGGCCTTCAGTCTTCCGATCATTCCTTCCGAGGCCTCCTTCGCCTTAAGTCCGGAGACGGCACAGGACGTCCTGAAGCGTCTCCATGAACAGGTAGATAATCCTGTTCATTTCGCCGTGCTCAATCGTGTTGAGCGAGCTCTCTCCAACCTTGATAATATCGGACAGACTGCCGACGTCACAGCAATTCTCAAGGTGCAGGCCGACAATGATGAGGCCCAAGTCGCAGCCAGTTACGGAATGATGCAGGGGCTTGTATGGGCAATTCCTGTCCTCGGGTTCATTGGAACGGTTCTGGGACTTGGCCGGGCGATTGGGGCTTTTGGAATCACGCTTCAGCAGGAAGGGAACTTTGACGGGATCAAGGACTCACTGACCAGCGTCACCGCGGGTCTTGCCACGGCCTTTGATACCACCCTGCTGGCTCTCGTTCTCGCCCTCGTGCTGCACCTCATCGTGTCTTTCCTGCAGTCGCGCGAAGCAGAATGGCTGGATTCCTGCAATGAATACTGCAGTCGTCGCCTGGCCGGACGACTTCGCCTGCGGGAGAAATAACAGGTGATCACCGGTAGTCTCCACCATAGATGAAATCGATTCGGAAGGGGCTGAGGAACCGGGGAGGAGTAAGCTTTTTCGCGTTTCAGGATGTGATCTTCTCGGTCACAGGCGTTGTGATCATCATAGCGCTTCTTCTTGCGTTGCAGATCGACAAGATCCGCCCGCCTATGCCCCGGGCAGACTCTACGGCAGACTACTCAGGGACCATTTCCTCAGATTTCGAGCTAGGAGATTTTTCTGCAGGACGGCTCCGCGCCCTTGAGGCGAAGATTGTGGAGGATCGGGAACGACTGGAGGAGTCGAGGTCCTCCCAGCGGTCCCATCTTGGCGAGGCTGAACTGGCAGCAGAAACTAAAGTGCTGGAGTCAAGGGTGGCAGATCTTCTCCGGCAGCGGAACAGATTGATGGTGGCCAGGGCTCCGGCGTTGTCTGAGGGAGATATCAGTCCGGAAGCGGTCGAGGTGGCGAGATTGCTGTTCGAGTCTGAACGCAATACCCGGCGCCTCAGGGAGCTGGCGCTTTCCAACGAACAACTTGGAAGAAACCTGAGAAGCCGGGAGGAGATGGTGCGGGAACTCGAAACGAAGGCTCTTGCCGCGGTGGACCAGTCCCGTGTGTTGCGCCTTATCCCGGAAAGGACAGATACGACCAAGGAGCCTATCGTGGTGGAGATTGGTGAAGAGCGGGTAATTGCCAGGCGATTCAGTGCTGAGCGCTCCCCGGCCCTGCTGAGTGTTGAGGGATTTGCCCGTTATTGCACGGGGTTCAGGCCCACTGAGCATTACTTTGTCCTCTTCGTCCGGCCCTCCGGGGCAAAGTATTTCGAAAAGTTGTGTGATTCGGTGCGCACTGCGGGATTTGAGCTCGGCTACGATGCGCTTGGTGAGCAAACCGTGCTCCGACTGGGAAAGGAGGAGGAAGAATGAAGAGAAGGCTCTCCCAGGATGATTCCACCGGCAGCATGGACCTGATGCTGGATATCCTGACGAATGTCTTTGGGGCAGTTATCCTGATCGCATGTCTTCTGGCCATACTCCCGAGGCACTCAGGGCCATCAGTACTTCTGCCCATCGCAGAGGCACAAAGTGACATGCTCGAGCGCCGTATCCAACGTGCTGAGAAGGATTTGGCAGACCTGCAGCGTGAATTGGTGCGAGTGGAGGAATCGGTTGATCCCCAGCGCGCCAGTCAGGCTGCGCGATTGGACAGCCTGAAGGAAACTTTTGCCTCCCTGAAGGAGGAGGTCGATCGGATGTCCAGGGGAGAGGAGGTTCTGGCAGAGGCTCAGGCTCTCTCGGCGCTGGGGAGGCGGGAAGAGCTTGAAAGGAAACTGAAGGATTTGAAACAGCAGGTCGTGTCTGCGGAATCCCTGTCCAGGGCCAGTCAGGAGAAAATTGATTTCCTTTCCCGGAGAAAGAGTGAGCTGGAGTCGCAGATAGAGGGAGCAGAGAAGGGAAAGATCCAGACCGTGCGCTTTCCGCGGGAAAAAGGTCGGGCCGGAAATCCATTTCCCGTCATACTGAAGTATGGGCGTGTTTATCCGCTCGCAGAAGGTGTAACCTTGAAGGATAGCCCCACCATAAAACGAACGGCCATTGGTCTGGGTAATGCTTTCCTGGCGGAACCAATCAAGGGAAGAGGCCATCAATTGCCCGCAGCGTCAGGTGACCTGGGGGTAACTCTTAAAGTTGCCAGGAGAGAGAACCTGTATGTGTCCATCTATGTCTATCCGGATTCCCATGATGTTTTTCAGATCTTCAAGGAACTGATCTTTGAGTCGAACCTGAGATACGGGCTGGAGTTCATGCCTCCTGAGCAATCCATCCGTTTCAGTTCCTCCGGGAGTAAGCCTCCGGAACTTTAGGGAGGGCTGTCCTGTCCTCAATTTACGGCGGTTATCTTCAGGCGCAGGAAAAGTTGTGCGTCTCCTTTCATCGGATCTGTCAGGCGGATTGTTGTAGTCACTGAACCATCGCCATTGTCAATGGAGTCAACCGGGACGGGGCTCTTCTCGGGAAGCCAGTTCACGAGATCGCTGGAGGACTCAATCCTGTAGCTGATGTCGCTGCTGTCCAGCCGGCGCCGGTAGCGCAGGCCGAGGTAGTCGGTTCCATCGTCGGTCACGGTCACCAGTTCGGGCAGGTGCTGCGGGTCGAAGGCCGTAGGATCAGAAACGAGGGCATACTCCAGCATGGTGTCCATCCCATCGAGGTCGGCATCCGCCGAGTCCCCTGAAATACCGGGATCAGCCAGTTCGGCGGGTGTGAAGTAATAGCTCTTCCACTCTGCCAGGGTCGTTGCTGGCTCGACCTCGTCGGGTTCCTCGAGCCCGGTGGTGAAAAAGGTCTCCACGTCAGTGGTGCGGTTTGCTTCCGGGACATTGTGGAGCTCACGGAACTCAGCCAGTTTCTCGAGGAACTTCTCCTTCGCGGTCTTTGTTACCGCTCCATGCTCATCCACGTCGTCCTCGAACTTTGTTTCCCGGTAATAGCTCGCGTAAGTGGGGATTCCATTGAAGAACCCCTGGGCGGTTCTCACTCTGGTGCCGTTGCCAGGCAGGGTGGTCAGTTGATTCTGGTAGAGAGTGCCCGCGCCCACCCGGTAGAGAACGGTATCATCACCGATGATGGTGGTGGTGGTGGGAATGCCGAAGTAGGATCCGCTCAGGTTTCCTGAGTTGTCGGTGGCGCTCTGGTCCGCAGTAAAGGTCTTCTCGGTCCCCTCGGTGTAATTGAAGGGGAGGAGCCCGGCCCCGGCCCCGTTCTGCATGGGAGTGGCGATCCTGGTAACAAGGTCGATCTGGTAGTCGTATGGCGAACTGAAGCCAAACTGATCCAACTCATTGATGGAAACGACGCCATCGGCATCGAGATCCTTGGCTTCGAGGTCGAGGGCTGGCCTCAGGAAGATGTTCCGTTGTTTCAGTTCACTGCCTTTGACCTGCAAATTGATAAACCCATAGTATTTCCGGTAATTGTACTGGCCACTTGTCGGGTTGTCGGTGGCCTTGTAATCAGAGGTTCCCGAGGCATTCAGGAAGGTGTACTCCCCGAACCAGTAACCGCGTTCCCGGCGCCAGACCTCGAAGTCGAGCAGTTCGATTTCCCCGGGATCGGATTCCTCCTCGGCAGAAAGCCGATCTGGGATCATGGCCATGCTGAGGAGCAGCAACAGGATCTGAAGAGAGTGGGAGAATGATGGTTTTCTTCTTGAAGAATAGCTCATTGGCTCTCCAACCGGAAAGTCGGCCGGACGATTTCACGTTCATTCTGAAAACACCATCGGAGGCGGGTGCCGAGTCAGCACAAGCAGGCATTGCTGCGCTGCGCTCCAGATCAGGAACTTTTCAACCCTTGCTTCTTCAGGGGACAAGAATGGACCCCGGTGAGGAGGCTTCCTAGAAGTCCTTTCCGCGCATATTCTCGCGGCATTCCCTGCGGTTCCTGTCAATGCGAGCCAGGGCTTCTGCCAGTTCCTCGTCGGCTGCGTCCTTCAGGGCGTCGTCATTACCAGCCCTCTCAATTTTCTTTGGGTGTGCCGCGCGGGCCCTTTGCTCGAAGCGGTCCAGCTCGGTCAAGCGGGCCTTGTAGACTTCCTGGACCTCTTCCGCATCAATGGACTCCAGGTAGCTGCTCATGACGGCCTTCAACTCCGTGGCCTTCTGTGGGTATTTGTTGATGAGATTGGTTCTCTCCCGGTAGTCGCGAGCGACATTGAACAGTTTCTGTTCCCCCGTCAGGAGGTGTTCCATCAATTTGTAGTCGCCAAGGCGGATCACACTCAGGGGTGGTGCGAAATAACAGGGATAGTGGAAAACGAGGCCTTCAACAGGGCGAGAGACCTTTCCCTTGTCCCCGCTCTCGAATACGTTCCGCAAACTCCCGCCGTCGAGATCCGCGGGCAGGGGCTGATCGCTCATGGCGTAGTCATGCACGGTGGGCAGCAGGTCCCACTGCACGATGGGAACATCGCACTGGGCTCCTGGTTGAATGCCCGGTCCGGCCACTACGAATGGAACCCTGATTCCCCCCTCATAGAGAGTGGCTTTCCCGGCACGAAGAGCCCCGTTGGGAGAGAGTCCTCCACCGTTGTCCGAGGTAAAGATGACGAAAGTGTTCCCAAGTTGCCCGGTCTTCCCGACCGCGGCAATAATACGACCCAGTCCTTCATCCACCTGCTCGAGCATGGCCGCATATTGCAGGCGCCAATGACTGATTTTCCTGCCTTTCGAGATTTGATCGGTTGGGAGGTAGTCCTCGTCCTTGCAATATTTGCCCCGGGGAAGCTTCCGATACTTCTCGATCAAATCTGCCCGGGCGGCATGGGGGACATGAACGGCGTAGTGCGACACCATCATGAGAAAAGGCCGTTTGCCGCTGTGCTCGTTGATGAAGCTCACAGACCTTTTCTCGAGCGAGGTCATCCTCTTCGGGTCATCGGGCGGCAGGGGAACACGATTCTTCAAACTGATATACTCGCCGTGAAAGTTACCGTTATCGGCTTTGCCATCGACTTCGTCCGTGACGTCGTAACCGATTGTCTCCATCTGCTCACCGCCCATCCCCTTGCCAAAGTGTGCCGTGATGTAGTTGGAATCGGCTGATTTCACGACATCCGCCAGGGAGGTTTCCCCTGCCCATTTCAACTTTCGCTGCAGGGCGAGGACATCGTGGACGAAGGTGTATTGCAGTCGCCCGGGAGTCTTGCCGAACTGGATGCTTTTGCGTGAGGGGGTGCAGGTGGGAGCGGGGGAGTAGGCGTTGGAGAACTTCATTCCCCGTCGGGCCAGGGCCTGCAGGTGCGGCGTCTGATGGAAGTCGCTCGCCGAGTCAGGGTCGCCCTCCATCATCCTGACGGAAGTATCCGCCCAACCGAGGTCATCGACGTAGACGATAATGAAGTTAGGGCGCTCTGCAGCATACCCCTGAAAGACCAGGCTGGAGAGAATCAGCGCAAGAGTCGCTCTCAGGGCGGGAGTCATATGAAGAAAGCCAAATGCCGGGAAGAGGACTTGAACCTGCACGTCCAGGGGAGACCTGATCCTGAATCACAACCGGGAAGACCCTCTTCCGTGCTGTGCTGTACTCATAGGGCTTCATGAGGTTTCACACAAGGGCATTTGTCCTGTTAGAGAGCTCAAAAGGGGTCAAAAAAACAGTAATCAGTAATCGAAACAGTAATCGAGATTTGCGATGGAATCATCGATACTGCCGCACTTGATGCGATCGAGGCAGCGGGCAAGTCGCAATCAAGGCTTCCGTTTCAGCGCAAGGGAGTGCTTCTGTCCCGCAGAAATCTGCACGACATCTTCAAGGCCGACGGGGACTGAGCTCTCACCATTGTCGTTAGTGCCCCAGGCAACTACCTTGCCGTTCTCCCTCAGCGCAAGGAAGTGACCATCCCCCGCAGCAATCTGCACGACATCTTCACGTCCGCCGAGTACTATCCTCTGACCACCGACCCCAAGGCCAAAGCCCCAGGCAACCACCTTGCCGTCCTCTCTCAGGGCAAGGGAGTGATAATCCCCCGCAGCAATCTGCACGACATTTTCAAGACCGGCTGTGACTGTGCTCTGACCATAGTTGTTACGGCCCCAGGCAACTAGCTTGCCGTCCTCTCTCAGCGTCAGAGAGTGACCATCCCCCGCAGCAATTTGCACGACATCTTCAAGACCGGCGGGGACTG
>JAKVCR010000202.1 GCA_022448985.1 Roseibacillus sp.
GACGAGGGCAGGACCAAGCATGATGTGGGGCGAGAGCGATTCCTCGAGATGGTGTGGGACTGGAAGGAACACCATGGCGGAATAATTATCGAACAACTCAAGCGCCTTGGTTGTTCGTGCGACTGGAGCCGGGAGCGCTTCACGATGGACGAGGACTACTCGCGCGAAGTGCAGCGGGTGTTCGTCCATCTTTTTGAGAAGGGCTTCATTTACCGGGGCAAGCGCATGGTGAACTGGTGTCCGGTTTCGCTTACGGCCCTTTCGGATGAGGAGGTTGAGATGACCCCGCAGAAGTCCAAGCTGTATTACATGCGGTATGAGTTGGTGGATGAACCAGGAACCTATCTTCAGATTGCGACCACCAGACCGGAGACCCTGATGGGAGATACGGGGGTAGCGGTCAACCCGAAGGATCCACGGTACGGTCACCTGGTCGGGAAGTTCGTCCGGCGGCCATTCCCGGAAGCGGACATTCCCATCGTGGCCGATGAGCATATCGACATCGAATTTGGAACGGGAGTGCTCAAGGTCACCCCGGCCCACGACAAGGCAGACTTTGAGATCGGAACGCGGCATGGTCTGGAGATCGTGGACGTCCTTCACCCGGACGGCACCGTCAATTGTCCGGAATGTCCGGACCTGCATGGCAAGGATCGCTTTGAGGTTCGCGACCTGGCGGCGGCCAAACTGGAGGAGATGGGATTGCTGGAGAAGGTTGAGGATTACGAGAACAAGGTGGGCTTTTCGCAGCGTGCCGGGGTGCCCATTGAACCGCGTATCTCAATGCAGTGGTTTCTCAAGTATCCCCAGGTGGAGCGGGCGACCAGGGTGGTGGCCGAGGGCGAGATCGTTTTCCGGCCCGAGCGGTGGCAGAAGACCTACCTCCACTGGTTGGAGAATATCCAGGACTGGTGTATCAGTCGCCAGCTCTGGTGGGGACACCGTGTTCCGGTGTGGTAGAGGAAGGGGAAGGTCAACGAACTGAAGGAGGCGGAGAGCCTGGACCTTTCCCACCTGGAGAGTGGTGACATATTTGTCGGCATTGATCCGCCTCCGGATGATGGGGACTGGGTTCAGGACGACGATGTGATGGATACGTGGTTCAGTTCCTGGCTGTGGCCCTACGCCACCATGGACGAGGCCACGCAGGCCAAGTTTTATCCGACGGTGGATCTTTGTACCGGTCCGGATATTATCTTCTTCTGGGTAGCCCGCATGATCATGGCGGGTCTGGAATTCAAGGACGAGATTCCGTTCAGCAGCGTTTATTTCAACAGCATCGTGCGGGATATCGAGGGGAAGAAGATGTCCAAGACTCTTGGCAATTCTCCTGATCCGCTCGATCTGATCGCGAAGTATGGAGCCGATGCCCTCCGTTATGGATTGATGCGGATTGCGCCTACTGGTCTGGATGTGAAGTTTGATGAGAAACAGATCGAGGAAGGGCGCAACTTCGCCAACAAACTCTGGAATGCTTGCCGTTACCGGCAGATGCAGGGGGCTGTTGAGGAAGAGGCTGCGCGTCCCAATATCTTCGCGATAGACATCCTGAGGAAGCTGGATTTGCTCGAGGAGGGGTTGGGCCGGGCGATGGGAGCCTACGCCTTCAACGATGCGGCGCAGCAACTCTACCAGTTCTTCTGGTCGGAGTTCTGCGACTGGTACCTTGAGGCGGTGAAGGGAGATTTCCGGGAGGATGCGGAGCCCGGGCGCAAGGCTTCCACGCTCGAAGTCATGGACCTCGTGTTTGAGCGCTACCTGCAACTGATGCATCCCTACATGCCCCATCTTACCGAGGAGCTATGGGAAAACCTGGGGTTTGGAGAAGAAGGAGCACTTCTCATGCAGAAGGATCTTCCGGTGGAGTCCGTTCTGGAGGCTTACGGAATTTCGGAGGAAGATCGCAGCGAGGCGGGGGAGCGGGTGGCAGCGGTCTACGAGTCCGTTTCGCGGGTGCGCAATCTGAAGGCTGAATACAATCTGGCGGCCAATCGAAACGTATGCCTCATCGTGAAACCAGTAGACGACTGGGTTGAAACCGAGGGCGCAACCGTTGCGCTCCTTTGCGGGGCAAAAGAGATCAAATTCTCAACTGACTACGAAGCTTCCAAGGGAACTCCGGTGGCGGTGACCGCGATTGGAGAAGTCTACCTTCCCCTGGAAGGACTGGTCGACCTGGATGCTGAAAAGAAGCGCATTGAGGCCGAGATTGCGAAGGTGAAAAAAGAACTGGGGAGAAGTGAGGGAATGCTGGGTAATCCGAAGTTCGTGGAAAACGCCAAGCCGGAAGTGGTGCAGCAGGAGCGGGAGCGGCTTGAGGAGTGGAGGGAGAAAATGAGTCAACTGGAGGAGCATCTCGGGGCCTTGTCATAACCCTTAATTAGTCCGGGTCATAAGGCACGTTTCAGGGAGGCACGATTGCGATGGCGGATATATCTGAAGTTCCAGGTATCACAGATCCTATCCTGTCCCTCCTCCGCGAGGCTGAACTGGACACTGTAGAGTTGCTGGTCTCCCTGGAGGCCGATGAGATTCTGGTGCGGATCGATCAGGCTAGCACGCATCATGAAGGGGCGGTCCAGAGTCCGTCTGCGGACTTGGTGAAGGCTTGGCAAAATACCGCCCGTAATCTGCTGCGCAAGAAGGCTGAGGTTCCTGCCGCAGAGGCGAAGGAAGTTTCGTTAGAGAGTCTGCAGGTTGCTGGAATCGATCTTGCCTCGCTACCGGTCGCCAAGGTTCTGGAAGGGGCCTCTTCGGGGGGGCGTCCGCCTGAGATGGTCAGGGAAATGGGGCTGGCAGGCCGGGCGAAGTCCAGCGCGTCAGTTCCGCAGGGTAAGTTGCCAACGGAACATCAGGAGGCCAACATTGCCTTCCGGCCCCTGGAGGATCTACGGGACGCTAGTGGGCGGGAAGGTCGGCGTAATCGGGGCATGTCGCATCCTGATGCAGGACTGGTCAGATGGGCCGCCACGGTGACGGTTGTGGCAGTGACTGTGACCGTCCTGTCGGTCCTGGGCCTGATGACAGTGGGGATCATGGCGATGTTCTTTCATGTGCAATTTGACTGGACCATTGCTCTTTTTCTTCCGGTCTTTCCCTTTTGCCTGATCCTCTACTTCCTGCAGGGGGTAAAGGTACGGTGCCGACTCTGTGGACAGAGGTTGTTCGTGCCCAGGAAGTGCCGGAAGCACGAGCGAGCCGAGAGATCGATCCTTGGCCATACCTTTGCAACGGCCCGTAGCGCGATGATCTTTGCCAGTTATCGATGCATGTATTGCGGCACCAAGACGCGGTTGAAGGACTAGGTCAGGGAGGGTGAACTGGAACTTACTCGCGGGCTCGCGAATCGATCGCGATCGTGACGGGGCCATCATTGACAAGAGAGACATTCATCATGGCTCCGAAGCAGCCGCGACCCACTTCCCTGGACAGGCGCCTAGAGAGAGAATCGCAGAATTGCCGGTAGAGTGGTTCGGAATGTTCTGGTGAGGCGGCCGAGATAAAGGAGGGTCGATTGCCCTTTTTCGTGCTGGCATACAGGGTGAACTGGCTCACCACGAGCGCTTCTCCGCGGGTGTCGAGGAGAGATCTATTCATACGGCCTTCCTCGTCTTCGAAAATGCGCATGTTGGCGATTTTACCCGCGAGCCACTCGAGATCTTCATCTCCATCGGCCTTGCCGATTCCGAGGAGGATGAGGAGGCCTGAGTCGATGGCGGAGGTGACTGTCCCCTCGACAGTGACGGAGGCCTTGGAAACGCGTTGAATGACGGCGCGCATGTCCGAAGTTTCAATCCCAGATCTCAAGTTTCAAGCTATCTGGGCCGGGAACTCAAACGGGGCCTTTTAAGATCCCCCGGGGGACAAGCCGGGCAGCAATGATCGTCAGAGAATTCAATTGAAGTCGCGGAAGTATTGATTGAACTGATGATTAAAGTTGCTACCCCTCGGGCGGAAATGAACATCCACCACCTTGAACTGTTCTACTTTGTTGCGAAGTATGAGGGGATCACTGCGGCCGTGCGGAAAATGCCCTACGGTATTCAGCAGCCGGCGGTGAGCGGGCAGATTCTGCAGTTGGAGCGGGAGCTGGGCGTGAAACTGTTCAATCGCAGACCCTTCGCACTGACGCCCGCCGGGGATGAGCTGTATGACTTTCTCTATCCGTTCTTTTCCCGCCTTGGTGAAGTGGAGGCTCGGCTGAAGGGAGAGGAGAGCTGTCATCTGCGTATCGCAGCCTCGTCATCAGCGATGCGTAATCATCTTCCCGATCTACTTGTTGAGATGCGGACGGAGGAACCGAAGGTGCGTTTTACCCTGCGGGAGGTGGAGCCCGCGGATATTCACGGACTTCTTCTCAATCAGCAGATCGATCTTGCAATCAGCATCATATACGGCCGCCTCATGGAGGGGCTGCAGGCGGTGGAGTTGCTCAAGGTTCCTCTCGTGCTGCTGGTGCCGGATGAATGGAAGGTCAGACGTTTGAGTGACATGCTGGAGAAGGATCCCTATTCAAATGGCAAGCTTTCGAAATATCCACTGGTCGGGCTCCCGCCCCACGAGATTCTGGGCAAGATCTTCCTGGAGGCGTTTGATGAACGCGACATCCACCTTGCTCCCAGTATGGAAGTCGATTCCCTGGACCTGGTCGGGAATTACGTGGTGCGGGGCTTCGGAGTGGGGATGGGAGTGGACATTCCGGGCAAGGAACCGCCGGAAGGGTTGCGCGCGATCCGGTTAACTGGGTTTCCGCCCGTGGTGGTAGGAGCGATTTACCAGGGTGCCCTGAAGCCTATTGCGAGGGATTTTCTCGAATTGGCCCGTAACCGTGCCCGGGCTCTAACAAAACGAAAGTGATCGGATGACCAGAGAAGGATTGATCCTGAAAATTGATTGCCCCGACCAGCCCGGATTAGTGGCGCGGATCGCGGGTTACGTGGCCGATCATCAGGGTAACCTGGTGGAGTTCAACCAGTTTACAGATACGGCGAATCAGAGGTTTTTTGCGCGCCTTGAGATTGATACCTCCGGGCTGGATGTGGAGACCGACGATTTTGTGAGTGGTTTTGGAACGCTTGGCCGTGCCCTGGAGGCTCGCTGGCACTTCCGCCGGCTTCCGTATCGCATGCGCACGGCGGTGCTCGTGACGCGCACCGATCATTGCCTCAACGAGGTTCTCTGGAGGGCGCAGCTCGGGGAAGTCCCCGTGGAGATCACTTCCATTATTGGGAATCGCGAAGACTGCCGGGTGATTGCGGAAAAGGCGGGCATTCCCTTTCATTTCGTCGAAATCGGAGAGGACAAGGAGCCCGGTTTCCGGGAGATTGAAAAACTGTTGCAGGAGCAGTCGGTTGAACTGGTCGTTCTCGCGCGGTTCATGCAGGTCGTTCCGGGGTGGTTGTGTGGATCCTATGAAGGCCGTATGATCAACATTCATCACAGTTTCCTGCCGGCTTTTGCGGGAGCTAATCCATACCGCAAGGCCTTTGAGCGCGGGGTGAAGTTGATTGGTGCCACCTGCCACTATGTGACGGAAGACCTGGATGCAGGACCCATCATCGACCAGGAAGTGGAAAGCGTGCAGCATTACCACTCCGTGCACGACCTCATCCGGTTGGGCCGGGATTGCGAGCGAGCAGCACTCGCCAAGGGCATTCGCTACCACGTGCACGATCGCATCATCCTGGACGGACATCGTGCCATAGTATTTCCGGATTGATGATTCCCGGGAACCTGCTTGGCCAGGCCCTGGCAGCCCCGGTGCGCTGACATGTCTCAGCGCGGAATAGTGGTCTGCAGAAGGGAGGTTGTGGAGTCGGCTTCGAGTTGCGTGGTCCCACGGGGGAGGAGGAGAAAGTTGCCTGCTGTAAACGTGCGGCCATCGCTGCCACGCAAGACCCCTTTCACCACCGTGATGATGGAAAAGCGATCGGGATCAGGATTGCCGAGGGCTGCCCCGGCAGGGAGATCCAGTTGCTCGACCATGAAGTGTTCGCAACTTGCAAGGGTGCCGCCTTCGGGTTCGTCCATTCCGGGTTCAATGTCGCAGAAATCGATGCAGTCGAGTGACTCCTCGATATGCAAGTCACGTGGGTTGCCGTCGAGTCCGATCCGGTTCCAGTCGAAGACACGATAGGTGGTATCTGAGTTTTGCTGGATCTCGTAGATCAGGCAACCGGCCCCGATCGCATGCAGGCGACCGGAGGGAATAATGATGGACTCTCCGGCCCGGGGTTCCACGGCGTGCACAAGTCGGTCGACCGTTCCTTCAGAGAGGGCGGCTTCAAACTGCTGGCGCGTTACCCCGTCCTTGAGGCCCAGATAAAGTTGGGCGCCGGGAAGGGCTTCGGCAATGTACCACATCTCCGTTTTTGGCTCGCCCCCCAGTCGGGGCGCGACCTGGGCAGGCGGATGGACCTGAATAGAAAGGTCATCACGGGCATCGAGGATCTTGATGAGGAGCGGAAATCGGTCGCCTTTCAGTCCTTCCCCGAAAATGTCCTCACGTTTCTGTGACCAGAGGTCGTGCAGGGTGGACCCCGCCATTTCCCCGGCGGTGACCACGGACTGTTCCCCGCTGCGATCCGAGACTTCCCATGATTCGCCATAGGGTTGTGAATCCGGCAACTCCCGGTCATAAACTTCCTCCAGCGTCCGACCACCCCACACCCGGGTCATATAGAGTGGCTGGAAGGTAATCGGGTGCACGCCAATGTATTGAACATGGGGCGGAGTAATTGCCAAGAGGCAAGCGGTGATAATGGATCCCCGCTGGGGCGTCCTCCAGAAGGGAAGAACCTGTCATTGCCGATCCCGCTTCTCAGGACGGATCTATCCTGGAAACGGGCATGGGGAGGGAGAGGAGGAGGTTCCCGGTAGGATGGGGGGCTGGAGAAGAAGCGATAATCCTAAAAATCCTTTTCCAGAGTTTCCACCGTTTTTTGCAGGCGGGTCCCCACCGGGCCGGCCAGGCCCGCCCGGTACGCCCCCCCCCCCCCGCCGGCCGGGCGGGCGGGCCGTCGGTAGAGGGAGATATCCTCTTGGGCTGCCCGGTCGGTAGTAACCTGGCAGGTGGCCGGGGTGCTCCACGGAATTTCCTCAAAGAGAGTGGGCAGGTAACGTTGCATGGCGAGGAGGTGGTAGCCTCCGTCCGGAGTTGGTCCGATGACCGCGTCATGCCTGTCATTGAGTTGAGCGAAGGCTGCCTGAATCCACCGGCTGGAAATCTCAATGCAGTCGCTGCCGATGAAGGCGATCTTCTGATAACCCTCCTCAAAGGATTGCCGTGCAGCCCGGGTGAGACGGGCACCCAGATCGCCTTCTCCCTGGGGACGGAAATCAATGTGTTCAAGGTTGAGTTGAATTTCCGGCACTTCCATGATCTCGGACAGGAGCCAGAAGCGAATGGCATCGTGAGCATCGTCAGGGGCGTAGCAGAACCGCAGGCGACACTGCTCCAGTCCGCTTAATTGAATGAGGAGAAGGCGTAGCATCGCGCGATAGACGATCGCGGCCTGCTCCGCGCCCAAGGTGTGACCCAGGCGGGTCTTGACCTCGCCGGGGAGGGGTTCTTTCAGGAAGAGGAGGAGAAGGCGCATCAGGGGGAGGAGCTGGAAGGAAGAAAGGTGGGGGAAAAGCGAGGAGACAGGGCAAAAACCTTAAGGTTCCTTGAAAATTAAAAAAACTGTCATTCGATCTTGTTAGACCCTTGGTTTTAGGGGATTCTATGCGTGGAGTATAGCCTGTTGGCTGCTCTATATAAAAATTTATGGCGAGATCGAGGAACAAGTCGAAGCGGAAGGGCGCCGACGAGTCCCGTTGGTCGGGGGAGGGAATGGGCATCTTGTTTGCAGGAACGGGTGTCCTCCTGCTTCTGTCGCTCATTTCGTACACCCCGGGGGATCTGCCAATCAAGTTTCCGTTCACCGATTGGACTCTTCTGGGAAGCTTTGCCCTGGACATGGAGGCAAACCATCCCCGCCAGAATTGGATTGGCCCGGTCGGGACCCTGATCGGCTTCGGGCAGATCCAGCTCTTTGGCGTGGCAGCCTACCTGCTTCCCCTGGGCTTGATCTGGCTGGGAGTGGGGCGTCTCTTTCTGGGCGCGTCCTTCAGCATGCGGACCTGGATTGGATTTGCGGTCTGCCTTGTCAGTGGAGCGAGCCTGATGTCGGTCCAGAATAGCTTCTTTACTACCTGGCAGGAAACATACCTGATTGCTGGTACGGGCGGAGTCATCGGAGAGGGACTGGGCATTGCAGTGCTCAAGGGACTGCTTAACAGCATGGGGTCGATCATCGTGCTCGGGATGATTTACTGGTTGAGCTTCTTCACTCTGCTGGGAGTGCACCCCATCAAGTTCGTCAAGGAACTGTTCCTCTGGACCGCCGAGAAGAGTGGTGAACTGCGGGAGGCCTGGGCAGCGCGGGCGGAGGAGAAGAACAGCTCGGCCAGTTCGCGCGCGACCCCGAAGAAGAAGCCTGCGTCCCGGAAGAAAAACGGGAAGCAGCGGAACTCCCTGGCGGAAGCGGACGAGGAGGATGAGGGGCAGTGGGAGTATGAGGAGGAAACTGATTTCGAGGAGGACGGGGAAGGTCAGTCCCAGTTGCCCCTGCAGGAACTTCCTGAGCCACAGATCATCGATGCGACCCAGCGCATTACCCCTACCTTGGCCGCTGGAGCGAAGCCCTTTGAGCGTAAGCAGCCCAAACAGCATGCGGCCCTCAGCACGGAAGGGTTTGAGGATTACGAACTGCCCGGGTTTGATCTGCTGGAATATGACGAGGAGGAGGCTCCGCCCGAGGACAACACCGATGCCCTCATCACGCAGCAAACCAAGATCGTGGAGACCCTCAAGGCCTTCGGAGTAGACGTGACCGCTGGAGACATTACCCGTGGTCCAACCATCACGCGTTACGAGGTTTACCCGAGTGTTGGTTTGCGGGTGAGTCGGATTGCCCAGTTGGAACCTGACCTCGCGAGGGCGACCAAGGCGGAGCGGATCAACATTCTCGCTCCCATTCCGGGCAAGGATACGGTGGGAATCGAGATTGCCAACGACTCGCGGATGCCGGTGGCGCTGCGGGAACTGCTGCAGGATGATGAGTTCAGGAGTTCCAAGCGGAAGATTCCTCTCGCCCTCGGCAAGGACGTCTATGGCAAGGCCGTCATCGGTGATCTCGCCGCCATGCCCCACCTCTTGGTAGCTGGTGCGACCGGATCCGGAAAGTCGGTCTGCATCAACTCAATCATCTCGAGTATCCTCTTCAAGTTTGGCCCGGATGAGCTGCGTTTCATCATGATTGACCCGAAAGTGGTTGAAATGCAGATCTACTCGGACCTTCCGCATCTCGTGGTTCCGGTAGTGACTGATCCACGCAAGGTGGTTGGGGCCCTCAAGTGGTGCGTCAATGAAATGGAGCGCCGTTACAAGATCTTCGCCAGAGAGGGGGTAAGGAACTTCGATTCCTTCAACAACCGGGTGCGTGAGGATGGGGAATACGAACTGGGTGCCGAGGAGGAAGAAGAGCCTGAGGAGGAAGAGGAAATCGTCGATGAGGAGCACGTCGAGTCGATTGCAGCGGCGCTGGCGGATGGAGAGCTGGGCCCGGAGGACGGGGACTGGGAGGAAGACGAGGAAGAGGAAATTCCAGACCGATTCCCCTATATCGTGGTGATTATCGATGAGCTTGCAGATCTCATGCAGACCGCTCCGGCTGATGTGGAGATGTGCATCGCCCGGATTGCCCAGAAGGCGCGGGCAGCGGGAATCCATCTCATCGTGGCCACCCAGACGCCGCGGGCCGATGTGGTGACCGGTATCATCAAGGCTAATATCCCGAGTCGCATTGCCTTCCAGGTGTCCTCCGCCTTGGACAGCCGGGTGATCCTCGACGGCAAGGGTGCTGAGAAACTGGTGGGCAAGGGCGACCTGCTCTTCCTGCCGCCCGGTTCGGCCAAGCTCGACCGGGCCCAGGGTGCCTGGATTTCCGACGAGGAAGTGGAATCCCTGGTGGGCTTCTGTTCGGAGCAGAGCGAGCAGCGTTTCGAGGAGAGCGTGCAGGCCAGTATCGATGGTGGCGGCGGCGGAGACGATGGGGACGAGGATGACGTTTCCGATGCGGATGAGGAGATTCTCCAGAAGTGTATCGAAGTCATCGTGCAGGAACAGAAGGCCAGCACCTCGCTCCTGCAGCGACGATTGCGTCTTGGTTACACCCGTGCCGCTCGCATGGTCGATATCCTTGAACAGCGTGGGATCGTGGGTCCGGCCGACGGGGCCAGGCCTCGCGAGGTGTATCTCAAGGGAGAGCCGGCGGGGGTGGAGTAGCGGGAGTCCGGGCCTCCCCTACTGGGAGGAGGACTGGAGCAAGGGGCCGACCGTGGTCATGATGGCCTCGTGGATCTGTTCGATGGATTGGTCAGCATCGATCACCCGCAGGAAGTCGTCCTGTACGGAGTGGAAGATCTCACTGCAGAGCTGGAGGGATTCCCTCCGCTCGAATTCATTGCCCTGCCCGTCACGGACTCCGATCCGTTTGAGGGCGGTGTCGAGGGAAAGATCGAGCAGGAGGAGCAGGTCGGGACGGGGTGCGAACTCCTCGTTAACCCGGCGGATTTCGGCAGGGTCGAATCCGCGCACGCCCTGGTAGGCCATGGTGGAGAAATAATAGCGATCGAGGATGACGATTTCTCCGCCCTGCAGGGCAGGGTGAATAAGGGTTTCCACATGCTCGCGGCGATCCTGGTGGAAAAGTTCCAGTTCCTTTTCGGCAGAGAGGCGCCCGGTAGTGGCGGATTCCCGGAGTCGGCGACCGAAGGGTCCGTCGGTGGGTTCACGGGAGAGAATCACCCGGTGACCCTTTGCCCGCAGGGATTCGGCGAGGAGGCGGGCCTGGGTCGACTTGCCGGTGCCGTCGATCCCTTCCAGGACGATTAGGAGACCGGGGTGATTTGGAGAGGTATTCAGGGGAAAGTTGCAGGTGTGGGTGGGGCCGGTTGCCGGGGAGCGCTCCCGGCAGGATTCGAACCTGCGACCTACGGATTAGAAATCCGTTGCTCTATCCAGCTGAGCTACGGGAGCGTGGGCGGGATTCTACGCGATGGGGCACGCTTGGCAAGAGAGCCGACAGGGGATTGAGATGTGGGTTGCACAGTGTCCTCGCGCGATGAGGGCGGGGGTGCTGGCCCTTGAAAGGTCCCCTTAGGATTTGGGCTCGGCTACCTGGGCAGGAAGGAGGGTTTGAGGCCCTGTTTGAAAATCTTACCGAAGCCGGCGTCGTTGGGGTCGTATTTGGCGGCCAGTTTCGGACTGCAGCCTTCCGCAGGGATTTTGTCTTCCATTCCCAGCGCCCAGAGGATGCCGTTCAGGGACAGCGTCCGGTTGGCACCGGCCTTGAAGTCGTAGGGGTGGGCGATGGTGCTGAAAAACACGCGGCCTTTCCTGCCATTGGTTCCGGTGTAGGTTTTTACCCAGGCAGTCGGCCCGGTCAGGGGATAGCTCTTCAGGTTCTTTGCACGCTGATGCTTGGATTTCAATGCGGTGCCCTCTACCAGCAAGGTAACGTCGCCGTGTAACTTGTCCTCGCCACCCTGCACGTGATAGAGCCACGAGTAGGCATCAAACGGTTTCACCCCACGAAGGATGGGATGGCTTTTGGCCGCATTCAGCGGCCGGACCTTCGTCAGCACCTGAGTGCCGTGGTGACCATGGTGGGTGAGCCATTTCTGGCCGACCAGTTCGGCAATTTTCGTCCCGTTCCATGCCTCGTGCCGGTGCCCCTGCGGGAAACGAAAGGCATGCGTGGCCGTGCGAAATCCGACGAGAGGTTTTCCCTGTGCGATATAATCGAGGAACACCTGAAACTTCGCCTCTGGCCAGTTGCGAAAGCGGGTGAAGAGCACCAGCAGGTCGGCGCTTTTCAGAGCCTCGATACCGGTTACGTCTTTTGTGTTGTTGGGATCCACGAAGCCCTTGTCATCGAGCGAGTAGGCGATGGAGACCCGGCAGCCATGGTCGCGTTCCAGAATCTGCGCCAGCATCGGCATCGATTCCTCCGAGCGGTATTCCTCATCGCCGGTCACGAATACGACATGGGGCTCCGGTGCTGCAGGAGCCGCCCCGAGAGCGATCAGCCACAATGCAAATAGAAAAAAGCGGTTCATGTTTAGGAAACGAATGCCCTGGCAAATTACGCTCCCCTGTTCCATCCGTCCATGGTGTTTTCCATTTCGTCAGGCCAGGCTCACCAGCGCCTACTCGACTGGTTGGTCAATCCCTGCTAGATGCATTCAAATGACGAGAGGTGTTGCCCTGGGATTACTGCTTTCCGCAGTGGCTTCCGTGTTTTGCTGGAAACGTGGCGAAGCGGCAGAGAGGCCGAACATCATTCTTATTCTTGCCGACGACCTGGGCTACTCTGACCTGGGTTGCTACGGTTCCGAGATCGCGACGCCAAATCTAGACCGACTTGCGCAGAGGGGGCTGCGGTTTGCGCAGTTTTACAATAATGCGAAGTGTGGGCCTTCGAGGGCCTCCCTGCTGACGGGGCTTTATCCCCAGCAGACGAGGGATGGAAGCGATACCAGTAAGAGCCTGAATGTTGCACAGGTATTGCAGGCGGCGGGCTACCGCACGTTGATGACCGGGCGGAATGGAGGGCTTGCGGCAGCACCGACAAGGGTGGGATTTGACCGGTTTTACGGTCTTCTGGACAGTGGATGCTGCAATTACTTCAACCCCGGACTGAAGCGTCCCGGGGAAAATGAACCGGGGCGTAAGTACCCCGGAGAAAAACGTGCCTGGGCCAGGGACGGGAAGCGGTTTCAGCCGTTTACGCCCAACCGGAAGGATTTTTATGCGACCGATGCATTCACCGATCAGGCCATTGACTACCTGGACCAATACGCAAAATCCGAGAAGCCCTTCTTTCTCTACCTGCCCTACACCGCACCGCACTTTCCGATTCATGCCCGGCCGGAGGACATCGCCAGATACCGGGGAAAATACCTGGAGGGTTGGGATGTTATCAGGGAGCACCGCTACAGGCGTCTGGTTGAATCGGGAGTGATCGGAAAACGATGGAAGTTGTCACCCCGTGATCCTGAGGTCCCTGCCTGGGAGAATCTTGCCGATGAGAAAAGAGAAAAGTGGGATCTCTACATGGCCGTCTACGCGGCTATGATCGACCGGATGGACCAGGGGATCGGGAAGATCCTGGGGAAGGTTCGTGAACTCGGGGTCGAGGAGAACACACTCATTATGTTTCTTTCCGACAATGGCGCATGCGCGGAAGATGATGCGGCCTTCAATACCACCGCCCGGGGGATACCTCCCGGTTCCCTGGAGTCGTACCGCACCCAGGGAGCATCCTGGGCCAACCTGAGTAATGTGCCATTTCGCAAATTCAAATGGTGGCTTCATGAGGGGGGGATCGCATCACCGCTGATTGTCCATTGGCCTCGGATTATCAAACGAGGTGGCGTGGTAACCGACCAGGTGGGGCATATCATGGATCTCATGCCGACCTTCCTGGAGGTCGCGGGGGTCGAGTACCCCGCTTCAAAACAGGATCGGAAGCTCATGCCCCTTGAAGGGATGAGCCTGTTGCCGATTCTTGAGGGTAGGGAACGAAAGGGGCACGAGGCGCTTTACTGGAAGTTCGGGCAATGCCGCGCGGTGCGAAAGGGGAAATGGAAGTTGGTTGCCCCTCACCCGAATCCCCGCCTCGGAATCGATTTCTTCAAGGAAAACCAGCTGCCGGGAAAGGAGGGCAGGAGAGAGATTGCATGGGAACTCTACGACTTGGAAAAGGATGGAACCGAACTGCACAACCTGGCGGAGGAATATCCTGACCGAGTGAGGGGAATGGCCGGTCTTTTCAGGGTCTGGGTTTCCCGGGTAGCGAATTGAGTGCCCGTGCCATCAACCTGTAACGGGGATTCACTGGCCGGGGAGGGCGGCTCAGTAGAGTGTCTTACGGACCGTGGATTTATCGGGGTTCTCCGCTTTCTCAATGGACTCGAAGTCGCCCTCCTCGCAGCAGCGCACGAAACCCTCGGCGTAGGACTTGAGCAGGTCCCAGCTCTCCCGGATGGTAATGGCCTCGTCCTGAGTGATGGAATGATCGAGCGCGGACTCGGAAATCCTGCGGAGGAGCCTGGAGAACTGATCGATAATTTCGCTGGTGGCGGGGAGGACCTTGAAGCCCTCTTCGCAATTGCTATCGGGATTGCGCACGAAATAGCCATCGCATTTATGGCAAAGCCACTCGACGATGCGGGGGTCCCCGGTGAGTTGGATGATTTCAAGGAGACGGTCGAGGGGATTGCGGCTCCCGCTTCCGGTATCCGATTGCTCCTGGGCCCACTTGTAGACAAGGGAAAGGGACACGCCCAGTTCCGCCGCGACCACTTTCGGGCTCGTGTTCTCAAAGGAATGCTTGAGGACTTCGTTAGATTCCATGCCTGTATTCTAGGATAGGAGAAGGACTACTGGCAAGGGGTGGTGCAGGGATGTGCGCCGGACTGCCGAGGGCAGGGTGCCGTCAGATTGCAGCGGCTTCTCTGGAGGCGGGTTGGAGGTGTTCCAGGTGCTCGGCTGCAACTTCCTCGATTTCCATGAGGGAGGCGACGGTCGAGAGGCGGCGACGGAGAGGCTTGGCTCCCGGGAAGCCCTTGCAGTAGGCCATGAGGCGGGAGCGCATGGCCATCATGGACTGGCGTTCATTTCCGTAGCGATTGCTGCCGATGGCGAGGCGGCAATGGCGCACGATGAGTTGCCAGCGTTCGGCGATGGGAACGGGAGGCAGTTGCTCCCCGGTTCGCAGGTAGTGCCGCGCCTCTCGAAAGATCCAGGGATTGTGCATGGCAGAGCGACCGATCATGACCCCTGAGACTCCGGTGGTTTCCCGGCGGTTCTTGATATCCTGGCCGGAGGTGAGGTCGCCATTGCCAATCACAGGGATGGAGACATGGCGGGAGCATTTGTCGATGACTTCCCAGTCAGCCTCGCCCCGGTAGCCCTGTGCACGGGTGCGACCGTGGATGGAAACGGTCTGCATGCCACAGTCCTGGAGGATGGTGCAGACCTCGGGGGCGTTGATTGACTGGTCGTCCCATCCGATGCGGATCTTGGCAGTGACGGGAACCTGTTCGCCGACGGCCCGGGCGACGCCACTGGCTACCGAGGCCAGGACCGGGCAGTCTTTCAGGAGGGAAGATCCCCCGTTCTTGGATACGACCTTTTTGACCGGGCAGCCGAAATTGATGTCGATGAAATCGGGTTGTTTCCAGTCGATGATCTTGCGGGCGGCCTCCCCCATGCGCTTCCCATCGGCGCCGAAGAGTTGGACACCCACCGGGCGCTGATCATCGGTGAACTCGGTGTATTTCCTGGTGCGGTCGTCCTGGCGGATGATCCCTTCGCTGGAGACGAATTCGGTTACCATCACATCCGCCCCGAGGCTCTTGCAGATGCTGCGGAACACCACGTCGGTTACTCCCGCCATAGGAGCGAGGTAAAGGGGGAAGGCGCCATTTTGGAACCACGGGAGCACATCCGCAGGGTAAGCGGGAACCCGGTCGGCCGAAACGATTATTTCAGGAGCAGAAAGCCGCGGCCCGGATTCGCTGAGGAACTTGCTTTCGTGTTGCTCGCCTACAGGCTTGATTCCGGGAGTCGCGGTTGGGCGGCGATTACTCGAAGGGCTGAGGCTCCCAGCCGATTTCTTCCATCAGGTCCTCCACGCGCCGCCCGTAATCCACGTAGCTCTTGTAGCACTGTTCCCAGTCCGGTTTCTGGCCGTCTTCGACATGGAAGACGGTAGCGACGTGGGGTTCGATGGCAAAGCCGCCATCGTAGCGCCGGGCCTTGAAGTCGCGCAGGATGTGCTGGAGGTGACAGTCGCCCTCCCCGGGCATGGTATATTCCGGTTCATCATCCCCCACGCTGGGGTAACGGCAATCCTTGATGTGAACGTGCACCACGTGGTCCTTTACATCGTTGTAGAAACCAAGGGCGTCCTGGAACGGGTAGGGTTCGGACTTGGAGCGGTCGCGCTGGAAGATGGGATTGCCGGTGTCGAACACGAGCTTGAGGCCAGGAACTTCCTCAATCAGACGCAGAGTGTGCCTGGCGGAAAAGCCGCCCCAGTTGGAGCAGTTTTCGTGGACTGCCATGAGGCCCTCGTCGCTGAAACGCTGGTGGATGACACGCAGGCGCTTAAAGCGTTCTTCCTCATGCTGGTCCTCGCCCCAGGGTTCCTGGGCGTAGGACATGATGCGGATGATCTTGGTCCCGAGGAGCTTCATACGGGGAATGGCGCGCTCAATTTCGCCCAGGGTGACCTCGAAATCATCAGTGATCTTCTTGCCCCAGTTTCCGATAAGGGAACCAATCTCGGGGATGCGGATCTCCTCCTTTTCGAGTAGCTTGAGGGCTTTGTTGAAATCCTTCTCCGAGAGTTCGTGGATGCTCGTCCCATCGATTGACCGGGCCGAGATGGCATTCCAGCCAATTTCCTTGGTGGCTTTGATTTGGGAGGCGAGGTCCTGCGCTGCTTCGTCGGCGAAACCGGTCAGATACATGTTGGGAAAGGAAAGAGCAATTGTTGCAGGCTGGCAAGAGTGAGATGCGGTCTACTTTACAGTTTGTTCGCATGGACCAGGGGGGGGTGCCCCCCTTGGGATCAGTCGAGGCTGGAGCTTTGGGCGAAATGAGGCCAGAATGGGCCTGTGAAAACACCTCTATCCGGGGTTCTTGTTCTTCTCGTCTACGCCCTTCCCGCCCCGGCGGTGGAGTTCGACAAGGATGTCCTGCCGATTCTGAAAAGCAACTGTCTCAAATGTCATAAGGAGGGGAAGGAAAAGGGGGATCTCAACCTGGAACCGCACAAGATCAAGCAGCACATCGGATCCGGGTTACAGATTGTGCCGGGCAAGCCCAACGGGGGACTTTTCATGAAGGTGATCCAGTCGGATGATCCGGATAACCGCATGCCTCCCAAAGGGTCACCCCTGAGTGAGAGGGAGGTGAATATCCTAAAACTCTGGATCACCCAGGGTGCCGAACTCGGCGACCACGAACCGGTTCCAGCGGGCAAGGAACCTCTGGAAGGCGTGTGGACAAATAAGGCCGGGAAGAAGATCAAGGCGGCCCTGCTCCGGGTGGAAGGAGACAAGGCCATCCTCAAGCTGGCCAATGGCAAGATCTACAAGTACCCCATCGAAAATCTCGACGCAGAGAGCCAGAAGAAGGTGAGGGAGTTCGCAGAGG
>JAKVCR010000203.1 GCA_022448985.1 Roseibacillus sp.
CCCCAAGAATATCCCGGCTCCCGACGTGGATGCGGAACTCAAGGCCTTCAAGGTGGCGGAAGGTTTCAAGGTCAACCTCTGGGCCCGGAACCCGGTGATCTTCAATCCCATCAACATGAACTGGGACCGGCACAACCGGGCCTGGGTTTCCACCTCCTCGACCTACCCGCACATCAAGCCTGGACGTATTCCGAATGACCGGATCGTGATCCTGGAGGATACCGACCGGGATGGGGTAGCTGACAAGCACACCGTGTTTGCAGAGGGGCTCACCGTCCCGCATTCCGTCATGCCGGTGGAAGGAGGAGCCTACGTCTGCAGCACGACCGAGGTCCTCTTCCTGGCGGACCATGATGGGGATGACCGGGCGGACGAGAAGCATGTGATCTTTTCCGGATTCGGTAATGCGGATGTGCACCACATGATCCACGGGTTGCGCTGGTCTCCCTGGGGCGACATGTTCTTCACCCAGTCGATCTACATCAATAGTTTCATCGAAACTGTCCACGGGCCGCGGCGATTGAATGGCAGCGGGGTCTGGCGCTTCCGTCCTGAGACTGAGCGGATTGATGTGTTCTCCCGTGGGCGGGTTAATCCCTGGGGGCATGCGCTTGACTATCATGGTAACAGTTTCGGCACCGATGGTGCCGGAGGACAGGGGCCGCACGATCTCTTTCCGGGATCCGCCTTCGGGACCGCGGTGGGTGCCCCACGGGTGCTGCGGGGACTCGTGCCGGGCAAGCCCAAGAACACGGGAGCGGAATTCATGACCGGGCGCCACATCCCGTCACGCTGGCACGGGAGCATGCTTGGCAACGACTTCCGGGCCAACCGGACAGTGCGTTACTCGATCGAGGAAAGCGGAAGTGGATTTAAGTCGCAGGAGGTGGAGACGGTGCTGCACTCCAGTCACCGGTCCTATCGCCCGGTGGATATCAAGATGGGGCCTGATGGAGCGGTCTATATCGTGGACTGGTACAATCCGATCATCGACCACGGGGAGGTGGACTTTCACCATCCTCTCCGGGACAAGTCTCATGGCCGGATCTGGCGCCTGACCGCGATTGATCAGCCCCTGCTGGATTGGCCGGTCATTGCGGAGGCCACCAGGGACGAGCTTTTCACCCACCTGACTTCCCCCGAGCAGTATGCCCGCACCCAGGCCAACCGGGAGCTTGTCCGCCGGAAGGTTTCCCGTGCGGATATTGATACCTGGATCGGGACCCTTGAGGCCACGGACCCCGGATATGACCATTATCTGCTGGAGGCTTTATGGCTTGCGATTGCACTTAACCAGAAGAGTGATGGACTGGAAGACGGCCCCCTGCGCTCTGCGGATCCACGGATCCGGGCAGCAGCGGTGCGGGCGGTGGGAAGGACAGCGGAGGGGCTGGCTCACCTCGCCACGGCGGTGCACGATGATCATCCTCGGGTGCGACTGGCTGCCGTCTGTGCATTGCGTGACCTGGGAAGCAGGGAGGCGAGCGACATTGTTCTCGGGGCCCTTGACCATGAAGTCGACCTCAACCTCGACTTTGCCCTCGAGATGGCGGTGCGTGACACCCGGGATGCCTGGTTGCCCGCCATGCAGGCCGGACAGAAGGTTTTCGGGGGTGACGCCAATAGCCTCTCCTATGCGTTGAACAAGGTGAAGGACAAGCGGGCGATCGAAGGGCTCGCTGAGATCATCGCCCAGGGAGGG
>JAKVCR010000204.1 GCA_022448985.1 Roseibacillus sp.
CCACGGGTCCCCTGCAAGTTCACGGGCATCGATGAACGCCCTGGCCTCAGTGACCTGGTCGGTCGTTGAGTAGGTGGTGAAGTTGGCCGTGACCGTGCCGTTGTCGTTCCGGCGCCAGCTGAAATAGTCGCCCGCGCCACCGCCCGTGATGCCGATGAATTCAGGCCATCCGCCGGTATTGCTCCAGCCGAGAATATCCATTCCACCACCGGTTCCCCCGAGGTGCCACTTGCCGTAGGAAGCAAGGGCATAGGGCGACCCGGCATCGGCGAACGCGCGCGGCAGGGTTGTTTCGGAGGCCTGGAGAATGTCTCCGGGAGCGCCTACTCCTGTCCGCCAGGCCTGCCGTCCGGTGAGGAGGGCGGCGCGCGTGGGTGAACAAACCGGTTGGGCGTATCCATTTGTGAATCGCACTCCCTGCGCAGCGAGGGATTGCAGGTTCGCCATCGTGGGGAAGGTCGTCCCCGGGTTGAGGACCGGATTGTTATCGAGCGGGCTCGAGTCCGTCCCCCAGTCGTCAACGATCAGGAGGAGGATGTTGTGCTGGGCCGCAGGAACGATGGTGTAAGTGCTCAACTGGATTCCGGTCGCGCCTCGAAAGGTCGCCACGATATTAAAGGTTCCAGGACCGAGATCGGAGAGATCAGCGTCGAATGCAATCTCCTGCTGACTGGGCCGGGATACGGTGGCGAGGTCGATCGTCATGCCGTCAAAGGTGAGACTTATGGGCAGGATCGAGAGGTTGGTGGGCGCTGTTTGACCCGTATTTCCGGTGAGCGTCACCGTCACGGTTGTGAAGGGCCCCGCAAACGGATTGGTGAAATCGAACCCGGAGGAGTCGAACGAAGCCAGATCGGTCCGGGCGACACGGTAGAAGTTGCTGCGGTCGGCTGCAAGCGCACCTGTGTCCTCCGCCCTGAGCGTGTCACCCTGGGCAACCACGGCAGGAACGACGGGTGTCCACGCCGCGGCCGCACCAAGATCCTTGGATTCCTCGACCACGTAGGTAGCCCCTTCAACACCACTCCAGACGATCGTAATTTCGTCACCCATGGTGCTGTCTACGGACACCGACTTGATGGTGTCGGCTTTTTCGGGACCACCCTGGAAGATTGTCGTTACAGGAGCACCGGCCTCATCGGTGTCAGGAACGCCATCCGGGGCACCGCCGAGAGGTTCGCCAAAGTAAGCACGCGAAATATTGTAAGGGTAGGCGGGAACTCCGCTCTCATCAATACAGGTGAAGTAGGCCCACGTGCCGTCCGGGAACTCAGGGGTGACGCACCAGCGCGTATTGTATTCGTTGAGGTCGAAGTCGACGCCGAGGGTCATGCCCTGGTCGCCCTTGTAGTCGTTATCCTCCAAGTAGCGGCCAAGAGGGTAGGTGGTGCTGACATCGGGACCGGGAAGGAAGGAGACCCCGGCCTCGGCATAGAAGCGGGTTGCCCAGGCAGGCCATGTATTGCGAGTCGTGAGCCCAGCCCGAATCTGGTAGCCGGTAATCATGCGGCGCACACCGCTATCTGGGTCGAGGGGATCCGAGTAGGCGTAGGGTCCGTAGACAGGCAATCCCTCCCGGGTCCATCCGAGAATTGGAGAATGCTGTCCATTGAAATTCTCGGAGTAAGTGTTACTGGGTTCGTCAAAGTCCGTGCTGTCACCGAGTTGATAACGCAAGGCGGAGGGATTGCAGTGATAGTGGTAGAAGCCTCTTATCTGGTGAGCCAGAGAAGCGTCGAAGGTGAGACGCTCGTTGACGTAGGCATCCCGATTCCAGCGCTCAGCTCCATTTGGAACGTCTCTTCCCGGAGGGCTCTGGTAGGAAAAGCTGTCCCGTGTATCGAACATTGCAACGCCGTTGACGAAGTAGCCGATTGCTCCATCCTCGGTCAGGGTGTGTGTCGTGACGGTGGTGGGATCGACCGGGACCCGGGGAATGCGGTAGAGCTGGCTGCCGGGAAATCCGTTGCTGTTGCTGGGGAAACTAGGAAAAAAATTGGTCCTGGTTTCATCTGCATACCATGGCCCCATCGTGTAACTCCCGAGCCCAGTGGTGCGGAGGTAGAGCCAGTCATCCGTGTGGGAAAGTTCATGGACACCGGCATAGGTGGGAGCGGTCTGGCTGGCACCGCCTCCGGGATGCACCCATGTGGTGGTCGCTCCGTCGGGGATCGCAGCATCGTCCTGAAACACCCGGGCGTAGACCCCCGAGCGCTCAGTATACCACGAGGAAAGGAGCGGATCGGCTTGCGCCATCATCACGCCAGCAAGGAGAAGGAAGACCCCGTCCCTGAATCCTGCGGAAAGTTTTGCCTTCGCCATAACCATGGGGGGAGTCTTTTCTGTTACTGGGATCGATAAGTGGGCAGGGGCAACGGTTGCCTCAAAAGCCGATTTCCAAAAAATAGCTGGGCAGCAAAGGTGAGTTCGTCGACTCGTGGGAAGAGTAAACCCCTATACTGCCCAATAGTTGTCTGGCCATTTTGAGGTCGACAGCTCGCCCCCATCAAGGGGCAGGAAAAAGGGTGGGGGACTCTACGCTAAACCGGAAGAACACGGCGTTGTTGGTAGGCGCAAACTCCAGGCAGATGCGGCCCTCGACCATGAGCCCTGATTCAGGGTTGGCGGTGAAGACTATAAAAGTAGCGGGCCATTGGTCTGGAGAGCTCTGGTTATGATTTGCACGGTTTCAACCGCATGGGCTCGATGGCGTGAGCCCATGAAAACGAGG
>JAKVCR010000205.1 GCA_022448985.1 Roseibacillus sp.
TTGAGGAGGTCCGCGCGGAGCTTCGTGATTTCCCGGCCGCCCACTGCCTGCCAGTGGTGCAAATGAAACATGACGCCCACGTTGCGGCGGTCCACCGCTTTGGCTATGCGCACATTATCATCGATGGTCTCGATCCAGTTACCGATGTGCATGTAGGGCGCAATCCCTCCCAGGTCATACTTCTTGGCGTCGTCCGACATCTCGCGGAGGATCTTGACGGCCATCGCGACCGCCTTGGGATCCTTGCGGTCCATCTTGGTGCGACTGCCCACCGAGGGAATCAAGATTACTTTTGTTCCCTTGAGCAGCGGCAGATTGTCCTTGATGACCTGCGGGTAAGTGCCGTCCTCGATGTAAAAGCGGGCGTGAATAGCGGTCAGGCGAGTCCCATGTTCCTTCATGGCCTCGAGGTAGGCGGGGAGATTCTTCCATCGCCCGGGGTCGTCTTTCAAGGAGAGCATGATGCCGCCGTAGCCCCGCTCCTTGAGGAGTTTGACGTGCAACTTGGGCTCGTTAAACTTGTAATTATAGAACCAGTTCGACATCGCGAAGTGATGGTCCTTCCAGTGCAGATCCTGCACGAGGTCTACCTTGTCGCCCTGGGCCGCAGGGCCGGCTGCAAGCGTGATGAGAAGGGCGGAGATACGGGTGGGAATAGAGAGATTGGAGAGCACGGTTCTTGTTCCTTTCTTGGTTGGTCTAAATTGCGCTTTCCTTGGGAACGACGAAAGGATCGCGATAGGGACGAGTGAGAAGGGTGTCGGCCTGTGGATGATCGAGAAAGGTCTCGTCTTTGGGGTCGATAGCGAGTGCCGCTCCTAGCGTGAGGGGAGTTTTGTCGAGATCGACGCCATTGTCTTTCAGGTGCTTGAGATTGCGATCGAAGGTCTCCGCCACATCGCCGTGGATTTTCTGAACGGAGAGACGATCGAGTATTTCCGTGGGTTTCGCCTGTCGGCCCAACCGATGGGAGATGTTGCCCAGGTGGCAGAGGGCGCTCGATTGATGCCCCTCCAGAATATCCGCGTTGAGATCGCCGCTCTTTCGGCTACGGACCGCTTGGATGAAGTTGTCAAAGTGATCCGTTGCCTCGCCCTTAAGGTCCTGCATTTTCTTACCATCTAGATCGAAGACCGCCGCCGAGGTCTGTGTCGAGGTGATGTATCCACCACTCCCTTCGATCACGAGCCCGTTCGACATTCGCTTGTAAGCTGTTGTTGGCAATCCGTGCACCTCAACCACGATGGACTTGTCACCGAAGTCGTGGAGAGTGACCTGGGTGTTCGGAGTCTCACCAGCATCGCTGTATCCGAGACGCCCTCCATAGCTCATTACCGCCTTACCTGGTCCCTTGACGCCCAGTGCCCAACGTGCGATGTCGACCCGGTGGATTCCGCTGTTTCCCAGGTCGCCATTGCCTAGGTCCCAGATCCAGTGCCAATCGTAGTGAAACCTGGGCCGGGTCACTGGAGCGAGAGGGGCTGGTCCACAGAAGAGATCGTAGTCGACGCTTTTGGGCGGATGGAACTTCCCTCGTGCTCCGATGGACCCTCGTCGCTTGCCCACCATGCAGAAAGCCAGCTTCACTTCACCCACCTTGCCTGCCGCGATAAACTCGACCATGGCTCGGTTTGATCCATGGGAGCGATATTGCGTGCCAGTCTGGCAGATCCGTT
>JAKVCR010000206.1 GCA_022448985.1 Roseibacillus sp.
GGCACCAAGGTCGTGGGAGGAAAGGGCTCCATGACTGACAGGGGCACCCGCGTGCCGCTCATCGCCAGTTGGCCCGGCGGCATCCAGAAACCCGGGCGTGTTGTCGATGACCTTGTCGAGTTCACGGACATATTCCCCACCCTTTGTGAAGCCACCGGCGCAAAGCTGCCAGAGAACCACCCCGCCGACGGCGCCAGTATCGTCCCCGTCCTGCAGAACAAAGCGGAATCTCGCACGAAAAACTGGATCTACATCTGGTACCGCAAGCAGGTTTTGGTTCGCAACAAGCACTACTCCCTGCTCGCCAACCAGGACGGCTCCTCCGCCACCCTGACCCGCTATGATGGCCCGTTTGACGGCGAGCAATTGAAGGTCAAAAAGCTCACCAAATCCGAACGCGCCCTCAAGAAGCAGTTCGAGGTGAGAATCGCCGAATTGGCCGGGACTCGTCTCTCCACTGCCAGCAAGGAAGGCCGCGCCCAGGGACTGAAAAACAAGACCAACCGTTGAAGCCCTCAGGGCCACACGAACGATGAAGCTGTTTTTCTCCGCCTTCCTTTTAACCTCACTTATAAGCGGCCTCATATCCGACCCACTCGCCGCTGATGAAGAACCTGACCGGGCCCGGCCCAACATCGTTCTCATCATGGTCGATGACATGGGTTACTCGGATATCGGCTGCTATGGCGGGGAAATCAAAACCCCCAACCTCGACAGGTTGGCCGGGGGCGGACTGCGTTTCACCCAGTTCTACAACACCGCCAAGTGCCACACCACCCGGGCCGAACTACTCACCGGCAACTACGCCTACTCCATCGGCGACAACAACATGGAGCACGGTGCCACCTTCGGCGAGGTGTTACGCCCCATCGGCTACCGCACGCTTATCGCCGGCAAGTGGCACCAGAAGCCTCTCCCCACGACCCGGGGCTTCGATCGCTACTACGGGTTGGCCGACGGGTGCAGCAACTTTTTCAACCCCGGCCTCAAGGCTCGCCCCGGCGAGGGGCCTCCGGGCAGAAAAGGCAAGACGCGGGTGAGGCGCTGGGCCATCGAGGACAAGGTGATCATGGGCTACACCAGCCCGGACAAGAAGTTCTACCATACCGATGCCTTCACCAGTTACGCGATCGATCGCCTTGATGAATACAAGGACGAGGACAAGCCCTTCATTCTCTACCTCCCCTACACTGCCCCCCATTACCCACTGCATGCCTGGCCCGAGGACATCGCAAAATACCGCGGCAAATACAAAATTGGCTGGGATGAGATCCGCAAACAACGCTTTGCGCGCATGAACAAGATGGGCATCATCGGCCCAAACCACAAACTTACCCCACGCGCCTCCCGGGCGTGGGACGATCTCACCGATCAACAAAAAGATGGGGAGGACCTGAAGATGGCCGTCTACGCGGCCATGATCGACCGCGTTGACCAGAACCTCGGTCGGCTGTTTGCCAAGCTCAGGGAACTGGGGAAATGGGACAACACCCTCATCATGTTCCTCACCGACAACGGTGCCTGCCCCGAGCAGCCCAACACTACACCGGACATTCCGCCCGGCCCCGTTGAAAGCTACCGGACAGTCTCCGTCGCCTGGGCCAATGCCAGCAACACGCCTTACCGGAAATTCAAGTCGACGGACTACGAGGGTGGCATCCGCACCCCGTTCATTGCCCATTGGCCGGGCATGATCAAACCGGGCCTGACCGGCCAGGTCGGTCACATTATCGATATCTCCGCCACCTTCTGCGACATCACGGGAGCGAAGTATCCCGAGGAGGTGCTCGGGAACAGGACCAAGCCTCCGGTCGGCAAGTCCCTTCTGCCCGTCTTCAAGGGCAAGCAACGCGAACCCCATGCGGAAATCTACTGGCACTTCAACAGAGCCAATGCCGTCCGGCAGGGAGACTTGAAAGTAGTCCGGGCAGGTAAAGACTGGGAGCTCTACGACCTCAAAGCCGACCCGACCGAGATGCACAACCTCGCCGGGGAAAGACCGGAGAAAACCGCCCAGCTCGCGCAGATGTGGGCAGCCTGGAGAGACGATTGTAAAATCAAGCCCAAGTGAATTCATGAAACTATTACTTCCTCTTCTCATCGGCATCTGCCTGTCGAAAAGCCCAGCTTCTGCACGACCCAACATCGTCCTGATCATGGCGGATGACCTGGGATTCTCGGACCTCGGTTGCTATGGAGCTGAGATTCGCACGCCGAACCTCGACCAACTCGCACGCAAAGGCCTGCGGT
>JAKVCR010000207.1 GCA_022448985.1 Roseibacillus sp.
GAACGGTCGCTTTTGTGGGGAAGCCGGCCGCGGGAGCAACCGGGTGACGAAGGCTGTTCCGAGCAGGGCCACGGCCATCCCGAGGATCATGCGGGCGGTGACTTCCTCCTGGAGGAAGAGGGTGCCCCAGAGGATGCCGAAGGCCGGGATGATGAAGGTTCAGGGCCTGAAGTCCGGGATTGAGCACGATTGGGCCGAGCCATCTCCGGCACGAGGAGAAGATGGCCAATTTCATTGCATGGAAGGGGTGATGTGGGCAGCGTTCCTTTTCCATGAAGGCTCTCCTTGTCATTCTCCTCCCACTGCTGGTGGTTCCCCTTGTCCAAGCAGAGATGCGGGAATGGAAAACGGCTGATGAATCAAAGACCCTCGTTGCGGAATACGTCAGTTCCCGTGCTGGGAAGGTCACCATTCGCCGCAAGCTGGATCGCCGCTTATTTACCCTCTCCCTCGACAAGCTTTCAGAGCAGGACCGGGAATACGTAAAGCAGAGGGAGGAGGAAGGGCCTGGTGATGGGAGTGGAGAAGCGAAGGACGCG
Organism: Roseibacillus sp.; assembly: GCA_022448985.1. Lineage (GTDB taxonomy): Bacteria > Verrucomicrobiota > Verrucomicrobiia > Verrucomicrobiales > Akkermansiaceae > Roseibacillus_B. The sequence continues at coordinate 540 of JAKVCR010000207.1, forward strand.
GAGGGAGAATTCGCCAACATACCGGCTGCCATGCGGAAGCGGTGCCTACCCGAGGATCGCATGCAGCGGCTTAAGGAAAATGGAGGAATAGAAGGCTGTGAGAGGGCGGTGGTTAGGGCCCTCAATTGGCTTCAGAGAACCCAGGCCCGGGATGGATCATGGGGAGGCGGCTACAAGGTCGCCTACACCGGTCTCGCGCTTCTGGCCTATCTCGGGCACTGCGAGACGCCCCAGTCTGCAAGGTATGGGGAGACCGTGACGAAAGCGATTGCCTATCTGGTCAATAAGAGTGCCCAGAACAAGGGTCGCCTGGGAGGGGACCTGCAGTCCAACCAGTGGGTTTACGAGCATGCCATTGCGACCTACGCAATCGCGGAAGCCTACACCTTCTGCTCGCAGCTTGGGACGAACGTGCCCGGACTGCAGGAAGCGGTGCAGCTTGGGGGCCAGGCGATCATCGATGGCCAGAATGCGGCCGGGGGATGGACCTACCGCTTCTCGTCTGAGCGCCGCAACGACAGTTCGGTCATGAGTTGGTGTTTCCAGGCTCTCAAGGCCTGCAAGCACACCGGGATTGAGTTTCGCAACATGGCGGAGTGCGTGCGGGATGGGCTCAATGCCTTCGCGGGGAACCAGCACCCCAGTGGGGCAATCGGATACACCGGTCCCCAGCCCAGAGGAGACGGCACAACCCTGTCAGCGGCCGGGGCGCTCTGCTTCCAGCTCTGGGGCAGGGAAGCCCACTCCGTTCCCCGCAAGGCCTGCGCGGTGATTAACAGAAACATCAAATTCAACTGGAAGGGCAAGGACACGGATCTCTACGGCCATTACTACGCCTCTCAGGCGATGATCAATTACGGAGGAAAGTTCTGGCAGGAATACAACGAGCTCTTCCGCAACCCCATCCTGAAAGCCCAGAATGGGGACGGCTCCTGGCCTCTTCCCGCCAACACGGGGCACGGTATGGGGAACGTGCATTACGTGACCTGCCTCGCGACCCTGATGCTGGAGGTTTACTATCGTTTCGTGCCGTAAACCGGGCCGGAGGGGAGGAGATACTTTTTCCCCGGGGCCATGGTGAGGTTGCTCAGTGAAAAGCCCTGGGGTCCGCCTTCCGGTCACGGGGTTTCCCCCACAAGTGCCGGGGCGATTCCCGGGATTACGGGGAAGTGGGCCGCGGGATTAGCCGGGTGACGAAGGCTGTTCCGAGCAGGGCCACGGCCATCCCGAGGATCATGCGGGCGGTGACTTCCTCCTGGAGGAAGAGGGCGCCCCAGAGGATGCCGAAGGCCGGGATGATGAAGGTCACGGTGGTCGCGGCGGTGGCTCCGTTGCGCTTGAGGAGACCGAAGAAGAGGATAAAGGCCACCGCGGTGCAGAGGAGGGCGAGGGCGAGGGCGCTGGCGAGCGCGCCCGGGCCGGGCAGGGCGGGGGGAGGGAAGAGCAGGACGAGGGGCAGAAGGATGAGGGTGGCGGCGAGGAGGCTCCCGGCCGAGACCGTAAGCGGGGAGAGGTGGGCGAGCCTGATCCGGGCGTAGTGTCCGGCGAAGCCGTAACAGGCGGTGGCCCCGATGACAGCGAGGATGGGCCATCCCGCTCCGTCCCGCCGGAAGTCGAGCTGGTCCCCGGTGAGGATCGCGATGCCGCCAAGGCCGATGACGAGGCCGAGGGACTGGAACCTG
>JAKVCR010000208.1 GCA_022448985.1 Roseibacillus sp.
GAGGGCATACTCCAGATTCACCCCGCCGATACCATCAGGATCGGTGACCTTGGCGGTAATGACGGTATCCTCGGAATTGGCTGGTTGTTGCGGAAGGTGCCGAACCTGGCGAATGTTGGGTGGTGCCACGGAGCTGAAAACACTGTTGACTACACCGGGAGTAGGGGGACTGAGGGAGCCATTGGTGTTTGAGCTGCGCCAGGAGCTGCCCAGGTTGTTGTCGAGACTGGGGTTGATGAGCTCCATGGAGCTTCCCTCACCATCGGCTGCGATGGGCCAGGGGAAGTCGACGTCGAAGTTCACCCGGTCGATGCGCTCGCCGGAATCATTGACGAGGTCGATGGTCTCGCCCTCTCCACTCAGGCCTCCGGTGTAAGGCCCGAGGATGGGCAGGTCGAGTGGAGGGCCGTTTGGCGGTCTCGAGAATTCTGCGCGGAGGGTGGTCGGATTTTCGGCCACCGCAACGTAGTCGTCCACTCCGAGCAGGGTGTTATCGGGAAAGGTGAACTCAACTCCCCCGGTGAGTTGCCAGCCGGAAAGATTAACGAGATCGGGGCCGGGATTGTAGATCTCGACGAACTCGTTGGCGATGTAGTTGACGTCGTTATTGTAGTGGATCTCATTGATGACCGGTGCGGCGGAAAGGATTCCGGTCATTGCAAGGAAGATGCCCAGGAGGGCAGGGCGGACGCGAGCGAATGGGGGAGAGGGCACGGGAGTCGCGGATGGGGTTGTAACCGATTCTTGGATTATTCGGCCGTGTAGTACCTGTATGCCCTGCCTGCGGGTGCTGCAACGCAAAAGCCGGGCCGTTGCGGGGGTGGTTGCAGGAAAGGGGGTGCAAGGCTGGGGAATCTGGACTCGCCGGGCTTTCCTGCTCGTGTTCCGGGCGCAACTCCTCCCAGAATCGGGTGTGAAGATGAAGCCTCTCACCCTTGCTGCTGTCGTCCTGTTTGCCCCGTTGATCCAAGGCGCGGAGACACCCAACGTGGTCATCGTCTACGGAGACGATGTCGGTTACGGCGACGTAGGGGTCTACGGGGCGACCAAGATTCCCACGCCCTTCATCGACAAGGTGGCGAAGGAGGGACTGCGCTTCACCGACGGGCACTGCACCGCGGCGACCTGCACGCCCTCGCGCTATTCGATGCTGAGTGGTCTCTACGGGTTCCGGGAAGGAGTGCGCATCCTGCCTCCCAATGCACCGCTCTGTATCCCGACTGACATCCTGACCCTGCCCAAGCTCTTCCGCCGGGCGGGCTACCGCACCGGGGTGGTGGGCAAGTGGCACCTCGGACTGGGCGCGAAGGGAACCCCGGTGAACTGGAATGGGGAGGTCAAGCCGGGTCCCCTCGAAGTGGGTTTCGATTATTCCTTCCTCCTTCCCTCCACCAACGACCGCGTTCCGTGCGTCTACCTCGAGAATTACAAGGTGGTGAACCTCAGCCCCTCCGACCCGCTCTATGTCGGGTCTGCGCCGGAGGGTCACAAGAGCACGGTGTATCCTTACGGACGCACCAATCCCGAGGCCGAGACGTATTACCCCGGGGATCACCAGCACAGCGAGACCGTGATCAACGGGATAGGACGGATCGGCAAGATGTGGGGTGGGAAATCAGCCCTCTGGAACGACGAGACGATGGCCGATGAATTCGCCGCGCAGGCGCGCAAGTTCCTCGAGCGGCAGAAGAAGGAGAAACCCTTCTTCCTCTACGTCTCCTCCCAGGACATTCACGTGCCCCGGGCTCCGCATCCGCGGTTCCAGGGGAAAACCAAGCTCGGCAAGCGCGGGGACGCCATGGTGCAGTTTGACTGGTTGGTGGGAGCGGTGGCCGAGGCCTTGGAGGACACGGGATACGCGGAGAACACGATCCTGATCGTCTCCTCCGATAATGGACCGGTCTACGACGATGGCTACACGGACGGCTCCACGGTGCGCAAGTCGAGCGAGGAGGCGGACCAGGGGCATGATGGCTCGGGACCGTATCGCGGCGGGAAATACCAGATCTACGAGGGCGGGACGCGGGTCCCCTTCATCGTGAAATGGCC
>JAKVCR010000209.1 GCA_022448985.1 Roseibacillus sp.
CCTTCCTTCTCAGTCTGCATCCGCGAAGGCCGGCCCGGTTTCTGAGCTTACGCTTGATTGGCTCCCGGCAGTCCTCACCATCTCCCGGTCATGCCATTCGCCTGTAAAATCGCCCTTTTCCTGCTGTTTGCCGGATCTCTGCTTCCCCGAGTGGTCGCGGCAAGACCCAACATCCTCCTCATTTACACCGACGACCAGGGATCGGTCGACGCCCGGTGCTATGGGGCCCGGGACCTCACCACTCCCGCCATGGACAGCCTTGCTGCGAAGGGCGTACGCTTTACCCAGATGCTGGCGCCGGCGGCGGTCTGCTCTCCCTCCCGGGCGGGCCTCTTGGGAGGCTGCATTCCCATGCGCCTCGGAGCTCCCGGAAACATTTCCTCCTCCCGCGGCGGCAAGGGCCTCTCCCCTCGACTCTACCTCCTGCCGGAGGCCATGCGGGATGCCGGCTACCGGACCCATCACGTTGGCAAATGGCACCTCGGCTACACGGACGAGACCATGCCCAACAGTCAGGGCTTTGAGACTTCCTTTGGTCATATGGGTGGGTGCATCGACAACTATTCCCACTTCTTCTACTGGGCGGGCCCGAACCGGCACGACCTCTGGCGCAATGGCAGGGAGGTCTGGCGTGATGGCGAAGGCTTCGGGGAACTGATGGTGGAGGAAGCCAAGGCTGTCATTGCCAGCAAGGACAAGCGCCCGTTTTTCATCTACTGGGCCATCAACTGGCCACACTACCCCCTGCAGGGGTCCGACAAATGGCGCGCCCACTACCGGGCCAGGAACCTTGCGCACCCCCGCGACAAGTACGCCGCCTTCGTTTCGACCATGGATGAACTGATTGGCCAGGTCATCGCACACCTCGATCAGACAGGGCAACGAAACAACACCATTGTGATCCTCCAATCCGATCATGGGCACTCGGTCGAGGAGCGGACCTTCCGGGGTGGAGGCAGCTCAGGGCCCTACCGTGGCCATAAGTTCTCCTTCCTCGAGGGCGGGATACGGGTGCCCGCCATTGTCAGTTGGCCCGGCACTCTCCCCGAGGGCGAGGTCCGGGACCAGTTCGTCACCGGGTGTGACTGGTTTCCTACCCTGACGAAGTGGGCCAAGGCCCCTCTGCCCAAGGACATGAAACTCGACGGCAAGGATATCAATGCCGTGATCCGCTCCTCCGAGGCGCCCTCTCCACACAAAGACTTCTTCTGGACCCAGGACTTCAGCCGGAACAAGAACGCCCCCTGGGCGGTGCGCCAGGGAGACTGGAAACTCCTCCACCGGCCTCTCGACCAGGTCACCCCGTGGAAAGGAGGCAAGGCCCCCGGCTACCTGCTGGTTAACCTCGCAAAGGACCCCGGGGAATCTGACAACCTGGCCGACAGTGAACCCGCCCGTCTGGCGGAGTTGAAAGACCTCGCCAAGCGCTACCAGGAAGACCTCCTCCCCGATTTCCAAGCGGCCCGGAAGTAGGCGGTGGAAGTTCCAACCCGGCATTATATACCCCGCACCCACTCATGCTCCGATCGCTTTTCTGCCTCACCCTCTTTTCCTTTCTCGTCGCCGGCACGAGTATGGCCAGCACGCGGCCAAACATCATCCTCATCATGGTCGATGACATGGGTTACTCGGACATCGGGTGCTATGGCGGGGAAGTCAAAACCCCCAACCTCGACCGGTTGGCCGAGGGCGGACTGCGTTTCACCCAGTTCTACAACACCGCCAAGTGTCACACCACCCGGGCCGAGCTCCTCACCGGCAACTACGCCTACTCGATCGGTGACAACAATATGGAGCATGGTGCCACCTTCGGCGAGGTCCTGCGCACTGTCGGCTACCGCACGCTCATCGCAGGCAAGTGGCACCAGAAGCCACTGCCGACAACCCGTGGCTTTGACCGCTATTTCGGGCTCGCTGACGGGTGCAGCAACTTTTTCAACCCTGGCCTCAGGGCGCGGCCCGGTGAGGGGCCGCCAGGACGTAAAGGCAAGACGCGTGTGCGGCGCTGGGCCATCGAGGACAAGGTGATCATGGGCTACACCAGCCCGGACAAGGACTTCTACCATACCGATGCCTTCACCAACTACGCCATGGACCGCCTTGATGAATACAAGGACGAGGACAAGCCCTTCATTCTCTACCTCCCCTACACTGCCCCCCATTACCCGCTGCATGCCTGGCCCGAGGACATCGCCAAGTACCGCGGCAAATACAAAATCGGCTGGGACGAGATCCGCAAACAGCGCTTTGCGCGCATGAACAAGATGGGCATCATCGGCCCGAACCACAAGCTCACCCCACGCGCCTCCAGGGCATGGGATGACCTGTCCGAGGAGCAAAAGGATGCCGAGGACCTCAAGATGGCGGTCTATGCCGCCATGATCGACCGGGTCGACCAGAACCTCGGACGACTCTTCTCCAAGGTCAGGGAACTGGGCAAGTGGGACAATACCCTCATCATGTTCCTGACCGACAACGGTGCCTGCCCCGAGCAACCCAACACCACGCCGAATATCCCGCCCGGGCCTGTTGAAAGCTACCGCACCGTCTCGGTGGGCTGGGCCAATGCCAGCAATACCCCTTACAAAAAGTTCAAGTCGACCGATTATGAAGGCGGCATCCGCACCCCGTTCATTGCCCATTGGCCGGGCGTGATCAAGCCGGGCATGACCGATCAGGTCGGCCATATCATCGATGTCTCCGCCACCTTTCGCGACATCACAGGAGCGAAGTATCCCAAGGAGATTCTCGGGAACAAGACCAAGCCTCCGGTAGGCAAGTCCCTTCTGCCCGTCTTCAAGGGCAAGCAACGCGAACCCCATGCGGAAATCTACTGGCACTTCAGCAGGGCCAATGCCGTCCGGCAAGGCGACCTGAAAGTGGTCCGGGCAGGCAAGTCTTGGGAACTCTACGACCTCAAGGCGGACCCGTCCGAGATGAACAACCTGGCCAAGAAGATGCCTGCGAAAACTGCAGAACTCGCCAGGATGTGGGAAGCTTGGAGGGAAGACTACAAAAACAAGCCGAAGTGAATTATTGGGGATCGATGACCTGCTCCCTCTCTGCCAAACTTTTCCTGATCAAGCCTTTGCCCATGTTTTGAGCGCTATTGTTAGCTAAACCAAGCTGAATACCGTAACGTTCCTGTTAATAAGTTGGCGCCCAGGTTAATTGGCTGCTGGCTTGATGCAGCTCACTTCCAATGGACTCAACAAGCAGCATCATGAAACGACGAACCTTCCTCCAGGGGGCGGGTGTTGCCTTGCTGCTGCCACAGATGGAGAGCCTGGGGCA
>JAKVCR010000021.1 GCA_022448985.1 Roseibacillus sp.
AAGGAGAGGAAGGGGACAACTTAATTCTGTCCCCCAGCTGCTTTTCCAGTAGCCCGCCACGCCCAGACAAACAGGACGAGGAATACGATATCGAGAATACAGAACGGTTTCCAGATCCATGCCTCCAAATTTCCGGTGGTCCAATGCCACAGGATGACGCTGCAGTAGGAGACCTTGAGCAGGATGCCATAGGGAATGAGGTTACGGTTCCGGACCGGGTCGCGGGCTATTGCGGCATACATCAGGGCGAAGATAAGAAGTAGTGCCGCGGGGAACTGGATATAGCCGTCATGATTAGGCTTTGCGATTTCCGGCATGAATTTCTCAAAAACAAAATTGCCGGCAAAGAGGAAAGCTAGGCCCAGGACCGCGTCATAGAGTGCGGCGACCCGATATAATGGTTTGATCATTTTATGTGTGTTCATGGAATTTCTCTGATGAGATGGACTAAGAATTGTATCCGGATTCAATTACCGGGTTCAGGCTCTTGAGGGCGCGATGGGCTTTCGGAGTTGCCCCTGCGTTCAAGGCGTTTCTTCAACTCCTCCCTGCTGACGGTGCCATCCCCATCGGCATCCATCAGTTTGAAACGATCGACCATCGGGCCACGGGCCTCATCGCGGGAGATGACGCCGTCCCCGTTGGCATCCATCCGTTTCAGTAACTCCTCCGCGTCGGGTTTGCGGCGTTGTCCGAATCCGCCCCGTCCACCAGGTCGAGGGCGCCTGTCAAAACCCCTGCCTCCTCCGGCGGAACGCACCGTGCCGGCATCCCGGTCACGCCTGAGTTCAATCTCGTAGCGATGGGTGACCGCCCGGCACCAGCCCTCTTCGTCATCACAGGCGAAATAGGAAACCTCCAATCCGAGGGGTTGCTCGATTCGTCCAACGCTGGAATCGACCTCAATCAGGAACTCGCGTGGATCAATGTCAGAGGGGGCCTTGACTTTCGGAGCGGCCCCTTTGCTGGTGCTCAACTTGATCCCCTTGGGAGGCTTGAACTCAAAATGAAGGGGATCTGCGAGGTTGTTCCAATGCACCGTATGGACAGGATCGAGGTGGAATCCGATATGCAGCTTTCCCTTTCCGTGGTCCATCAGACCCCGGTCTGCCTCGGCGCGGAGCTTTACGTAAAAGGTCTCTTTCGCATGGTCCTTATCACCCTTTGTCACCATGGGACGGACAATCACCGCAGTCGCGCCCTCGGGTTTTTCCGTCCGGGGGACGATACCGCTGGCAATCTTGCTTTTCGGAGGGGCTTGGGGCTTGCGATCAAGATCAGAGGGCGAGGTTACGGTCTTTGTCTTCCCGATGAACTTTTCCAGGTCAGCTCTCAGGATCTCAGGTTCACTCCAGCTGCGGGAGACGAGAATCCGGCCTTCCGGGGAAACAATGAATTCTGAATTTGGGCGGTCGCCAAACGCATGCTTGAGATCGTTGACCATGGTGTCGGCAAGCCAAGGGATTCTCGTGTCGAGTTGCCTGCGGGCGGCAGAAACGTGTTTCAGTCTCTCCTCGATTGTTATGGGCTGGACGAACCGGTCCCGTTCCGGATGAGCAAGGGATTTGTAGATGTAGTAGAAGGCCAGTTCTTCCTTCTTCTCCCGGTAGTCATGATGGATTGCCTCCAGACTGGAGACATTACGCAGGAAGGGTGGTCAGGTCAGGCAACCGAAGACGATCACCGTATGCCGACCCTTGAGTTTCTCCCGAAGAGCGAAGCTGCGCCCCTCGGCGTCGAACACGCTGATATCGGGAATGAGGCTGCCTACCTTGGGCATGTTCTCGCCACCACCTCCACGTCGGCGCCCACGGTCCTGTCCCAGGACCACAGATTGCAGGACACAGGTTATTATCAGCAGGAAAATTGTAATTTGGAATCGCATCATTATCTCCAGTAGGAAGTAATAGATAATCTGCCCCGGCAACGAGGCTTCAAGGTGTAACTTATGTTTAGCATGTACTCCTGTAAACAAGCTATTCGAATCTTTGCGTGTGATCCGGCACGCTTTTACGAAAACCCTGATTCCTCCTGGGATGTGCTTATTTCAAGTTTTTCTGTTAGTTCAGCCCGGGCCTGCCCTGAGGTATAATCGAAATTGTCGTATCATGAGATTAATCACGGTGTGTCTTTTGGTCCTGAGTTTGAAAGCCGCTGCGGAGGAGACTGGGGGATATGGCTTTGGGAGAACCCTCACTCTCGGGCCACATGATAAGCTGGTAATGAATGAGTCCCTCCGGGTGCTCAGTGCAGATACCGTGGGTTTTGTCTATTACCAGCAGGGAAGGAAGTTGAGCGGTCCTCTGGATAACCCCGAAGCCTTCATGATCATGGAAAATGGACGGGCGCTTTCCGGTCACCGGGTGCTGGGTCGCTTTGTCAAGCTGCACCACATGGGGCATGTTCCCGAGCCCTATCTGCCGGCGACCCTTGTGGGGGTCATTTACATCCAGCTTCCGCGGCCGATGGCCGAAGGTAAAAGCTACACTTTCAGGTCCAAGGGAGTTGGCGTCGACGATACTGACGTCAGTTTCACCTGGTCCTCAAGGACGGTCCTATCTCATGCGATCAAGGTGAATCAGGTTGGCTACATGCCTGATTCCAGGATCCGCATGGCCTACCTGGGCAAGTGGATGGGAACCGGTGGGGCACTTGGGCTGAAGGCGAAGGAGTTTTCCGTCATCGACCTGGCTACCGGAAGAACGGCCTTCCGGGGAACGGCAAAGTTGCGTCACCGGGCCGGGGAGAAAAGCGAAGGCGCCTACAAGCAGGATTTTTCCGGGGAGAACGTCTACGGTCTGGATTTCGCAGGTCTGAAGAAACCGGGTGCCTATTGCATCAGTATCCCTGGGGTCGGGCGCTCGTATTCCTTTCGTATTGGTGCAGCCGTGATGGCAGAGCCACTTTTTACCAGTATCCGGGTTCTCTACCATGCCCGTTGCGGAATCGCCCTGGAGAAGGAATGCACTCCCTGGGTCCGTCATAGATGTCGCCAGCACGTTAAGATTGGAGTGTATCCCGAGTATGGGCGCCCTCTTGACTTCAAGGGAATCGCCGAGTTCATAAGGAAGGGCAAGGCAGACGGGTCCCTTGAGTACCGGGAGGTTCAGGGTGGGTATCATGATGCCGCTGACTATGACCGGAGACCCATTCATATTCCCATCGCCCGCGAACTCTGCCGGGTTTATGAAATGAACCCCGAAGCCTTCATCGACCAGCAGTTCATCATCCCTGAATCTGGAAATGGGCTGCCTGATATTCTCGATGAAGCATCTTTTCTGCTGAGCTATTATCTGGAGACCCAGTGGCCAGATGGAGGCATTTCCGGGGGTAGTGAGGGAACCGGGCACCCTTTCACTGATGCGCATCCGGGAAACGCCTGGCGTAGTAATACCGAGAACGAAAGTGTTGAATACATCATGCGCCCGGTGAGCGGCTACAGCTGTTTTGCCTTCGCCGCTTCCGCGGCTCAACTGGGGCGTGTCCTGCAAGGCTTTCCTCGGGGAAAGAAGCATGGTGACCGTCTTGTCAGTGCCGCGAAGCGGGCGTTCGCTTGCGGGATAAGCAAATTTCCCCCGGCAAAGATTTCGGAGGAAATCACTGTTGCCGAGGCGGCGGCCGAACTCCTTCACGCGACCGGGGATGCCCGCTATGCCGGGGTCATTGACCGGTTACCGACGATCAAGACCGCGAAGATCGACTACCTCAGCAATATCAGCCTTGCCTATACCTTCAACACCCTGCCGTCCGGTCTTCCCGGTATTGACCGGGACTTCCAGGGCAGGCTCAGGAAGGGGTGCATGGATGCGGTTGGGTGGGCGGTGGAGGCCTTCACCCTCAAGAAGGGGTATATTCATTTCAAGCACCCCTGGGCCCCGATTGGAAACGGCACGGCATCCACGGCACAGGCCTGGTGGATGGCGCTCATGTGGAAGATGACCGGGGATCGCAAATATTATGACGTGCTTTGTGCCTCCGCCGACGTGGCCCTTGGAGCCAATCCGATGGGGCAGGTTCAGTGTTCGGGACTGGGTCAGAGGCATGTTCTGCATCCGGAATATCTAGAGTCGATGAACGATGAACTTGAGGACTACCTTCCGGGGATCTGGGTCTACGGCCCTGCAAGCGGCAGGAGTTGGATTACCGGGATCTATCCGCCGACTCCGTCCGTTGATACGGTTCCGCTCCTGTATTCCTTCTACGATGTGGACCAGTGGCCGGGCCAGACGGAGTTCACGGTGAGCGAAACGATTACGCCCGCGGTCGTGATGTTCGGGGCGCTGGCTCCGAAGAATCCCCGGCCTTATACCGCGCCGTTGCCGGATCCCCGTTGATTCTATGTGCAGGCGGGGATCAGAGTTCACGGATCCTCAGGCAAAAAGCGTTTTCAACCTGTGGACAGGAAATCGCTTTTCCGAAGCGGGTTGCAGGATAAAGGCCTTCCCTCATCGCACGGACCCTTCGGCGAAGTTGTGAAACACCCGTTTGAGATGTCAGTCGGCACGTGGATGGAACCAGGGATCGGGATCATGAAGCGAGGACGTAGTGCCGACCCACAGGTTGAGCAGGATCTTGGCACCGTCGGGTATTTGCGATAGGGGTGTGGGCATGAAAATGCTGGTTTCCCGGATTGCCATGTCCGCCTTCATTACGGCCCTGGGAGTTCTTCGACTTCATGCCGCTGACGTGAACGATCTGGTTTATGAAGTCAGGGGTGATGCCGTCACCATTATCAGTTGCGACAGGACGGCTTCAGGCGAGCTGGTCATTCCTCCTCAAATCGAAGGGAAGCCGGTGACGGCCATTTTTTTTGAAGCTTTCATGCATTGCGGCTCCCTGACAGAGGTGGTTATTCCCCAGGGGGTCAGCAGTATCAGCAAGGGAACCTTCGCGCATTGCAGTAACCTGCTCAGGGTAGACATCCCCGAGAGTGTCACTTCCATCCGGGAGGGGGCGTTCGCTTATTGCGGTGCCCTGGTGAACGTGGATCTTCCGGAGAACCTGCGTAATCTCGGCCGCGATGTATTCTTATGGTGCACGAGCCTGACAAGCATGAGGATTCCCGACCGAGTGCCCTATCTCAGCCCGGGAGTCTTCGCCCACTGCCACAGCCTTGTGAATGTTGTCCTGCCGGAGCGTCTGACCCGTATCGGGGATAACGCCTTCTATGAATGCCTGGCTCTGCCGGAGATCAACATCCCGATCAATGTTGAATCATTAGGATTGGAGAGCTTCATGCACTGCGAGGGCCTGGCAAGTGTGAGAATTCCCGAGTCGGTTACCGGTCTTGGGAATGGTTGCTTTGCCTTTTGCAGGAACCTGGGGAGCGTGATGTTTGAGGGGGATGCCCCGGATCTCGGACTTAGCGTATTCTTTGGGCTGCTTGCCGGAGCGACGGTGACTCATGCAGCGGGTGCGGCGGGATTTCATGGGGACTTTTTTGGAGGACTTGCCACCGTGGAAGGGGAAGTGCCTGACCTGAATCCCTCCATGGCCAGGGTGATGGTGACGGTCAACCCGGACCGGAACGGGTCAGAAACGACGTGGGAGCTCACTGATGAGAGTGGTCGGATCCATGGATCCGGCGGACCCTATTCTGATTTTTCCTTCAATCCGGAGATCTTCAGGTTTCTTGTTCCCTATAACAGGGGACTCAGGATCACGGTTCATGATGCCCGGGGCGACGGCATGGGGCATTTGACCGGGCCTCATCTGGGAACCTGGAGTTTGAGTTATGGTGCCACCCAGCTGGCTTCCGGAGGCGGGAACTTTGGATTTGAGGAAACGGTTACGGTAACCATCCCGGGTCCGGCGGAATTAGCCATCATCAGCGTGGCCGGGGAAGAGACCTCCGGGGAACTGACCTCCTTCAAGATCACCTTTGCCTCCAACATGGGCTGGACCTACGCCGTTGACCGTTCGCGGGACCTGGCGAGCTGGGAACAGATCTCCTCCACTATTACCGGCGAGGAAGATGTCACCGTATTCGCCGATAATGTCCCGATCCTTGATGGCAGCGGAGTATTCTACCGGGTGCGGGAGGTGAGTGACTAGAGGCAGGAAACCAGAAAAGGTGGAGCTGATGCGCGTCCTGCAGTTCACGTATCGGCAAGCCTTCGCGTTCGGACAGCGGCATTCACCCTGTCTTCCCCCACATACTCAGATTTGCAGAGCTTGAACCTCGTTTCTAGCCACCTTGATAAATACCTCATCTAGGTCCTTGCCGGCAAACCGCTCCTTGATTTCCTCCGCGGTACCCTCTGCGAGGATCCGGCCTTCGTGGAGGAAGAGGATGCGGTCACAGACTTCCTCGATGTCGCGCATGTTGTGCGAGGTGTAGAGGATGGCGGGGGAGCGTTCGCGCTGCAGGCGGCGGACAAGTTTCCGGACCTTGTCAGCTATATCGGGGTCAAGGGAGGCAGTCGGTTCGTCGAGAAGGAGAAGTTCGGGGTCGTTGAGAAGGGCCTTGGCGAGGTTGACCCGGGTGCCTTCTCCGGCGGAGAGGCGCCCGGTGATGCTCTCGCGCAGATGGGAGATGCCAAGCATCTCGAGAAGTTCGTCGATCTTGTCCGCTGAATTCTTCACCCCGTAGAGGCCAGCGAAGACACGCAGGTTCTGCCAGACCTTGAGATTGGAGGGGAGGTTGGCATAGGTGGTACAGAAATTGGTCCGCTTGAGGATTTCAATACGGTGTTTCTGAAGGTCCTTGCCAAAAACGGTGATGGTGCCCTCGTTCGGAATGGTAAGCCCGAGGATCATGTTCATCACGGTGGTCTTGCCCGCGCCATTCACGCCCAGGAGTCCGATGACTTCACCGGCCCGGACTTCGAGGTCCAAGCCGTCGACCGCCACGAGTTTGTCGAAGCGCTTGGTGAGATTCCGGACCTGGAGGAGGGATTCCGCCATCTGAAGGAGGATTCGGTGGAGAGCGTTGCTACTGGTTAAGAGAGGAGTTTGGACCGGATCGAATCAGTCACCTGCTTCGGATTCGCCTTTCCGCTTGAAGCTTTCATTACCTGGCCGGTAAGCCAGTTGACCAGTTTTTCGTTACCCCCCTGGATCTCTGCGACCTTGTCCGGGTTGGCGGTAATGGCTTCGTCGATGAGGGCATCAACTGTCCCGGTATCGGCTGGTTCAAAGCCCATTTCCCTGGCGATGTCGGCGGGTTCACGGGCAGGTGCATTCCAAAGAGCCTCGAAGATTTCCTTGGCCTGGTTATTGGAAACCGTGCCTGCCTCGATGAGGTCGACCGTAGCGGCCAGGCGTCCGGGGGAGACGGGCGATTCGGAAGGGCTGAGGTTATTTTCGTTGAGGTGCCTGAGAAGTGTGTTGATGACCCAGTTCGCCATCTTCTTTGGCTTCGCCTGCGATGACTGGGCGGCAGCTTCAAAGTAGTCGGCGAGGGCACGATCGGAAGCAAGGACGTAGGCGTCGTAATCGGTGACTTCATAATCGTGTTCGAAGCGATGGGCCTTTTCAGCGGGCAGTTCGGGCACGTGTGGACGCATACGATCGACAATGTCACCGGAGCGCACGGGAAGGAGATCGGGGTCGGGGAAGTAACGGTAGTCGTGGGCGTCTTCCTTTCCGCGCATGAATTCAGTGACGCCAGCATCGTCATTCCATCGCCAGGTGGCCTGGTCGTGCGTTCCGCCTTCTTCCAGGACATCGATCTGTCGCTCGATCTCGTGATGCAGGGCACGGCGCACGGCTGAAATCGAGTTCATGTTCTTGAGCTCGATCTTGGTGCCCAGTTTGTCGGTGCCTTTCTTCCGGACGGAGACATTGACGTCGCAGCGGAGTTGTCCCTTCTCCATGTCAGCATCGGAAATGCCGCCGTAGATAAGGATCTGCTGGAGGGTCTTGAGATAGGCGAAAGCCTCTTCGGGGGTCTCGATTTCCGGTTCCGAGACAATTTCCATGAGAGGGGTGCCGGCCCGGTTGAAATCGATCACGCTGGCATTGGCCAGATGAGTGGATTTCGCCACGTCCTCCTCGAGGTGGATTCGGGTGAGGCCGATCTTCTTGCCCGGATTGGCGATGTTCTTCTGGTAGTCCCTGGGGTAGCTGTGGTCGGAGAGCGGAACTGTGCCACCAAGACAGAGTGGTAGATCAAACTGCGAGATCTGGTAGTTCTTGGGCATGTCGGGATAGAAGTAGTTCTTCCGGTCCCACTTGGAGATCTCCGGTGTTCTGCATTCGAGGAGCAGGCCGGCGAGGATGGTCTGTTCGATGGCGGACTTGTTGAGGACGGGCAGGGCACCGGGCAGGCCAAGGCAGGTAGGGCATACGTTGGTGTTGGGCTCCTCCCCGAAGCTGGTGCGGCACGCGCAGAACATCTTGCTCTCGGTGCTGACCTGGCAGTGAACCTCAAGGCCGATGGTGGCAATGTAATCCTCGTGCATCAGGAGCAATGATGAGTGGTCCGGGCGCGCCACATAAGAAAGCAATGGCAGAAGGCCGGGGGACGGGAAGTTATTCGTTCGCCTTCCCGGCGGGGATGAGTCCGATCGCTTCCTCGATATCGAGTTCTGCAAATCGGGACTGGTCCTCCTCGCTCCTGCAGGCCTCCTTGATGAATTCTGAGTGGAGGAGCTGCGAATACTGGCCCTCTTCATAAAATGCCTTGAGCTTGGCATTCTGCTGTTCGAGCAGGGAATTGATCTTAGCCTGCTTGGTTGCTTCGCGGACATCCTTCTTCAGGTTCGCGCGCGTCCAGGCCTGCTCGTGGTCACGCAGGATGGTGAGTTTGGAGAGGTTGGCCTGGGAACGATTGTTGAGGAAATCCAGCTGCTTCTCGTGGAACTGGCCGACAGCGCTGGTGTCGAGGCCTCGTTTCAGCTTCGAGAAGATTGGCTGGGAGGGGCGTTTGGCGGCCTGTTCCTCGGGGGTGGTGGCACTGATCCACTCCTTGTTGTTGACAGCCGTACGCACCCAGTCGAGCTCGGAGAGCGTGCCGTTGTAGCGGATCCCCGCCAGACAGTACCACACGAAGGCTGCTCCCATGACAAAACCGAGCATGCCTCCGAGGGGGGCGATTTTCCTGGCCTTTCCTTCCTTGGAGCGCACCGGTTTGAGCAGGACCCCGAAGAGGGCCCGCGCCACGAAGAAAATAGCGAGTCCAAGGATGACTCCCACGGCAGCAGACATCCAGGGATCGGGATTCTCGATGAGGGTGCCGGAAATGGAGGCCCCGTTCTTGAAGCCCCAGAGGCTCGCCAGGATACCGGCTGCGAGGGCGACCAGTCCGAAGCTCATGCGGACGAAGCCTTTGAGAAGGCCGATGAAAACAAAGGCGATTATGATGATGCCGATGACGCCGAAGATCGTGATATCGGATAGTGTGATCGCTAGCATGTCAGGGAAATGAAACCGGTTATTGATGTGGAGAGGATTCCAGCCCGCATTGGGCTCTCTGGCGAAGCAGGTGGTCGCAGATGACAAGGGTGGACATGGCCTCAACCATCGGAACGGCACGGGGAAGCACGCAGGGGTCATGCCTGCCACGTCCCTTGAGCTCGGTATCCGAGCCTGTATTGCTGACGGTTGGCTGCTCGGTCATAATGGTGGCGGTGGGCTTGAAGGCAACCCGAAAGACGATGGACTCCCCGTTGGATATGCCTCCCTGGATTCCACCCGAGCGATTGGTGTGAGTACGGACCCGGCCCTGATCCATGTAAAAATGATCGTTATGCTCCTTGCCTGTAAGGTGGGTGCCCGCGAAACCGGAGCCGATCTCGAATCCCTTGGTGGCAGGCAGGCTCATCATCGCCTTCGCCAGCTCGGCTTCCAGCTTGTCGAACACAGGAGCGCCGAGTCCCGGCGGACAGCCGCGGATGACAGCCTCGATTGTTCCGCCCAGGGAGTTGCCCTCGGCCCGGGCCTCCTTGATGAGTTCGATCATCTCCTCGACCTTGGCAGGGTCGCCGGTGCGGACGATATTTTCCTCGATCTGCCCGGGGGTCACCGTGTCGGGATCAACGTCGGTCCGGAGATCACGAATAGTGGAAACCCAGGCCAGGATCTCGATTCCGGGCGCAAGGGTATCGAGGACCTGACGGGCAATAGCGGCGGCTGCAACCCGGCCAATGGTCTCCCGGGCGGAGGCTCTCCCGCCTCCCTGCCAGTTTCGGATTCCGTACTTTGCATCGTAGGTGTAGTCGGCGTGGGAGGGCCGGTATTTGGTAGCCATTTCCTCGTAGGCCTCGGGGCGGGCATCCTTGTTGTGGACCAGAACAGCTATGGGTGAGCCGAGGGTCTGCCCTTCAAAGACGCCGGAGAGAATTTCACATTGGTCGGCTTCGTCACGGGGGGTGACGATCTCACTCTGGCCAGGCCGTCGCCGGTCGAGTTCTCTCTGGATCTGCTCTTCGGAGAGAGGAATACGGGGCGGACAACCATCAACCACGACTCCCACGCCGCCACCGTGGGACTCACCCCAGGTTGCGATTTGAAAGCAGCGGCCGAGGAAACTGGACATCACTGGCAGTCTAGGTGGTCTGGATTATCAAGGCAATCCCTGCGTCAGGATGACCAGTAAACCGTCCATGGCTCAGGCAATCGTGCCGGAATTGGATCTCAGGGGGATCGGGGATAGACTTCGATCAGTCTTGGCAAGGGATTGTGATTTGGATTCGGGGCGGTGGCCTGGAAGGAACTCGTCCGGATAAGGGAGGGAGAAAAGTTTTCGCGCGGATAGCGGGGGTGGTGAGGTTACGGGACTTGAGATTTCAAGGCAGCTTTACCTTGTGGGGTGGGATTTGCTTGTTAGCGTGACACGCAGTATATCCAGTGGTGGTGATGGAAGTCTCCCTCGATTGTCCAGTCCTCGTCCTGAATCGGCTTTGGCAGCCGATTCATACATGTTCGGTCAAGCGGGCATTGAGACTGGTCTGCCTGGGGCACGCTCAAATCGTGCAGACGGACGGAGAGTCCCGCTACCAGACGCATGACTTGATTTCATGGGTGGAGCATTCTGCCGACCACCTCGCCGGGGAACTGATCCGGACGGTGCGGCATGCCTTCCGCATTCCCAGGATCATCGTGCTGGCTCTCTATGATCGCATTCCGCGTAAGGAGGTGAAATTCACGCGGCACAACATTTTCCTGCGTGACAAGTTTACCTGCCAGTATTGCGGCAACAATTTTCCAGAGCGCGATCTGAATCTCGATCACGTGGTTCCCCGGGACAAGGGAGGCAAGACGACCTGGGAGAATATCGCAACTTCCTGTATCCGCTGCAACACCCGCAAGGCGAACAAGTTGGCTCACGAAGTGGGGATGCGTTTGTTGTGTAAACCGCGTACTCCCCGGTGGCGCCCGCTCTTCGGGATGCGTCTGGAGACGCCTGCCGATGAGAGTTGGACGCAGTTTCTGCATCCGGACCGGGAGAAAGTCTGTGTGAGCGGATGAACGGAGGGTCTGGAAAGGTCCCGGCTGTTATCCGCCCATGACCCAGAGAATCGGGTTGGGCCAGAAGCCGAAGAGAATGGTGAGGAGGGTGAGGCCTACAATGGCAAGTCGACTGATCCGGGGGATCGGGATCGCGCGGTTGTTCTGTGCTGCGCGCCAGTAAATGGCGCGGACGACCTTGAGATAGTAATAGAAGGAGGCGGCTACCCCGATGAATCCCAGGCCAACGCCCAGCCAGAGGGTCTTGTTGCTGGCGGCTGAACTGATGGCCAACTGAAAGGCAAAAAGCTTGCCGATGAAGCCGGCGGTGAGGGGCAGGCCGGCCAGGGCCGAGAGAAGGACCGTAGTGCAGAAGGCAAGGAGCGGATTTCGTTGGCCGAGTCCTTCAAAGGCCGAAATGTCGTCGCTGCCTTCGGAGTTCCGAATGACCACCAGGACGAAGAAGGCGCCGAGGGTAATGATGAGGTAGGTGGCGAGGTAGAGCGAGACGACTTGCGGAGTGCTGAGGGAATTCTCGCCACCGGGGCTCCAGGCTGCGATAGCGAGGAGAATGAACCCGGCATGGGCAATGGAAGAGTAGGCAAGGAGACGCTTGAAGTTCTTCTGTGGGATGGCGGCCAGGTTCCCTACGAGCAGAGTCAGGCTGGCGAGAACAAGGACAATCAAGGTGGCCTGGTGGCGCGTGATGTCAGAGGTGAAGAATGGCTCGAGGATGCGCAGGGCCACGATGAAGCCCGCGGCCTTGGATCCGACCGAAAGGAAGGCGGTGGTGGGGGTAGGCGCGCCCTGGTAGACATCGGGAATCCAGAGGTGCATGGGTACGGCGCCCACCTTGAAGGCCAGGGCGAGGAGAATGAGGGCGAGCCCGAAGAGAAGGGGAGCGGGATTGGATGCGAGGTCGGACTGGGTGTTGGAAAGCACGATGGCGATCTCGGCGAGATTGGTGGTCTTGGTCGTCCCGTAGATCCAGGCGATCCCGTAGACAAGGAAGCCGGTGGAGAGAGCGCCGAGGATGAGATACTTTACGCCAGCCTCAAGGGAGCCGACCTGGCGGCGCATGAAAGCAACAAGGATATAGAAGGTGATGGTGACCAGTTCGAGGGCTACGAAAATGGAGACAAGGTCGCGGGCGGAGGCCATCCACATCATGCCCGCGCAGGCAAAGACGGGGAGGGCGTAGTATTCACCGGTGCCATGATCAGAGCCGGGATCCTCGGTGAACTGGTTCAGGACCTTCCGATAGTCGTAGGCCATGAAAAGGACGAGAATGGTGGAGAGAAGGGCGAGGAGCTTGAAAAAGATGGCCCAGTTATCGTAGATGTAGAAGCGGTTGAGTTCGGCGTTATCAGCGGAGGGGGCGACCGCAAAGTAAAAGGGAACCAGCACGAAGATGAGCCCGCCGATGGCGACTCTCCTGATCAGTTCCTTGCTTGACGACTTGCCGAAGGCCTCCATGAGAAGAAGGAGGAGGCCGAGGGCGACCACGGTGGCTTCTAACCAATAGGCAGGCATGGTGGTTGTCAGTTGCCGGTTGTGGGCTGCCGGTTGTGCAGGCCAGTGGTGGCCGGTTCAATCGAGGAGGTTATGGTCTTGAGGTCGATGACTTCTTCATCTTCCGGCTTGTCGACGAGGCCGAGGAGCAGGTTGGGGAAGAGTCCGACTGCAAGAAGGACGAAAGCGAGGAAAATGGCGGGAGGTCTCTCGCCCATGGTGAGGTCGTCAGCGTCCCTCGTAGCCCGGGCCTCCGGTCCCTGGAAGATGCTGCGGTAGGCCCGCAGCATGTAGACTGCGCTGATGACGAGTCCCCAGAGGGCAATGATGGTGGCAATTTGGACCCACCCGAAGAAGTCGCCGGGATGCCAGCCCCTGAAGCCGGCGATAAAAACCATCACCTCGCCTGCAAAATTTGCGAGACCAGGCAGTCCGATGGAGGCCATGGCAGCGAGACCAAAAAGGAAGGCAAGGCCTGGTGCCTTGCTGGCGAGGCCTCCCAGGTCACGCAATTCCAGGGTGCCGGTCTTGCGCTCAATGCGGTCGGCGAGGCCAAAGAGCATGGCAATGGTGACGCCGTGGCCGAACATGAGGAGGACGGCGGCGGGCTTGGCGATGGGATTGGCCAGTTCCGATCCGGCCTCTATGAGGGCGGCGAAGGCCAGGAAGATATAGCCCATGTGCATCACGCTGGAGTTGCCCAGCATGGTATCGAGGCGCTTCTGGTTGATGGTGACAAAGCCGACCCAGAGGATGTTGGCGATGAGAAGGACAATGAGAATATCGAGCCAGTAGCGCATGCCCTCCGGAACCAACGGGTGGAGACGCAGCAGGCCGTAAAGCCCGAACTTTTTCAGCACGCCTGCATGAAGCATGGAGATGGGAGCGGGGGCGCTGGCGTAGGCTGGCGCAGCCCACGAGTGGAAGGGGAAGAGGGAGACGAGGGTGCCGAACCCAACAATGAGGAAGAGGGAAATGCCACGTTGGGCTTCGACCGGGATGGAGGTCTGAAGTAGTTCGTCAAAGCCGAGGCCCGAGGACCCGCTGGCGGAGACGAGCCAGAGGAGACCGGCAAGGAGGACAATCGATCCGAAGGCCAGGTAGATGGTGACCTTCCAGGCAATCTGCCTGCGTTCGCCACGGCCCAGGATGCCTATCATAAGGAAAGTGGGTACGAGAGCGAGTTCGTGGAAGGCGTAGAAGAAAAAGAGGTCGGTGGAAATGAAGGCGCCTAGCGCACCCGCTGCGATAAGGAGGATGGAAATGTTCCAGAGGCGGGAATGGCGGTCTTCGTAGTCACCGCTGCGTGAGGCAGCGAAAGCAACGATGACGGAGAGGAGCATCATGATGACACTCATGCCATCGTAGAGGTCGAGACCGAGACGGATTTCGGGTTTGGCCAGGACTACCGGAGCAATGGACAGGCCGTCCCGAATATCCATGGCCCAGAGCGCCGCCAGGAAGATCCCTGCCAGCAACATGAGGGCGGTTGTGATCCTCGTAGTGCGCCGGGGATTGTAGCCCATGAGGATGAGTACAACGGCCAGAAGGGGCAGGAGGACAAGACAGGCAGTCATCGGTTCTTAACGGGCGAAAACGGTGAGATAGATGATGAGGATAATGCCGACACCAAAGAGGATGGCGTAGCCCTGCAGGTTGCCGCTCTGGAGACGTCTGAATACATTGCCAAGGCCGGTCGCGCTGCGGGCGAGTCCGCCTACGATGAGGTCACCGATAAGAAACTCGTCGAAGAAGTGAATGACTGCCGCAACAGTATCCTGGCAGAATTTTACGAGGATGAGATAGAGTTCATCGAGGTAGAACTTGTTCCGAAAGAGCTTGAAGACACGGTTGTGAGCGAGGGGATCGGAGTCGCGGCCCCTGTAGAGGAGAATGCCGGCTGCAATCCCGATCCCAAGAGCGGCCAGCGAGATCAGGAAAATCGGATTCGCCGGATTGAAGGTATGTTCCGGGTGATGGAAGGCAGGGGCTAACTTGCCCGCAATGGGCGAAAACCCGGCGATTACCGACATAGCGGCAAGGATGAAGAGGGGGTAGAGCATGATCCCGGGCACTTCCCTGGCTTCTTTCGCGCCGTGGGTCCGTCCCCGGCCGAGGAAGGCCACAATGAAGAGCCGGGTCATATAAAATGGAGTGAGGGCAGCTACCACGATGGAGAGCCAGAACAGGGCTGGATTTTCGTGGTGGGCTGTTTCCAGAATCTGCTCTTTGGACCAGAAACCGGAGAGAGGATAGATTGCCATCAGCGCAGCGGTGCCAATGGCAAAGGTGACTGCAGTTTTTCTCATGCGCCCGAGGAGGCCGCCCATCTTCCAGATGTCCTGTTCATGGTGGCAGGCGTAGATGATCGCGCCTGAACCAAGGAAGAGAAGAGCCTTGAACCAGGCATGGGTGTAGAGGTGGAACATGCCAGCCTCGCCTCCGTGCCCGCCGGCCAGGCCCACGGCCATGACCATGTAGCCGAGCTGGGAGAGGGTGGAGTAGGCGAGGATCCTCTTGATATCGTCCTGCTGGGTTGCCATCAGGGCAGCGAGAAGAGAGGTGATTCCCCCAATCCAGGCGATGGTGGTTCCGGCAAAGCCTTCAAAGAGCGAAGCGCCAGCGGAAACTTGGAGGCGGAAGAGCATGTAGACACCAGCCGCAACCATGGTGGCGGCATGGATGAGAGCGGAGACCGGGGTAGGCCCCTCCATGGCATCGGGGAGCCAGACATGGAGGGGGAACTGAGCAGACTTGCCCACCGCCCCGCAGAAGATGAGGAGAACGGCGATACCGGTGATGGTTTCGCTGTTCGCAGCCATGGCCCTGGCGCCCTCTTCCATTTCTGAAAAGGCGAAGGTGCCGAACAAGCCCCAGAGCATGAGGATGCCAATCATGAAGCCGAAGTCTCCGATGCGATTGACGAGGAAGGCCTTTTTGGCAGCCTCGGCAGCGGAGTTCTTCTGGAACCAGTGCCCGATGAGAAGGTAGGAGCTGAAGCCCACCAGTTCCCAGAAGATGAACATCATGATGAAGTTACTGGCGAGTACGATGCCCGTCATCGAGAACATGAAGATGGAGAGTCCCCCAAAGTAGCGGGCCTTGGCCCCATCGTCCTTCATATAGCCCAGCGAGAAGAGATGTACGAGCAGGCCGACGCCGGTAACCACGAGCATCATGCCCTTGGAGAGGTTGTCGATGATGAGGCCAATCTCGATATGAAAACTGCCTGCGCTGGCCCACTTGATCGCGGCGCTGGTGTCCTTGCCGCCGAGAAGAATCAGGGCGAGAAGGAAGGTTGTCACCGCGGAGAATACCGACATCTTGACTGCGGTGCCGGGCATCTCTTTCAGCCACAGCTGGATCGCCGCGGCAGAAAACAGCGGGAGCAGCAGAAGAAGCCAGGCAAGGAGTTCTAGCATGCCTAATTGAAGAGTCTAAGCGTTGGGGAGAGGTTGGATGCGTTTTTGCACCGGACTCCAGACGGAGGTCGCCCTCCGTTGTGGTTCCCGGGATTTGGTTGAAGCGCAGTATTCATCCTCTCATGGATGTGAGGTCCTCGACGTCCACAGTCTGGCGGGCACGGTAAAGAGCCACGATAATGGCGAGACCGACAGCAACCTCGGCGGCTGCCACCGTGATAATGAAGAAAACAAGGACTTGTCCATTGTAGTCGGGCAGTCCGTTCGTGTCTGTGTTGAAGCGGGAGAAGGCCACCAGGGTGAGGTTGGCTGCGCTCAACATCAGTTCAAGGCACATGAAGATGATGATGATGTTGCGGCGTACAAGAACCCCGGCCAGACCGATCGCAAAGAGAAGTCCGGAGATGAAGAGGTATTCCTGGAGAGAGGCCATGCTTCTATGCTCAGGGTTCAGTGTCCTTGGAAAGGGAGTCCTTCTTCTTCAGGGAGAGCGCTACAACGCCTACGGTTGCGACCAGCAAGAGGACCCCGATGATCTGCAACGGGAAGTTGTAGCCGGGAGTCTTGATGGTGGGATTGTCACCCTTGTGACCGAACATGGTGAGTCCTATGAGATGGACGTCAGGGAGGGCGCCGTTCTTGAGGCTCCTATAGATCTCGGACTGCTCGTCGGGCTTCCTGTCCGGATCGTAGAAAGAGCTGGCCGCTTCCTTGAGAGCGAGACGCTCGGGATCCTTGTTGGGGACTTGGGGCAGAATGGCGCAGAGTTGGACGATGAAGGCGAGAGGAATGACCACTCCGCTGACCCAAAAGAGAGGCTTGATGCGCTGCGGTCGCGCTCCCGCCTTCAGGTCAAGCAGCATGATGATAAAGAGGAAGAGGACCATGATGGCGCCGGCATAGACCAGGATCTGAATGATCCCTACGAAATAGGCGTTAAGGCCGATGAATAGTGCGGCGAGACCTACGAAAGAGGCCACCATCGACATGGCGGAGCTCACTGGATTGCGAAAACAGATGAGAGAGATCGCGCCGATAACGGCGAGAGCGGCGAAAGAGTAGAAGAAAAACGGCATCCTTACCTGGGTTTGACAGATGACATTTTCCCGCTTCGTGTGAATCCGGAAGCACTCTGAGAACGGGTCATTCTTTCCGGGGTATTCATTTCAGCTCGTTCCACTTGTTGACCAGTCCCTCGCGTACTCCACCGATCTCATAAAGACGACCCTTGTCGTTTACCATCTCCTCGCGGCTGCTCCCGGTCATGGCGTAGTCCTGCCGTAGGAAGATGGCCTGCTCGGGGCAGACCTCCTCGCACATGCCGCAGTAGATACATCGGATCATGTCGATATCAAATTCCCGAGGAGCCTTCTCGACCTTGGCCCACGGGTCGTCGGACTGCAGTTCGCCGGGGAGGATGGTAATGGCCCTGGGCGGGCAGATGAATTCGCAGAGCTGGCAGGAGACGCATCGTTCACGGCCCTGCTCGTCTGTGACGAGGGCGGGGACACCACGGTAATACTCAGGTAACTGATTGTCCCACTTCTGCTCGGGATATTGCATGGTTACCCCCAGTCCAGAGGAGGCCATGTTCTCTGCACCCGGCGCCTTTCCCCGCAGGGTTTTGATAGCGTGCTTGAGAGTGATGCCCAGTCCCTTGAAAATGGCAGGCAGGTAGAGGTGCTCGTACCAGCGTAGCTTCGGGCGTTTGACTTTGACGATGGCCATTGGGGAAAATTGAAAGCGCTTCGGGGGATGCCTTTGGATTCGAGGAGTGTTAGTCGGTTCCGATCAGGTGATCTTGACGTTACGCTTGCCTTCGGCCGCCTTGGTGATGAAGAACATGAGGGCAGCGATGACGATGAGGGAGGGGAAGCCAAAGAGCATGGTTTTGAGGAGGCCGATGTGGGGAGCGGCGATAATGAGTGCGGCGAGGAAAATGTTGAAGAGGGCGAGCTCGAAGAATACCACCCACCCGAGTTTCATGAGTTGGTCGTAGCGGAAGCGTGGGACGGTCCAGCGCACCCAGATGAAGAAAAGAATAAAGGCAATCGTCTTGACCAGGAAGGCGCCCAGATGAATGAAGCCGGCATACCATTTCCAGTCACCGCCATTGGTTTGCAGCAGTGCAGTATCCAGTCCAAAGCCGAGTGACCACCCACCGAAGAAGATGGTCACAATAAGGGCGGAGCCCACAATCATGGCGGCGTATTCGCCCATGAAGAAGAGTGCGAACTTCATGGAGGAGTACTCGGTATGATAGCCTCCCACCAATTCGGTTTCGCATTCCGGGAGGTCAAAGGGCATGCGGTTGGTCTCAGCGAATATAGAGGTGGTGAATACGAAGAAGGAGATGCCCATGGGCAGGAGCAGCAACCATTGTTGGGCGCTGCTCTGCCAGTAACCTTCGTGAATTACCGTCCCGTTTTCGTTCCAGAGGGGAAGAAGGAGCCAGCCGTTGGTAGCCTGGTGGGTTACAATATCGGTGAGATTGAGTTTTCCGAAGAACAGGAGGATGGGAATGAGGGAGAGGCCGAGGGAAATTTCGTAGGAGATCATCTGCGCGCAGGAACGCACGCCGCCGAAGAAGGGGTATTTCGAGTTCGAGGCCCATCCAGCGAGGGTGATCCCATAGACGCTCAGAGAGGCAATGGCGAAGATGAAAAGCGGGCCCACCCCGATGTCGGCAATAACCATCTGGATCTCGTGTCCGAAGAGAGTTACCGCACTTCCAAAAGGAATGACGCAAAGGGTGACAAATGCCGGCGCAGCAGTGAAGGCAGGTGCCATCCAGTAGAAGGCCTTGCGCACGTGGGCGGGAGTGAGGTCCTCCTTGAAGAGTCCTTTTAAGCCATCGGCCAGGGGTTGGATGAGACCGAAGAACGTCAAGTCCTTCTTGAAACCGAAAAGGGTGGCCGGAATGCCTACCCGGTTGGGACCCACCCGGTCCTGGATGATGGCGCACACTCGGCGTTCGGCATAGGTTGAGTAGGCAACCAACGGCAAGATCACCAGGAAGGTGAATCCGAAGATCTTGAGAGCCGAGACAATGAGGAAGACTGCGTCCACGGGAGGAAGGTTATTGGTTTTGGGCAGTCGTTTCCCGGGAGAGGGGGTTTACGGTTACTCGGGAGGGAATCTCGGAGGATGTGCTCATCAGATAACTTGCAGTGTTTAGCCAATAATCTCACCCGTCGCGATGCGGGCCTGCTCAATCTCCAGGAGAGGAATGCTCTCGCCCGTTTCGGTGATCTGCAATCCGAGGTCGCCAATCTTCGAGAGCGTGAGTTCCTCGAATTCCTCCACCTCGTCCACGATTTCCCGAAACACTTCTTCAAGCATGTTACGATCGGGTTCGTTTGGATCGAGGGCCTTGATCAGATCACGGAGAATCTCCCAGTCATCCATGGCTCCCGCCGGGGGAAGAATGGCTTGGTTGAGGCGCTGAAGGCGGCCAGTGATATTAACCAAGGAGCCGCGTTTTTCGGCAAAGCCGGCCCCTGGCAGGACCACGTGGCTGGCTTTGGCGGTAGCGTTGGTGAGGATGTTGTTGGAGATCAGGAGGTCGAGGTTCTCCAGGTCATCAGCTTGGAAGCGGGCCTCGGCGAGAAGGTCTTCGTAGAACACCACCAGGGCCTTGATTTTACCTTCAGCCACCCCTGTCCGGATGGCGTTAAGCTTGGCATACGGGTCTTTGGTCGCCCAGATGAGTTGTGCTCCGGTGGTGTTGGGATTGCGGTCGGCCGCGATCAGTTTGCCGTCGGATTGTTCAAAGCGGGGAACGAGGGTAAGGAGGTCGGTTTCCAGTGTATCAGCCAGTTGCTTAAGGAGGTAGAGTTCCTCGTTGGTCATGCGCCCCGAGCCGATGACGGCCACTTCATCACGGTGATAACCCTTTAGGTCCTGGGAGGCCTTCGCGATAGCTGCGAACCAATCGGCCATCTCATGCCTGCCGTTCGTTTTCACGAAGGGTTCGGTGAGGCGTGTCTCGGAGTGGAGGTAGTGGAAGTTGAGCCGATGGCTGTCTGGTATCCAGCACGAGTTGACCTCGTTGTTTTCGCGCGGAGTGACACGAAAGATCTCGTTGCCACGTGTCCAGATCACGGTATTACAGCCGGTGCCGCAATTGACATCGATACTTTTGGTTTCCTTCAAAAACCAGACGCGCATCTGGAAGCGAAAGTCGTTGGAGGTCAGGGCTCCTACCGGGCAGATATCCGCGGTGTTCAGTGAATAGTTGCTGTCGAGCCGGCGTCCCGGATGGACGGTGAGAGTGGTATGAGTTCCGCGGTCAATGAATCCCAGGACAGAATCGTCGGCTACCTCCTCCATGAATCGAATACACCGGCTGCACATGATACAGCGCTCGTCGTCGAGCCTGATGCGGGGACCGATTTCCACATTTTTCGGTTTCTTGACCTTCATCTCCTCGAACCGGGAAAAGCCGCGTCCGTGTTCGACGGAAAATTCCTGCAGGCTGCATTCGCCAGCCTGATCGCAGATCGGGCAGTCGAGTGGGTGGTTGATGAGGAGAAACTCCATCACCCCGTTCCGGCACTCTTCCACGAGGTCGCCATCCGTGCGGATTCCCATGTTCTCCGCAACCGTGTTGGCGCAGGCGATGACCGGCCGCGGCATCCAGCCGATCTCCTGGTAGCCGTCGTCTCCGTAGGTGGGAGCCTGGCCCGGGGCGGGACGGGGTGGCATACCCATCTGGACGAGACACATGCGACAATTTCCCGGAGAGGAGAGCTTGGGATGATAGCAGTAGTGGGGAACCTCCTTCTCGGCTATCTTGCACGCTTCGATCATACGTGTGCCAACCGGCACCTGAATCCATGCGTCGTCAATCTGGACGTTGACCATCCCCTTTTCGGAGGCGAGGTCCTTAGGGAGTTTGCCAGCGGTCGCAGGTAAGGAGTCTGCCATAAATCAGCTTCGAGCGAGGCCTCCCATGGGGTTCTGTATAGAATATGAATGCAGGACGCGGAAGGGACAAGCGCACTTTGTGAAATTTTTCACAAGCGTTCGAAATGCCTGATTCCCAGTAGATTTCATCTTTTTCATCCGGTGCTGTCAGTAGCCGGGGGCATCAGGGGCTTCCGGCTTTAGCAATGGTGTCGTGCAGGTAGCGACGCTGGGCTTCCTCCTCGGCGTTGTGAGCGACCGAGGAGTCATTTTCCACGGTTTCGGACAGGAGTTCGTCGCGGAACCTGTCGATCATTGATTCGACTGGCCAGGCGCAGGCTTCCCCGAAGGCACAGATGGTCCGACCGTCGATCTGGTAGGCCACCGACTCAAGAGTATCCAGATCGGCCGGACTGGCCCTGCCAGCAACAAGACGATCGGTGATCTTCTTCATCCAGGTCGACCCTTCGCGGCAGGGAGTACACTGGCCACAACTCTCGTGGGCATAGAATTCGTTGATGTTGTTGAGAACCCACGACATCCGTCGTGAGTCGTCCATCACGATCACACCTCCCGATCCTGCCATTGATCCACAGGCCGCCATGGTGTCGAAATCAAGGGGGATCTCCTCAAAGTCGATCTCGCGCTTCTCCGATTCAGGAGGACAGGCTACGTTGAACTTGTCAGCGCAACGCAGGATCTTGGCAGAGGAGCCACCGGGAATAACGGCCTTGAACTTTCGTCCCTTCAAGGGTCCTCCGCACACATCATTGAGGAGTTCGCCCATCGTCATCCTGCCGACCTCAATCTCGTAGTAGCCCGGTTTCTGCACGTCGCCGGATACGCACAGGATGCGTGTGCCGGTATTACGGGGCATTCCGATTCTGGCGTATTCCTCCCCACCCATCGCGATTATGTGTTTCACATGGCAGAGCGTCTCCACGTTGTTTACGATGGTGGGGCACATGTAGAGCCCCATAGCTGCAGGGAAGTAAGGAGGTTTGATGCGGGGATAGGGGCGCTTTCCTTCCAGTGACTCGATCAGTCCGGTTTCTTCTCCGCAGATGTAGGCCCCGGCTCCGCGATGGACGTAGAATTCGCAACTGAACTTGGTACCGCATATGTTCTGTCCGAGAAAACCTTCCTTCCGGGCTTCCGCGATGGCGTTCTCCACGATTCTAGCGGCTTCCGGAAACTCTTCGCGGATATAGATGTAGGCCACCTTTGCCCCCACCGCGAAACAGGAGATCACCATGCCCTCGATGAGTTGGTGCGGATCCTGGTGGACGATGTAACGGTCCTTGAAGGTGCCCGGTTCAGATTCATCGCAATTACAGATGAGGTAGACCGGCTTTTTGTTGCCAGGCGGAATAAATCCCCATTTCACCCCGGTGGGGAAACCTGCTCCCCCCCGTCCACGCAGGCCCGACTTCTTCACCTCCTCGGTGATCTTGCCGGGCTTCGACCGGAGCGCTTTCCGGAGTTCCTTGTAACCGCCGTCCGCGAGGTACTTCCTGATGGAGGGATTCCATCCCTTCCGATCGATATTGCGGAAGATCAACCGCCGCTCCCGTTCGTGGGGTTCCTTACCCTTGATGTAAGTAACTTTGGCCATGGCGTTGCGCTACTTGTAATCCTTGAGAAGTTCAGCGGCTTTTGCGGCGGGTAGATCTTCGTGGAAGTCGTTGTTGACGAGGCAGACCGGAGCCGTTCCGCAGGAAGCCAGGCACTCGGCGAATTCCACTGACCACGTTCCACAGGGTGAAATCGCGATGGGATTATGATGTGAGGTCTGTGACCGGTCGATTCCGGCCAGTTCGCAGATCTTATCCATCAGCTCGTAGCTCCCGCCCATTGCGCAGCTGAGGGTCCGGCAGATCCGGATATGATACTTTCCCGGGGCGTGCTGTCGCAGCCCGGGGTAGAAGGTGACTACTTCCTCGACCTTGATTGGCTCCAGATCGAGCTTGGTAGCGACCCATTCGATGGCTTCTGGAGAGATGAAACCAAACTCGGATTGCACGATGTGCAGAAGGGGCAGAACCGCCGAGCGCTTCTGGTCTTCGGGATACTGACCGATACGGAGT
Organism: Roseibacillus sp.; assembly: GCA_022448985.1. Classification (GTDB taxonomy): domain Bacteria; phylum Verrucomicrobiota; class Verrucomicrobiia; order Verrucomicrobiales; family Akkermansiaceae; genus Roseibacillus_B. The sequence continues at coordinate 23,321 of JAKVCR010000021.1, forward strand.
TCTGCCTCCTGCTCAATCTTCTCGGTGATCTCAAACGGAGAATGGTGTTGTGTCCCGTCCGTCTGGTGGGAAGCGACTTGATCATTGAGAATGGACTGGGGCATGGTATCTGGTCGCCGCAAATTAGGGGGTCAGCGGTCGCACTCTCCCATGACGAAGTCGAGGGAGCCGAGGATCGTGGGGATATCGGAGACCATGTGGTCGACCAGGAGTTCGGAGAGGATGGAGAGATTGACGAAGGAGGGTGCGCGAATCTTGAGGCGGTGGGGAACACCTCCACCCCTTGAATTAATGTAGAAGCCGAGTTCCCCCTTGGGGTTCTCGGCCCCGAAATAGACCTCGCCCTCAGGGGTCTCGATGCCCTGTGTGGCTACGATGAAGTGGTGAATGAGTTCCTCCATCTTCATGAGGACCTGTTCCTTTTCTGGCAGCGAACTTTTGGTATCCATCACGTTGATTGGGCCACCCGGAAGGGTATCAAGCACCTGACGGACGATGTGGATGGACTGCCGGAGTTCTTCCATGCGGACGAGATAGCGATCGTAGCAGTCACCAACTTCCCCGACCGGGATGTCAAACTCGTACTGTTCATAGCCAAGATAGGGACGGTCCTTGCGCAGGTCACGGCTCGGTCCGGAGGCCCGCAGGTTGGGTCCGGTCAAGCCATAGGAGATTGCCGTTTCAGCCGAGATAATTCCTACGTCCTTGGTGCGGATGAGAAAGATCTTGTTGCGGGTCAGGAGCTTGTCGACTTCCTCAACGGTATTCTCACACTCGTCCAGGAAGGAGCGCACGTTCTCAACGAATCCCCCGGGCAGGTCGCGAATTTGCCCGCCCACGCGGGTATAGGAAGTAGTGAAGCGGGCACCGGTAAGCTGTTCGCAGAGGTTGTAGATCTTTTCCCGCTCGGTAAAGGTGTAGAGAAAGACCGTCATGGCCCCCACGTCCATGGCGAAGACGCCGATGCCGAGGAAGTGAGAAGAGATCCGTGCGAGTTCGCAGGCAAGGACGCGAATGGCCTGACCGCGGGGGGGCAGTTCCCAGCCCATCAGTTTCTCCACCGCACAGGCATAGGCCACATTGTTGGCAAGCGGTGCCAGGTAGTCCAACCGGTCGGTGTAGGGCACAAACTGGTTGTAGTGCATGTTCTCCGCGATCTTTTCGTCACCGCGATGGAGAAAGCCTACGTCGGGTTCAGCTTTGGTGACGACCTCGCCATCAAGTTCCAGAATGAGGCGGAGCACCCCATGCGTGGCAGGGTGGGACGGCCCCATGTTGAGAACCATCTTCTCTCCGAGGAGATCTTTTGTTCCGGCTTGGTAGTCCGCGGCTGCCTGGGCCGCGGTGGCGGCAGCATCGGGAGCCTCGTAAATCGTTGTGGCGGAGGGCTCGCTCATCGGTGGAAAACCACGGGAATAAGGCCTGAAAGGGGGTGCTCTCGCAAGGACTTTGTGAAATTTTTCACAAAGTCGGGAGAGCTTCCTGACCGACTTCCGATTTGTTGTCTTCAAGATGAAATTAGCCGAATTTTTCACCTGAGGTCATTATTTAAGAGATCCTAAGTATTGCCACGGCATCGTCCCTTTGCGAGAATGACCGCAAGTCCTCAGCTGTATGGGTTACTCGATGCGTTGCTTTTACTCGCCGGAGTTCTATCTGGATCTTCCGATGGATCACCCCTACCCGATGCAAAAATTCCGCATTTCGAAGGAAATGCTTCTGGAGAGGGGAACGGTTAGGCCGGAAGACATCGTCGAGGTACGGGCTGCGGCGACCCACGTCCTGGAGCGGGCCCACACCCCGGCTTATTTACAGAAAATTTATCGCGGCCAACTTGATCGCAAGGAGCAGATCCAGCTGGGGTTCCCCCTTACTCCGCAACTCTACACGCGGAGTGCGATCGAGGTGGAAGCGACGCGCCTGGCGTGCGAAGCGGCTATGCAGGATGGTGCTGCAGTGGTCCTTGCGGGTGGGACACACCATGCCTTTCGTGAGCATGGAGAGGGTTACTGCGTATTCAACGACATTGCGGTTGCGATTCGCAGTCTGCAGATAAAGAACCCGGGCATCAAGGTGATGGTGGTGGATACCGATGCGCATCAGGGGAACGGAACCAACAGCTTGCTCGACAACGACCCCAATGTATTCACCTACTCGATTCATGTTGGACGTAACTACCCTGTGCGCAAGGTGAAGGGTTCAATGGATGTTGAGACCGTGCGCTACGTGGAAGGAGAGATGTACCTGAATCAGTTATTTACCACCCTTGCGGCAGCCCTTGACGTCTTTGCGCCTGACCTGGTGATCTGGATCGCGGGAGCGGACAATCATCGCAATGACCGGTTTGGCCAGATGATGCTCACCGTGAAGGATCTCCAGCGGAGGGACGAGGTCATCCTGAGTGCGATGTTGCGAAATCGTATCCCGATGGCCCTGCTCTACGGTGGTGGCTATAACCGTCAGGCGGACTACACCGCAAAACTGCACCGTAACACGGTGGTGACGGCTAAGCGCATCCTGGGCGAAGTTCGGGGTCTTGTATCCTGAAGTCGTGCGCCGGATCGCGATTGTTGGAGCGGGGGCGATAGGTGGTTATTATGGCGGGCGACTTGCGGTGGCGGGTGAAGAGGTCTCATTTCTAGTGCATTCCGGCCTTGCTAACCTCCGCAACGAAGGATTTTCGGTGGTGAGTCCAGAGGGCGATTTCCATTTGGAAGGGCCCCAAGTCTTTGGCAGTTCGGAGGAGATCGGACCGGTTGACCTCGTGATAGTGGCCTGGAAGGCCACCGCCAACGAGTCCTATAAGGAGGTTATCAGCCCTTTGTTGCACGGATCTACCGCTATCCTGACGCTGCAGAATGGACTTGGGAATACCGAGCGTCTGGCCGAACTATTCGGTGCTTGCCGGGTTCTCGGGGGGCTCTGCTTCGTCTGTGTCAATCGCCTGACTCCGACCTGCATTCATCACCTCGCCGAGGGGTTGGTTACCATTGGAGAATTCGAGGGAGGAGAGACCGCGCGCCTGCGGGATCTGGTAGCCCGTTTTCAATCAGCGGGAATAGAATGCCAGGGGGTTGAGGATCTCATGCATGCCCAGTGGACAAAACTCGTATGGAATGTCCCTTTCAACGGGCTCTGTATTGCGGAGGGAGGGATCACGACGGCAGATCTTCTTTCGCAGCCGGGCGGGGAGGAGCAGGTGCGGCTGCTCATGGAGGAGGTTATCGCTGGAGCAGCTGCTCTCGGCAGAGAGGTAGCGCCGGGCCTGATCGAGCAGCAGATCAGCTCCACTCGCGAGATGGGAGACTATCGTCCGTCGAGTATGATCGATTATCTGGAGGGTCGCGGGGTGGAAGTGGAGGCCATCTGGGAGGAACCCCTGCGGCGGGCGCAGATGGCGGGAGCCCAATTGCCTCGTTGGGAAAGGTTGCTGGAAGAGATCAGGAGGCGTCTTGCGGCGCGGGACTGACCGAAGATTCAAGGCCTCCATCGGGTTCCGGATCCTCGGGGTCACTTGTCCGTACGCTCTCAAGTGAAACTCCATCCGGAAGATAGGGAAGGAGAAAAGCCTCGGCGAAATCGTAGTGGTCGGCGAAGTCCTCGCGAGTGTCGGAGTCCTGCTTGCCGAACATCCCCTCTTCGATCAACTCGAAGACCATGTCCCCGACATCCGAGCAGGAATGAACACCCCATTCCCGCAGCAGGGTGAAAGCCATGGGGCCAAACTCCTGGAGGGCATGATCACGGAATCCATGGATTAATTCCTCTCCGCTTACGTGGCGTTCTTCTCCCCCTTCTTCACGAGTGCGTTTCAGAGTGAAGTCGAGTGCGTCCTTGAGGAGGAAGTAAGCCCCTGCTTCGAACCGTTTTTCGCGTTCGAGAATATTTTCGACAGAAGAGTCAAACCGCAAGGCCTGCATTGCTGGAAGGGTAGGAGGAATGGAGAAGTTGCAAAGCTGAAAACCTCAGGGCATGAGGCTCAGAGTGATGCGATGCATCGTTTTTTGCACTTCCTTGTGGATTACTTCCATGCCGTCAAGGCGGCTGGGTTTATCATGCCCCACCCAGAGGCAGATCGCGTGCAGGGAACCGAAGGAGACACCCCAGACATCTGTTTGTGCGGGATTGGTGCCAACCATGAGGCGAGGTTCGCCATCAGGGAACTGCATGGCCAGGGCTGCCCTGGTTGCGCGTGTTTCGAACATTGACTTGCTTGATGGCTCGATGGAGAGAATACGGTTCAACTCGGAGTCGCGTAAATCCCGGAGGAAATGGGTGCGGGGACGTTGCCCGTCCCCCGTGAGAGTGGCCGCCGCAGTCACTACTTCAAGGGGAGTGGCGCTCACCCCTCCCCGGAACAGGTCGTCATCCTGGAGGAAGGGGCCTTCGAATCCGAATCGCCTTGCAAGGCGAACCAGGTCTTCGCTTCCAATATCCCGGCCGGTCCGCAGCGGCTGCTTGGATGTGGGATCCAGTCCTCGTTCGGCAGCAGCGGCGTAGATGAAAGGGATGAAAAGGTCTCCGAGGTCGCGCCGGGCATCAAGGGCGCGGTTGAACGAGGTGTTCCCGATTGTGCGTCCTCCCACGATTCCACGAATGCCTCCCGTTTGTGTGTTGATGCAGATAACAGCCACCTGTGGTGCTTCCGGGATCCGTTTGAGAAGGCGGGCGGTTTCGGCCTCGAGGAGTTTCTGGATATCGGAGTGGATTGTAGAGCGAAGGCGCAGACCTCCATCACGAATTTCCCGGTTATCGACGAGTTCTTCAAAGTGGCGCCGCACTGCCTGCAGGGCGGGGTTGCCTCCGGGAGCTCCCTGCCGGGAGCGAAGTCCCAGCTCATTATTCCTGATCTCTTCTGCTTCAGCATCGGTTAAATCGCCCTCCTGCACCATCCGGGCGAGGACCTCATCTCGCTGGTATGCTGCTTTTTCAGGAGCGCGCAGGGGAGAGAAGGCGTGCGGGGCACGGATGATGCCAACTAGAAGGGCACATTGGTTTTCGCTGAGATCAGAAGCGCTCATGCCGAAGTAGCGGCGGGAAGCCTCTTCCAGTCCATGACAACCGGAGCCGAAGTAGATCCGGTTGACGTAGGCGGTGAGAATGTCTTCCTTGGAATAGGAAGCCTCGATTCGTAGGGAGATGGCGATTTCGAGGAGCTTGCGGTGCAGGCTTTTTTCGCGGAGGTCGAAGCTGTTCCGCGCGAGTTGCATGGTCAGGGTGGAGGCGCCCTGAGTAAACGACCAGTCGCTGGCATTGACCATGGTCGCCCGGATCAGGCCCATGATATCCACGCCGTGGTGGCTGAAGAAACGTTTGTCCTCACGAGCCTGCAGGGCTTTTACAAAGAAATCCGGTATTTCCTCACGGGCGATAAGACGGCGATTTTCGCCGTGCAGGGTGGCTAGTTCCCGCCCCTGCATGTCGAAGATGACCGAACGCTCGGGCATCTCCCGGATCTCCTCAATGTTGTAGCGCAGGGAGAGTATGAAGTAGGACAGGGATATTAGAAACAGGAGGAGGAATGCAATGCCCCCGCAACGGAAACCGAGGCGAATCACATGCTGCAGCCAGCGAGGAATCCAATTGGGGTAACGCGAGGTGCGCTTGGCTGGTTTCCAATTGGGATCGTCCCCATATTCCCTGCCAGCCTTGACGTCCGGGGTTCCCTCTTCCGTGAGGAGGTTGGTTTCGGGTTCCTGGTCCCGTCCGGAGGGATCCGGTGGAGTCCACTTGCCAATGCGGCGGTTCCTCCGGGTTGGTGAATGGCGTGGCACGGGAGATGGATGGAGGGCTGAGAGCGAGCGGTTTACGGCACTACCACTCCTGATTATTCGACCGGAATGGCGCGACCGGCAGGGCGGCCTTCGACCGGAAGGGCCTGCAGCGGATGCTGAGGGCAGAAATCGTTGTCGGCGGGAGTGAGATCGATTGGGGTAGGATCATTGTAGGCCATTTTGGCTCGCTCGCATCCTGGAGTGGCACGTTTGCCGGATGAACGGCAGAGGCGGCACTGCTTGATGGTCACAGGGGGTTTGATCTCGTCGAATTCGTAGCGCCCAAGACGATCGGCAGTTTTCATGACTCGAACCCACACCGGGAGGGCGATGTCCGCACCGTATCCGCCGGGGACGATGGGTTGTGGTTGATCGAGGCCCACCCAGACCGCGCAGGTGAGACCGGAAGAATATCCCACGAACCAGGCGTCCAGATATTCATCGGTGGTCCCTGTCTTTCCGCCGGCAGGGCGGAGGAATCCCAGTTGGCGGCGCATGCTGGAAGCGGTTCCGGAACGGGTGGTGCTCTCCAGGATGGTGGAAGTAGTCCAAGCCGATCCCTTCTTGTCGACTGCCAGGTAGCCGATGGGCTTGTGTGCCCATAGTTCCTTGTCATTGCGGTCGAGAATCCTGCTGACGAAGTGCGGACCGTAGCGGGTGCCACCGTTGGGAAAGATGGTGTAAGCGCTGGCCACTTGCTCGGGGGTTGCCTCCCAGGCGCCAAGGTAGGAGGACGCCTTGCCTGGGATCTGCATGGCAAAGGACTGGTGGGCCACGGAGCGAACGTTCTCCATGCCTGCATAATTTCCGATGCGGACCGAAGACGTGTTGCGCGAGTTCATGAGCGCCTGCTTTGCGCTGACACTCTGAAAGTAGTTCCCGTCCGAGTTCCTCGGATCCCAGTCTCCGGGGGCATGCTTGATTTGTCCCGGCTTGATCCGCGAGTCGTCGATAGAGGATTCCGGGCGCATTCCCCGGTCGAAGGCGGCCAGGTAGACGAAGGGCTTGAATACGGACCCTACCTGGCGTCTGGCATGAATGGCCCGGTTGAACTTGGATTCGTCGGCATCACGACCACCCACGACACAGCGAATGGCTCCGCTCTGGTTCTCCACTACCACGACCGCTCCCTGAAGATAGTCGGGGGCTTCCCGCTGCATGGCAGGCGTTGCCTGCCAGCGCGTTCGGGTGTTGTGGCGATAGCCCGGGCGGCGTTCGATTTCGCTGAGTTTGGAATTGAGGTGGCGCTCAGCGGCTTCCTGGAGGTCCTTGTCGATGGTGGTGATGATCTTCAGACCTCCCTGTTTGATGTATTTGCGGTCGAGGTGACGCTCGATGTCCCGTCGGATTGCATCCATGGCGTAGCTTCCTTCGATGATGCGGCGGTTCTTGGGGCGAATATGCAGGGGTTCCGACTTCGCCGCCTTCGCTTCCGCTTCAGTGATGAACTTGTGCTTCACCATCGAATTGAGGGTGGAATCCCGTTCAGCCCGGGTGCCGGTGAGATCATCGAATGGTGAAAAGGCGTTTGGCGCACGGATGATTCCTGCCAGCATGGCCGATTCGGAGAGCGTCAGGTCCCGGGCAGACTTTTCGAGGTAGGCACGGGAGGCCGCTTCCACGCCGTGAATGGATCCTCCCCAGAAGATGAGATTCATGTAGTGCTGCATGATCTCGTCTTTTCCGTAGTTGGCTTCGATGCGGAAGGCCAATGCGATCTCAAGGAACTTACGGTCGAGAAGTTTCAACTTCGGGCCGTGGGTGGGGAGGCGATAGGCGTTGCGCGCCAACTGCATGGTGAGGGTGGAAGCGCCCTGAGCAAAGTGACCACGCTTGATGTTCTCTACTACTGAGCGGGCCACGCCGCGCGGGTCGACCCCCCGGTGCTTGCGAAAACTCTTGTCCTCCCGCGCGAGGAGAGCCAAGCGGAAGTGAGGGGAAACCTCCTCCAGGTCGACCACGTAGCGGTGGGCGCCGTGCAGGCGTCCCAACTCCTTCATGTTCCGGTCATAGATGATGGACCGCTCGGGCATTTCAGCCACCTTGTTCATGTCGTAGCGCAGGGATCGGATGAAATAAAAAGCCGCTCCGAGGAAGACGAGGGCCGCCACCGCGCAGGCGGTGTAACCCACGAACTGAAAGGGGATCCGGAGGAAGGCGGGCCAGTTTCCTGCGATTCTGTTGATCAGCAGAAAGGGCCAGAAACAGAATACGAAGAGCGGGCTATGCTTTTTGCGGCCTGCTTTCTTGCGTTTGGAGCTGGAACTCCGGGACGTGCCTGTCCGGCGTGCCTGTTTCCGCGCCCGCTTACGGGCTGTTCCCCGCCGGGACGAGGAGGATCGTCGGCGTTGGGTGGATTTCTTTCTTGGTCTGCGGCTGGCCATCCCGGAAACGAACGGGGCCTGAGGTTAGGTGATGATAATCTAAACGTTGTATTCGGACGAAAAAATGCAGCATCTTTCGCCAGACGAAAACCACGGACATTGACGCTTGGTATGAAAGAAGCATATTTCACCGTGATGAGAGTAGCAAGTGTTCGACCTGCAATTGCTGGATTTCTCACCCTTGTAGCTATCCTTGCGAATGGAGTTCTGGCTGAGACGCCGGTTCAGAATCTCGTTCAGCTCAAGGAACTGCAAAGCAAGGTCGAGCAGATAACCGGCAAGGGACTTCCTGCAACGGTTTCGCTCTTTTCCGAGAAAAGCGAATCTTCCGGAAGCGGCGTAATAATCTCGAGGGAAGGATTGATCCTGACGGCGGGTCACGTTGTGGACGGGTTGGAGGAGGTCACAGTGGTCTTTCCAGATGGCAAGCAGGCACGCGGCAAGGTCCTGGGATCCAATCGTTCCAAGGACGCAGCGATGGTGAAACTTCAGCCAGAGGGAGGGGCGGAATGGCCTTTTGTGGAACTGGGCGATTCCAAGTCCGTCAAGGTAGGCGATTTTGTGGTCTCTCTTGGCCATGCCGGGGGATACGATGCTCTCCGCACGCCGCCGGTGCGCTTCGGACGGGTGGTAGCGCTCAATCCTCTTGGATTCATTGGAACCGATTGTGCCCTCATCGGAGGGGATTCGGGCGGCCCGCTTTTTGACCTGGAGGGTAAGGTGATCGGTATTCACTCCTCTATCGGGGCCAGCCTGATGTCGAATAACCACACCGGCGTGCAGAATTTCATGGCGGACTGGGCACGGCTTGAGAAAGGAGAGACCTGGGGACGACTGACCATGAACCCGCTGATGAATCCCGATCGGCCGGTAATTGGATTCAACGTGGCCGGGGCGGTTTCTGGCGGAGTGCAACTGGCAGAGGTCTACCCCGACTCACCCGCTGATGTTGCAGGAATGCGGCGTGGCGATGTGGTAGTCAGTATTGACGGTCAGCAGGTCCGGAGCCTGCGGGAGTTACAGGGGATTCTCTCCGGACACGAACCCGGGAACGAAGTGGAACTGGCCTTTACCCGGCGGGGGGAGAGCATGACCAGCAAGGTGAAACTGGCTCGCCTTGCCGATGTGATGCCTGAACAGAAGTAAACACCAATCTCAACGCCCTCATCATGAAAGTCCCCGTTTCTTCATTGGTCTTTTCTCTGGCTATCCTGCCGGGGGCCTCTGCGCAGTTGTCTGAGGCGCCGCCGGAGGACCGCGCCCTGCTCCTCCAACAGGCCGGGGATCTGTTCAAGGCTCTCGTGCCCGCGGTGGAGAACGTCTCCTCCGGTGCGGTGGAGGTGCGGGTCTGGCGCAAGCGGGTAGGATTTGGAACTGTCGTTGCCGCTGGAAAAGTTTTGACCAAGTGGAGCGAAGTGCGTCGCGATGTGCGGAGCTTGAGTTGCCGGACGGGTGACGGGAAGTGGTTGCCTGCAGTAGTGAGTGGAGTCTATCCGGATGCCGACCTCGCCGTGATGGAAGTAGAAGGTCTGAAGGCGGGCCCGGTGAAATTTGCAGACGAAAGGACGCTGAAGCTAGGAAGCTTCCTGGCCCTTTCGCGGCCTGATGGGGAAGCTGCGGCGATGGGTGTAGTGAGTGTATTGTCGCGCAGTCTGCGTAGTTCCGACCGGGCATTTCTCGGGGTCGTGATGGATCTGGAGTTTGAGGGGCCTGGTGTCCTCGTGCGGCGGGTGGAACCGAAAACCGGGGCCTCTTCTTCAGGGCTAAGGGCGGGGGATGTCATTATGCGTGTGATGGATCAGGAAGTGAACGGTAGTTTTGAATTGGGGACCCTCCTGCAGCGACTGGAACCGGGACAGAAGGTTGAGATCTCCTTTAAGCGTGGGGAAAAGCAGGAAGTGGTGGACGTCGAGTTGGGTGGTCGACCGCGGACACCGCGGATCCCCTACAGTCGGATGGAGCAGATGAATAGCATGGGCGGACACCGCTATAATGATGTGAAGGATGGTTTCCGGAATGTGATCCAGTCCGACATGCAACTTGATCCGGAGGACTGTGGTGCTCCCGTGGTTGACCTGGACGGCCGTGCTATCGGAATTGCGATCGCCCGTGCGGGGCGCATCAAGTCCTTCATTGTCCCAGCCTCAGAGATTAAAAGTCTTCTCGCCATCGAGCCGGTTGAGCCGCAGCTGCAGCCGAGGAATTCCGCTGCGCGGATGCGGGAGCGCGAATTCGAAGAGGGGGACGAGAATCCCTTTGAAGTAATGCGTCGCAAGATGGAAGAAATGCGACGGCTCATGGAGGAGATTGAGGGAAAGGGGAAGTGAGTCCTCTTCAGGACACGGTAATTGGTGATTGAGTCATTGAGAAATTAGGATCTTTCTTGCGAGTCATGGAATTCGATCGCCGCTTGCTGTATTTGCCACGCACGAAGAGTAAACTTGCACTGCCCTTTCTTTTACTTGGAGCCTTCCTCGTCCCGATCTCTGCTGATGAGTTCAGACCGCGCAAGGTGGTAAACGCCTTCCCTGCCATTACGAAACCCAAGATCGTGACAGTCGATGAGGCCAAGCGATTCGTGGAGGCAAATGAACTGGTGCTTGGCGTCGTAATCGGTGATGAGGCTCGAGCCTACCCCATCAATATGCTTACCAATCCAACCCGGGAGATCATCAACGACAGGCTGGGGGGGCGTGCCATTGCGGCAACCTGGTGACATCTCTGTTTCAACGGCATAGTGTATGCCCGGACGATCAAGGATCGAGAACTGAACTTCCAGGTCTCCGGGTTGCTCTGGAACCGGAGCCTTGTCATGCGCGATGTGGAGACTAATTCGCTCTGGAGTCACCTCCTTGGAAAAGCCATGCGGGGGGAGTTCAAGGGGATTGAGCTCAAGATTCTTCCTGGCGTAATGACCACCTGGTCTGAATGGTGCCTGCGCCATCCCCGGACAACTTTACTTGGCATGTCGCGAACGACACGGAGTTATCGGGAGGCGCTCTGGAAGAAACCCAGGCAGTTTGTCTATGGTGTCCATCTTGGCGCGGACCGTCCCTCGCCTGCAGTAGCTCTGAAGCGATTGCAGGAGGAACCTGTGTTCAATTTCGAGTCCGCCGGGCATTTGGTGCTGGTCACCGCTGGCGAGAAGGGGACGCGGGCCCGGGCCTTTAACCGGAAGCTAAAGGGTGGAGTGAGTAGTTTCTCAGCGGCGGGGCAGGGAGTTATGACCGATGACCGGACGTTCTCCCGCTGGGATGTGGCGACCGGTGAATGTCTGGAAGGGAAGCTGAAGGGTACGGTGTTGACCATTCTTCCCGGGACGCTCTCCTTTCGTTCCGCTTGGCAGGAGTTTTTCCCGGAGGGCAGGATCTTTGAGTAGATAATGGATGACAGCCTCTTCTCCATTGTCACCTGTAGTGCCAGTCTGCTGTTGGCCAGCAGTGTCCCGCCGCACTAAATCTGCATGAGGGAGGGTGGAGTTATTATCCCGGGAACTATTGCCCAGACTTTTCAGGTTGCGGGTCCGGTTCCTTGCCGGGGTTGTCGGATCCGCCTTTGCTGATTTTTTCGTTAAGCTGGGCGACCTGCGAACGCAGGGTGTCCCGTTCTTGGAGGACGGCTTCCATCTGGGCGGCAGTAGGGGCGCCCGCGAACTGTTGCTGGAGGGACTGGAGTTGGCTCTCGGCGGCGCTGGCTCGCGAGAGGGCGGCATTGAGTTGCTGCTTGAGAGCAGTGTTGTCGGCAGCGTTGCCGGTCTTGGTGGCGAGTTGGCCGCTGAGGGTCTGGACAGTGGTCTGTGACATCTTGAGATCGCTCTGGACCTTGCTCAACATTGTCTGGAGCTGGGTGACCAGGGTCGCCAGCCTGGTGGAATCCGCAGAGAGGCGACGTGCAAGCTCCTGCGGACTCTCTCCACTAGAAATCCCCGGAGTATTTTCCGATCTCATGGCATTCTTCCGGTCCTGCAGTTGCTGGCGGAGCTCTGCAATTTCCGGGTCGTCTCCCCCGAAGCCGTCGCTGGTCATCTGGAGGATGAGAAGAAAGAGGAGGAGCACTACTGCACCCAGGATGAGCCCTACGATAAGATTCTGGTTGCCCGTGGCGGTGGGCGCGGAGGAGGGCTCCGGAGTAGCCGGGGTTTTCGTGGAGGGGCTAATGGGAGGGTCGTCGCTCATTCGAATTGTGGGTGGGATTGCTTCCGGGCCTGCTCGCGAGTGGGGGAAGGGACTTTCTAGCCCCGAATGTGAATAAGTGCAAGTGTGCGAGAACGCCTTAGAGTGTCGAGGCATTAAACCACGTCCAGCAATTCACGGGGATGCTCGACGAGGAAGGAGGGACCCTCCCGGGCCAGTGATTCACGTGAATTGAAACCCCAGGTGACGGCCACGGCCTTCACCCGGGCTTTGCGGGCAGCGCGGAGGTCACGAATCTCGTCGCCAACGTAGAGGATCTCGCGGGGATTGAGGGAGAAGGTGCGGGCTATGGCGCGCAGGTGCCTGGCCTTACCGCTGAGTTTCCTAATGCTGCTTATGAAAGTGAACTCTTCCCGGATGCCGTGGGCATTGAGAAAAGCCTCGATATTTTCCGTTACATTGGAACTGAGGATACCCATGTGCTCCGATCGCTCCCGCAGGGCGGGGAGGACCTCCCGGACTCCTTTGATGAGAGAGAGTTTCCCGATTCTTCCGCGGAGGCGCCGCATGGCGGTGGCGAGATGGAAAGCCACTTTGCGCTTGGGAATACCGAGGTGTTTCAGGAGGCGCTTGGTATCGAGGTTGCGCAGGTTCTCTACATCTTCCGGGTCGATCACGGTATAGCCGTTTTCCCGGGCGAGATCGTTGTAGATGTTTAACCCTTCGCCGAGGGTATCAGCCAGGGTGCCGTCAAAGTCGAATACGAGGCACCGGTTCAAGGGATGATTCCTTTCGCTATCACGGTCACTTCGCACACAGGGGTAAATTGGGATCTATGTCTTCACTGAAGTTACCATGTCGACCCGCCTGGAGGTTCATCAGACCAGCGAAGGCGATCATGGCGGCATTGTCGGTGGAGAAGCATGGAGGACAGGCAAGAAACTCAAACCCGTTTTCCCCGCAGGCCGTGGCCAGACCGGAGCGGAGGGCGCTGTTGCAGCTCACTCCTCCGGAGAGCGTGATCAGGTTGCACCCAGTTTCATGGGCGGCGCGCAGGGACTTGTCGACGAGAACATCAATGACAGCCTGCTGGAAGGAGGCGCAGAGATGAGGAAGTTCGTCCTTGAGATTCTCGACCTTGGGCAGGGTGTAGCGCACTGCGGTCTTGAGCCCGGAGAAAGAGAAGTCGAGTTCCCGGGGCATGGAACGCGGAAATTGATAGGCCCTGGGGTTGCCACCCCTTGCGTGGTTCTCGATTTCGGGGCCTCCGGGATAAGAAAGGCCGAGAAGGCGGGCCACTTTGTCAAAGGCTTCGCCTGCGGCATCATCGATGGTACGGCCGATGAGCTGGTAGTCGCCCATGGCCCGGACATGAACGAGCATGGTGTGACCACCCGAGGCAATGAGGGAGAGGTGAGAAGGGATTTTAGGATTGGGATTCTCGATTGGCGATTGCGGATCATTGAGAAATGGCGAGAGGAGGTGGCCCTCCATGTGATTGATTGAGAGGAAGGGTTTTCCCGAGGCTGCCGCGAGGGCTTTTGCCATGCTGTGTCCAACAAGAAGGGAGGAGGCCAGGCCAGGGCCACGGGTTGCGACGAAGGCATCAATGTCGAGGGGTCGTAGACCGGTCTCCTCAAGGGCCTGCTCAACGAGGGGACGCAGCACGAGGACGTGGTTTCGGGAGGCTACTTCCGGGACGACTCCCCCGTAGGCACGATGCAGGTCGGCCTGGGAAGAGACGAGAGAGACCAGGATTTCCACCCCGGCATCCGTTCCATGTCGCAGGATGGCCACCGCGCTCTCATCGCAGGATGTTTCGAGGGCCAGAAGAGTGAGCGCTCGATCCTTGATTCCTGATCGGGAATGTTCGTGTCCGGACATCACTGACAATTCGCTCCTATTTCGCCAGAGCCTCCAGTGCCGCGATAATCACCGGGTCCTTCCAGGCCCTGAGGGTCTCGGCTTCTTCCGGGGAGAGAGAGTCGCGCCGGCGGAAGGAATCGAGATTGGCGCGGTCCTCGTCTGTAATCGCCACGGAGATATCTGGAGTGATGCCCACTTCGTGAGGCGTGCGACCCGAGGGGGTGTGGTAGGTTGCGATGGTGAGGCGAAGGGCGGTTTCGTCGAGGGGCATGATACGCTGGACCGATCCCTTGCCGTAGCTGGTTTCGCCCACGATGGTAGCACGGTTGAGATCCTGCAGGGTGCCAGCCACGAGTTCGGAGGCGCTTGCCGAGTCACGGTCGATGAGGACGGCGACGGGATAGCTGCGTTTCTTACGCTTGCGTTCGGGGGTTTTCATGGGAGGAGAGTTGTGCTCGGGATGGCGTCCGCGGGTGAATACCACCTCGGTAGCAGGAGGCACAAACTCTCCCAGGATGGCAACCGAGATGTTGAGGAGTCCACCGGGATTGCCCCGCAAGTCGAGGAGCAGGGCACCCATACCCCTGTCTTCCAGGTCATCGAGAGCGGCTTCCACTTCACGGTGGGAAGGCGCAGTAAATTCAGCGAGGTGGAGGTATCCCGCCTTTAGCCTGGAGGCCTCCGGATTCTCAAGGAGCATCACATCCGGAACTGCGATTTTCCTGCTGACGCTGCGCAGGAGAGAGGCTTGGTACTCCTTGCGGTCGACCTTGCGCCGGAGGGTGATTTTCACCGTTTCGCCAGGACGTCCTGCCAAGCGGTTGAGGGCAGCAGTCAGGGCCAGTTCGGATGTATCCTGGTCACCGATCTTCAGGATTCGATCGCCAGCGGCGATCCCTGCACGGGCAGCGGCGGAACCGGAACGCACAGCGGTCACGCTCAGGAAGTCGTTGCTCTTCCCAAGAGTGAGTCCCAGTCCCGGCAGGATGGGAGGGCGCTTTTCCTCGCTGATGAAGGTGTAGGTTTCAGGATGGTAGAAGCCTGAGAAGTTGTCGAGGGAGTCGAGCATACCCTCGAGGGCATGATTGACGAGGCGCTCGTAGCTGAGGCGGTTGCCGTCTGGATGGTGAGCCCGCACCTGCTCAAGTACCTGAATGAACCGCTCGACGTGTTCGTAGCCTTCACCCTCGTCAGGGAGGGGAGCAGGGCCGGGAGGAGCTTCTTTCTGGGTGAAGGCAAAGGACGGGAGGAAGGCGATCGTGATCGCGAGAATCATGCGCGAGGCCATGCCCAAAGCTTAGGGGCGCATTACGGAAAGGGAAGCGAGTTTGCGTGGTTCGCTGCGACTAGGCCGCATCTGCGCGCTTCTTCCGGATCGTGGGTGACTTGGTGCCTTTGACCACACCGCGGTTGATGGAGACCGACTCAATGTCATCGCGCGATGGAATGTCGTACATGATATCGAGTATAATAGCCTCGAAGATAGACCGCAGGGCACGTGCGCCGGTTCCTCTGTTCACCGCTTCCTCTGCCATCGCACGCAGGGCGTCGCGGGAGACCTTGAGCTTCACGCCATTGAGAGAGAGTTGTTTCTGGTACTGCTTGACCAGAGCATTGCGCGGTTCCGTGAGGATGCGGATGAGTTCGTCCTCATTGAGTCGCATAAGAGAGGAGTGCACCGGCAGGCGACCGATGAATTCGGGAATGAGGCCGAAGTGGAGCAGATCCTCGGGTTGCACCTTCTCCATGAGATCCTCGTGAGCTTCGGCCTCCCGGGCGGTTTCCTCGGCAGCAGCAAATCCGAGTGCATTGCGGCCCAGGCGTCGGCGTACGATGTCCTCCATGCCGACGAAAGCACCTCCACATACGAAGAGAATACGCTCGGTGTTGACCTGGATATACTCCTGCTGCGGATGCTTGCGACCGCCTTGAGGAGGAACATTGCAGACGGTGCCTTCCAGAATCTTGAGGAGTGCCTGCTGGACTCCCTCACCTGAGACATCCCGTGTAATACTGACGTTCTCGGTCTTGCGCCCGATTTTATCGATCTCGTCAACGTAGATGATTCCCTGCTCGGCCTTCTCGACATCGAAGTCGGAGGCCTGCAGCAGGCGAAGGATGATATTCTCGACATCTTCGCCCACGTAACCGGCTTCCGTCAGGGTGGTCGCGTCCACGATACAGAAGGGAACATCCAGCACGCGTGCAAGGGTACGGGCCAGAAGAGTCTTGCCTGATCCGGTAGGCCCCAGCAGGAGGATATTCGATTTTTCTATTTCGACATCGGCGAGTTCCTCGGGAGCACTGGAGGCATCCTGATGAAGACGCTGGTAGTGATTGTAGACAGCTACGGCGAGGACCTTCTTGGCCTGGTCCTGTCCAATGACGTACTCGTCCAGTCGCTGCCGGATCTCCACCGGGGTTGGAGTAGAGATGCCTTCGGCAAAGGCCGTGCCAAGGTCCGACTGGCCCTCTTCGGCAAATTCCTTTTCGAGGATGGTGGAGCACACCTCGATGCATTCGTTGCAAATATAGACCCCAGGTCCCGCAATAAGCTTTTTCACCTCCGAGTGGCTTTTGCCACAGAAGGAACACATCGTAAGGTTGGATGCGCGAGCCATTACTTTTGTGAAGGGCTGGAGAGCAATGCTCTTGGCGAACATACACCCTCCCTGCTTTGAAGATTAGCAGAGAGGCGGGGGTTCCGCCCCCTTTTTTATCAGGAATCTCAGGATTCTTCCTCGTCCCCAAGCTCTTTGCGATTTTCGAGGACGCGGTCGACGAGGCCGTAATCAGCAGCTTCCTGGGCGGACATGTAATTGTCGCGGTCGGCGTCCCGGTCGACAGTCTTCAGATCCTTGCCGGTGTGCTTGGAGAGAATGCCGTTCAGACGCTTCTTGAGCTCAAACATGAATTCGACCGTGCGCTCCACGTCCGAGGCGGTGCCCTGTGCTCCACCGGAGACCTGGTGAATCATGACGTGGGAGTTCGGGAGGCAGAAGCGTTTGCCCTCGGTGCCGGCCGTGAGGAGGACCGCGCCCATGGAGGCGGCGATTCCGATGCAGTAGGTATTTACGTCGCAAGTGACGAACTGCATGGTGTCGTAAATCGCAAGACCGGCGGTTACGCTCCCACCGGGTGAATTAATGTAGATGTGGATGTCCTTCTTTGGATCGGCCATTTGCAGGAAGAGCATCTGGGCAATCACCGAGTTGGCCACAAAGTCATCGATGGGCGTGCCGATAAAGATGATGCGGTCCTTCAGGAGCCGCGAGTAGATGTCAAAGGCTCGTTCGCCGCGACCATCCTGCTCGATGACGGTCGGGACGAGGTAGGTGTTGCGGGGTGATTCAGGGGCGGTTGAGATCGGTTCGAACTTACTCATCTTCGTTTGCGGATTCTTCTTCGGTTACATCGGGAGTGGACTCTTGAGAGGACGGGTTTTCAGGATCGGCCTCGACTTCGGACCCGGTGTCAGGATCTTCGTGTTCAACTGTCTCCCCGGCGGCATGTTCAATGTCGTCGACCTTCGCGTGCTCCAGAAGGAAGTCAATGGTCTTGCTCAGGAGCATAGAATGCTGGAGGCCGCGCAGGCGACCACTCTTCTGAAGTTCCTCGGCGAAGGCCTTGATCGGCTTCTTTGCCTGGTTGGCCATGCTTGCCACCCGGTTGGCGAGCTCTTCCTGGGAAAGTTGGATCTCCTCCTCCTCTGCGATGCGTTGGAGGAGAAAGTCCGTTTTCAGGTTCACCTGGGCCCTCTGGGTAGCGGCAGCAAAGATTTCGTCCTGTCGCCCTTCGATCTCGTCTTCCGACATGCCGGATCCAAGGCCACGTTCCACCATTTCGTCGGCCTGGCCCTGGGTCTCGGCGTTAAGCAGTTCCGGGGGCAGATCAAACTGCACCATGGTTGTCAGCTTGTCGAGAAGCTGACTGACCTTGAATTCCTCAATCTGTTGGTTGAGCTGGTGTTCAAGATTTCCCCGGATGGCCTCGGTAAGCCCGTTCACATCGGAGCCGGGGAGAATCTCGGCGGCGAGTTCATCGGTCAAGTCGGGAAGTTTCTGTTCCTTGATGCCCTTCAGGGTCACGTGAAAATCAATTTCAAGTCCGCGGAGCTCCTCGATTGCGAATTCTTCCGGTACTGTACATTTGAAATCACGTTCCTCGTTCAGGGCGGCACCCTCAAGGGCCTTGGAAAAACCGGGCAGGATGGAGTCGTCTTCCATCTTGAGCCAGTAATCCTCCCCTCCGCCGAGGTAGCCCACTGATTGCCCCACCGCTTCCTCAGTCGGTTTGCCGTCCAACTGGGACCCATAGTCGATCACGGCGAAGTCACCTGCCTGTACGGAGCGGTCGGTGATATCAGAATAGTCAGCATAGCGGGTCAGCACGTTCTGGAGCTCGTTCTCGATATCCTCGTCGGTGATAGCACGATCCGGAATCTCAAGGACGATGCCCTTGTAGTCGGGAAGTCCGAACTCCGGCGCAATGGTGAGGGCAGACGAAAAGGTCAGGACGCCATCAGGGTGATGGGCAGTATCCTCAGGGGGCTTGGCATCGATGATTCGGAGGCCTTCCTTCTCCGTAGCCTCATTCAGGGCATTCTGCATCATGCGTTGCTCCAATTCAGCCGTGATCTGCTCGCCAAAGCGCTTCTCAATAACGGTTCGCGGGATCTTGCCGGGGCGGAATCCCTGGATCCGTGCCTGACTACTGAAGGCCCGAATAATTTTCTGGCGCTCGCCCTTGAGCTGGTCGGGGGGTATTTCGACACTGAGCTTGGCCGCGCAGTTTGCCTGCCGTTCGACGGTGATTTTCATCGTTTTTTGCCGGAATCCGTCCGGTCGCGGGGGCGGAACGCTAGAGGGAGGAAGGAGAGTGGTCAAGGACGCCGCCCACGATCGTTCCCGTAGGAATCTGAGAGTCAGTGCCGTAGCTCTCTCCAAGAATTGGAGGGGGAGGAGGCAGGAGCCCCCCGTGTACACAAATGGGAATAATGTTTATGTTCATTGACCTTGACGGGATGATAGCTAAACGGACTGAATGACCCGCGCAGGCAACAGCCTGAGACTTCCACTGTCATGACAATTTTTATGGGTTGGATTTACCGTGCTTCACGTCGTGTGCCCGCATTCCTGCTGCTCGCACTTCTGGTCACTCCCTGGGGGCTACGAGGGCAGGATGAGGAGGCCCCTGCCGGACCATTGGACCTTGAGCAGCGGACCATCGTTTCGATCACGTTCCGCTATGGGGGCCCGAAGACGGTGGATGAATCACGGCTGCGTGATCACATGTCGGTGAGAGTTGGACAGAAGTATAATCCCGAGATTCTCGATAAGGATGCAGCCAGTCTCTACGAGAGCGGATTGGTGGAGGACGTTAGCTTCCTTGGCGATCCCCGGGGAGATGAGTCCCTCGCCCTCATTGTGGAGGTGGTCACCCGTGGGCAGATCGTGGAGATCGGTTTCGTGGGAAATGCCATTTTCAGTGACCGCAAACTGGCCACCGTGGCCGAGGTCAAAGCTGGAGTGATCAGCGATAGCGCTATCCTGGAGGCCCGTCGAAAGATCGAGAAACAGTACAAGGACTATGGGTACCCCGACGTTCTTGTTTCGCACCGCCTGCGGGAAACGGATCGCGCTGGTCAATTCCAGCTCGTATTTGTCGTTGAGGAAGGGGCAAAGAGTGAAGTGCGCAAAATTCTCTTCGAGGGGAACAAGGCTTTTTCGCGGGTGGAGCTCAAGCGGGAGATGCAGACCAAGCAGAAGGGTCTCCTTTCCTTTATCAACAAGAGTGGTCGTATCGATGCGGAGAAACTGCAACTGGACCTTCTTCATTTGGAAGACTTCTACCGCAACCACGGGTATCGCATGGTGCGTATCGACAGTGCCCGGCGGGAAGCCGCGGAGAACGGCAGGGTTGATCTGGTGATCCCCATCTATGAGGGTCCGAAATACACGGTGGAGAGTGTCTCCTTCGGTAAAATGACGGTATTCAAGTCGGAGGAACTCATGCCCGCACTGAGTCTGGTCGGTGGACAGGAGTTCTCTAACAAAAAGGTACGTGACGATGTACGCATGATTCGCAGCTACTATGGATCGCGCGGATATGCGGATGCGGTGGTCATTCCTGAGATGCGTGATGTATCCCCCGGAGTGGTGGCGATCACCTACAAGATCACGGAGGGCACGCTCTATCGTGTGGGCAAGGTAAACATCCAGGGGAACATCCTCACCAAGGACAAGGTGATCCGCCGGGTGATTCCAATGCGCCCCGGGGCCTACTATAACTCCGTAGATGAGGAGACGACCAAGCGGCGTCTCCAGAACCTGCGCTACTTCAAGGAGGTGCAGGTTTCCGGTTCGCCCAGCACGCAGCCAGGATACCGGGATGTTAATATTCTTCTAAGCGAGGCCAAGACCGGCCAGGTGAGCTTTGGGGCGGGTTTCAGTTCGATCGACAGCATAGTTGGCTATCTGCACCTTGAGCAGACCAACTTTGATATTGGCAACCCCAAGAACTTCTTTCGTGGGGGCGGACAGCGCTTCAGCACGCGGCTGCAACTCGGTAATGAACGCCGGGATGTGCGGATTTCCCTGATCGAGCCCTGGTTCATGGGCCGCAAGCTTTCCCTGGGAGGCGAGGTTTTCTACCGCGACCTTCTTTTCCTGAGCGATGAATACGACCAGAGTAATGCTGGTGGAGCGATATTCATCCGGCGACCTCTGGGGCGTAAGGGTTACATCAAGGCGGAGTATCGTCTTGAGAAGGTTGGAATTGATGTGGAGGCATCAGTGCCACCTGGCTCGGCTTTTCTTGAGGAGGACGGTGATTTCCTGCGGAGCGCATTATCAGTGAATTACGTCTATGACAGCCGGGACAGTAATATGCTGCCGCGCCGCGGGCACCGCTTCAACCTTGGGGCCAGCTGGGCTGGGGGGATTCTCGGAGGTGATGTCGAGACTTACTCTCTCAGTGCGTTGGGTTCCAAGCACTGGAACCTGCCTTGGGACATCATTTTCAACCTCAATGGATCCGTGACGGTGGTGGATGCCATCAGCGGGCGGGTTCCGATCTTCGACCGGCAGATGCTCGGGGGTGCACGTAACCTCCGGGGTTTCGACACCCGGGATGTCGGACCTCGAGACAGTGTGACGGGTTCGGTGCTGGGAGGCAACACTGCGGCCTATGGCACTGCGGAGGCAACCTTCCCGATCTTCGGTCAGGTGCGTGGGGCAGTCTTTGGTGATATCGGTTTCGTCAACGCAGGCTCGTTTGAATTTAGCCCCGATGAAATCCATAGTGACGTGGGTATCGGGGTGCGGGCTACCATTCCCTATTTCGGTCCGATGGCCCTTGACTATGCCTTCCCGCTGCAGGGAGCGGATGCTGCCGACGACGGTCCGCGGCTCCAAGTCTACGTTAATTACCAGTATTAGGGAGAGGGAAGCCTCAGAACCCGTTACGGAGGGTTCAAGATCCGGTCGTGATTCCGCCTTGGAAGGGAGCACTTGCCCTGCTGGGTTGGCTATCAGGCGTTATGGTTTGGATTCGTCGTCGTTCCGGATCCTTGCCGCCCGGGAGAGCCAAGAGCCATTACCGGCGGGCAGGTCAAACACGTTGATTTCGTTGAATTTTCGGCGGCGGAAGCCGAGGGCGTAGGCATGGGCTTCCCCTTCGGAGGGATTCGGGATTACGGTTGTGACTTCACCTGCCTCCGCACCCTCGTGGTAGAGGGGACAAGGTGGGGTGGTATCAGCCGGGACGAAAAGTTTGACCAGATGTCGGTTTACCTTCCCTGCATGCTTTATGCGGGAAATGACCTCTTGCCCAACATAACAGCCCTTTGTGTAGGAAATGGCATCCTTCTCAAGCCCTGCCTCCGGGGGGAGCAGGCCGACGGTGAGCTCCGCTCCCCACTTTGGGATACCCTGTAGAGTGCGGGCCATCTCATAGGACTCAAGGGTGGTTTCCTTTACGTCTTCCATAGAGAAAGCTGAGCGTGAGAAGAGATCAAACCCTGTAGATGCAAGCCGCTTCGTGGTCCAGAAGAGGGCATCATGACAACCTGGCGGATTGCTACAGAGAAGGTGGGATACGACCCACTTGTCCGACTCGTCGGTGAGTTCGACGTCGTCTGCGATAATATAACGGTCCAAGCGGGCCTGAAGGGACTCTCTCAGTTCGATGGGAGCATCGATGAGATAACTGTCCCCGTGTTCGCGAATGTGGCACACTGCATCGAGTTGTCCTTTCGCATTGAGGATGCAGCTGTAGACGGCCTGCCCTCTGCTTGCAAGATGCACATCCTGGGTGACCTGACCATTCAGGAATCGGAGGCGGTCCGGTCCGCTCAGGCACAGGACTGTCCGTGGCGAGATATTGACGAAGTGGGGTTCAAGGTTCCCCGGAACGAGATCTTTCATCATGACTCTTCGAATTGTTTGAAGAGAATCGAAAAGTCGCACTCGCCTTCACCCAAGTCATTGCGTTTCTGCATCTGGTTGGCAGTGTTTGCAATTCCCGGAGTCTCGAGGCCAGCTCGTTGCGCGAGGTCGATCATGTAGCGTGAGTCCTTGAGCATGTTGGAAAGTGAAAAGTGCGGGTCAAAATCACCTTCCGCCATGCTAGGCACCTTCATATTGGCGAGCGCTGATGCGCAGGCATTGGGCTTGATCGATTCCAGATAGGTCTCGGCTGAAATGCCATAGGCGAGGCTGATCTTCAGTCCCTCTGCCAGAGCTTGGACGGTAGAGGCTGTAATCAGATTTGTGGTGAGCTTGAGGATGGTAGCGGCCAGAGGAGAGTCCACTTCCATGACTTGAGAGGAGGTTGCCTCCAGAAAAGGGCGGAGGCGTTCCAATACTCCCGCATTACCACCTGCATAGTAAACAAGGGCGGCATTACTGGCCGCCACCTTGCTACCAGTGAAGGGAGCGTTCAGGAACCCACATTGAAGACGAGCACACTCAGTCACCAGATAGTCAGTAGTGTCATGATCGATGGTAGCGTGATTGACGAAGGTTTTACCCGGACCAAGAGAATCCCGCACTTTCTCGAAAACGTCCCGTACCGCTGGAACGTCCTTGAGATAGCAGACAAGGATCTGGGCATTACCTGCTGCGGTTGCTGGATCGGCTTCAAAGTCCATGCGCTCACGGGGGGAACGGCTCCAGGTAGTCACTGGATACCCGGCTGCGGCAATGTGATCGGCGGCCCGTGAACCGATGATGCCGAGTCCGAAGACGGCGACGGAGGGAAGAGAAGAAGGGTCGCTCATGGGGACGATCTACGGTCCGTATTCCGACCCTGCAAGCCTGACTCCCATGCGAATGGACCTTTCTCTTCAGTAATAGATTCGAGCCCTGAGAATAAAAACGCTAACAGTGTGAATAAGCTGGAAAAACTTGACTTTGAGAGGGGCATCCTGCACTCCAAGGGTTGAGGTCTGGTATTCGCTTGGCTCCCTTTTCCTGCTCTTGATCCCAACACGGACTTCTCATAAGTAATATGGAATTCCTCAAATGGAGTTGGTACGTGGCTTACGTTCTCGTCCTTCTGGGTCTCTCGGGCTACGGATGCCATCGGTTGTGCATCGTCTATCTTTACCTTCGCCACTCCTGGCGCCGGCCTCAGGTGAAGCAGAAGTTTGCCGACCTTCCGGTGGTCACGGTGCAGCTTCCGGTGTTCAATGAGATGCACGTGGTGGAGCGCCTGCTCACTTCGGTGTCCAAGCTCGACTATCCCATAGAGAAGCTGCAGATCCAGTTGCTGGATGACTCGACCGACGAGACCACTGAGATTGCGCGGAAGGAGATCGAGAAGCTCCAGTCGCAGGGATTCGACGCGGAGATGATTCACCGGGAGGACCGGACGGGCTTCAAGGCGGGTGCGTTGGAGAACGGACTTATTACTGCGAAGGGGGATTACGTCTTTATTCTTGATGCGGATTTTGTTCCAAATCCTGATGTCCTGCGCGAAACCATCCACTATTTCACGGACGATGGGATCGGCTTGATCCAGACGCGCTGGGGACACCTCAACCGGAACTACAACCTGCTTACCCGGATACAGGCCATGTTTCTTGACGGCCATCTGGAACTGGAACAGACAGCACGCAACCGTAGCGGTCGATTTTTCACCTTTAATGGAACGGGTGGAATCTGGCGTAAGGAATGCATCGCCGATGCCGGGGGATGGGAGCATGACACCCTTACCGAGGATATGGATCTCAGCTACCGTGCCCAGTTGCGTAACTGGCGGTTCATCTTCCTTAACGAGGTTGAAACGCCGGCTGAGCTACCGGTGGACATGGATGGCTTCAAAAGCCAGCAACATCGGTGGACCAAGGGCTCGATTCAGTGCTGCAAGAAAGTGCTGCCTGCCATCTGGCGCAGCAAGTTTCCCCTCCACGTGAAGCTGGAAGCAACGGCTCACCTCACCTCGAACTTTGCCTGGCTCCTCCTCATGGTGTTGTGTTTCCTGATCTTCCCCAACACCAAGTACCAGCCGGAAATGAGTGTTTGGGTGAAGGCTCTTATCCATATCCCGATCTTCATTTTTGCTTCTGGTGCGGTTATCTTCTTCTATGTCATGGCGCAGAAGGCCCTGCATCCGAAGGGGTGGTGGAAGGAGGTCGTCTATCTTCCCTGTCTCCTGGCCCTTGGTATCGGGATGTCCATCAATAACGCTCGTGCGGTGATGGAAGCGCTCCTGAACATGCAGTCCGGATTCGTGCGGACGCCGAAGTATGGGGTTGGGAAGCAAAAGACGGAAAAATCCACCGCGGTTAAAAAGAACCGCTACAAGGCCATCCGTTCTGTCACGCCCTTGTTAGAGTTTCTCTTCGGAGTGTTCTTCCTCTTTGTTCTTCTCGACGCGCTCCTGAATGGAAATACAGTTTCATTTATTTTCCTCCTTCCCTTTCCGATAGGCTTCTTCTATACTTCCATTTCATCATTCGTGATATCTTGGAATGCCGCCGGCAATCGGCAGACCGAGTAGTTCCGTAAATGGAAGTATCCCGTCCCACCTGTCGATGATTCCCAATCTGCTGAACCGTTCCCCGCTTTTTACGGTCGTCAGCCTTTCGGCTCTTTTTCTCAGCAGCTGTGCTCAGGTGGATATACATAACAAGGTTCTTGTGAGTGTTCGCGATCAAAAGATGATGATCGTGAAGGAGGGCGTGCCAGTGAAGAGCTACTCCGTCTCGACTTCCAAGTTTGGTCTAGGGGACAGGCCTGGCAGTAAGTACACGCCTCTTGGAACCATGCGCATCGCCCGCAAGATAGGGGACGGTGCCCCCTCCGGAGCTGTCTTCAAGAGTCGTCGCCGGACGGGAGAAGTCCTTCGCCCAAATTCTCCGGGTCGAGATCCCATCGTCTCGCGTATCATCTGGCTGAAGGGGATGGAGTATAAGAATCGGAATGCCTATCGACGCTACATCTACATCCACGGGACACCCGAGGAGTGGAGTATTGGAAGGCCCGCCAGCTACGGATGCATCCGGATGAGGTCCCGCGATATCATCGATCTTTATCGACGGGTGGGAGTGGGGGCCGAAGTGAAGGTGATCCGGGGATCGCTCTTCCGCACCCCAGTTGCTCCGCCTCAGGGCGAATACGCCCGGCAAGAGACGGATCGGGTGCGGCAGGATCGTAAGCAGCTTCGTGCCGGCCCCTCGATTTGATCCTGCCAGCTTTAGCCCGGGATTATGGGATTTCGGTTGCGTGTGCTTGACAGCAGCCCCGCCTTGCCTAGGTTCGTCGCCCCTTCGGGGATATCTTCATATGGCCAACTCAAAATCTGCCCTTAAGCGGGTCCGGCAAATCGAGCGTCGGACCGATCGCAACAAGGTTCTTCGCACCAAGGTGAAATCCCTGCGGAAGAAGACGCTGGAGGCCGCCCAGGCTGGTAATGCTGAAGAAGCACAAAACAATATGAAGCAACTGGCCTCGGCCGTGGATCAGGCTCATCAGAAAGGCATTTTCCACAGGAACAAGGCCGCCAACCTCAAGAGCAAGATGGTCAAGGCCATCAAGAGTGCCGGAGGCTCTTAGGGTTTTGTGTCCTGTGGGATACAGGCGTAGCCAGGTGCATTTTTCCCAGCTTGCTTTGCTTTTACTGTGGAACCTCTACCAAGTGAACGGTTTGCCAAGGCGCGGGAGATCGCGTCCAATCCGGGCGAATACCAGGTCTGCGAGGGTTGCGAATCAATCGTAGGGCTTGAGACCATTGTCTGCCCCAATTGTCACAGCTACCGTTTCGATGGGGATCCCATCCGCGTGGTTGATCAGGCTATTTTACTGGGGTCCCGCGAAAAGCGCTCAGTGACCGCCGAGGACCTGGCGTAACTATCGTCAGGATGCTGGTTCGCCAGTTTCTCTAACGGTAACTGATCGGGAGCGCATTCTCCAGGTGCTGGAGTACCTTCTGGTGCGCGGCGTCAACTTCGTCGCTCTTCAGGGTCCGGTCGGCGGCACGGTAGTTGAAGCTGTAGGCAACTGACTTGCGGTCGGCAGTGAGTTTTTGTCCGGAAGAATCACGGAAAACATCAAAGCAGCCAAAGGAAACGAGGAGTGGTTCGTTGAGCTTCCGGATAGATTTTTCGATCTCAGCGTTCGCGAGGTCCACGGGAACCTCCATGGACGCGTCACGGGAAGAACCGGGGAACTGCGGCAGTTCTACCACGCGAGATCCTCCACCCCGCAGGTCGCACACGCGGGTGAGATCAAGTTCGGCTAAATAGACGGGGAACTCCAGGTCGAGTTCACGACCGCGAGAGGGAGAGAGTTGCGCGAAGGATCCGATGGTCTTGCCATTTGCCAGCACCTGGGCGGCTTGGAGGAAGTTGCCCGGTTGGGTTGATACAAGTTGGACCTGCGCGTCGGGCAGGATTGTTTCGATCACTCCCTTCAGGGTGAAGGCATCGCTCGCAGTGTCTTGCAGGCTCTCCCAGAAGTCCGGTTGGCTGCTGCCACCAAGGAGAATCCCGAGCGCGTCCATTTCGAGGTCAGGGGCCTTCCCTCCACCGGCATTGCGGAAACAACGTCCAGTCTCGAAGAAGCGCACCGCCTTGGCACCCTGCCGGACGTTACGACTGGCGGTGGAGAGGAGGGAGGGGGCAAGGCTCGGTCGCATCACGCTGTGATCCTCGCTGAGAGGCAGACTGACGCGGATGATATCCCCCTCATGGAGAGGACGGAGGGGCAGAGCGTCCCGGAGCTGGTTCTCGGCTATGAGCTTAATGGTCTGGGTTTCGTAGAACCCGAGGGCCGCAAGCTGCTTCTTCAGATCAAGTTCGAGATCGTAACGGGCATCGACCGTAGTTGGAATAGCGGTGCTTGAGAGGTTCCGGGCCGGGATGGAATCCAGACCCGCCACCCGTACGACCTCCTCGGCGAGATCAATGTGGCGCTGCAGGTCGAGGCGATAGCTAGGAACCTGCCACTGATCGTCTCCACACGGGGTGAGGCCGAGTCGTTTGAGAGATTGATTGGCGTCCTCCATGGAGACAGCGCCGCCTACCAGTTGCTGCAGGCGGGCGGGGTCAAGAGTGACGGTGCCAGCAAGGGTGGGGGCTTCCCCGGCACAAAGAGTGGGCTCTTCGGTGGTGCCACCGGTCAATTCGGCAATGAGCTTGGCAGCAAGGGCGGAGGCCTTGAGGACTCCCTGCGGATCTACTCCCCGTTCAAAGCGGTAGGAGGAGTCGGAGTGGAGATTGAGACGTCGTGCAGTACGGCGAATACTGGGGGGGTCGAACCAAGCCGATTCCAGGATGACATCGCGGGTAGATTCAGTCACCCCGGATTCTTCCCCTCCCATCACTCCCCCAAGGGCGAGGGCACTTCCGGATTGGTCGGAGATCACGCAGTCTGTTGCAGTCAGCGTGTAGGTTTCCTCATCAAGGGCTGAGAACTCTTCTCCCTCCCCGGCGTAACGCACACGGATTCCACCATTGACCTTGGAGGCATCGAAGGCGTGCAGCGGTTGACCCAGTTCGTGCAGGACGAAGTTGGTGAGATCCACGACGTTGTTGATAGGGCGCAGGCCGATAGCCTCCAGCCTGCTCTTCAGCCAATCCGGACTCTCACCTACGGTCACATTCTTGATATGTACCGCGGTGTAAAAAGGACAGGTCTCCTGATCCTCCAGGTTCAGGGACGCACCAGCCGGGGCCAGCTTGGCAGAAGGAATCTCGGGGGTCTTGAGGTTGCGACCAGTGAGGGCGGCCACTTCCCGGGCCATCCCGTGATGGCTGAGGAGGTCGGGGCGGTTTGGAGTGACCTCGATTTCGAAGATGGTGTCATTCTCAACGAATTGGTGGAGTGGCTTGCCGGTCTCCCATTCGGAGGGAAGGATCATGAGGCCGCTGTGATCTGTGCCCAGTCCCAGTTCGACTGCAGAGCAGAGCATGCCCCTGGACTCGACCTTACGCATCACGGTTTCACCGATTGTGAAGCCGCCAGGCAATTCGGCACCCGGGAGTGCACAGGGCACCTTGTCACCCACCTTGTAGTTCTTGGCGCCGCAGACGATTTGCCGCAGTTCTCCTTCTCCCGCATCGACCTGGGTCACACTAAGGCGGTCGGCATTGGGGTGCTGTTCGGTTTGTACGATCCGGGCGACTACCACCGAGTCGGTGGAAACACCCTGTTCCGAGATGCCTTCGACCTCCACCCCGGCGAAGGTGAGGATATCATCGAACTCGGAGTTGCTGAGACCGCTCAGGTCGAGATGGTCGGCAAGCCAGTTTCTGGAAACTAACATCGTGGGAAGTCTGGAAGATGAGAGGGGAGTCGGATCATTCGTTTTGAAGGGTCATGCGCAGTATTCAGGCAAATTGGGTCAGGAACCTCGCATCATTCTCAATGAGCAGTCGGATGTCCTTGATGCCCCACTTGATCATGGCAAGGCGGTCCAGTCCCATGCCGAAGGCGTATCCAGTGACCTTGTCAGGGTGGTAAAGATCGTCGCCACGGGATTTGCAGATTTCCTCAAAAACGGCGGGGTCCACCATTCCGCAACCAGCGACCTCGATCCATTCCGGATCGTGGCCTTCCAGCTGGAGACGAGCATCTATTTCGAAACTTGGCTCGGTGAAGGGGAAAAAATGCGGGCGAAAGCGCACTTCGGTATCTTCCCCGAACATGGACCGATAGAAGAACTCCAAGGCGCCCTTGAGGTCTCCGACCTGCACGTCAGTGTCGACATAAAGACCTTCAAGCTGGTTGAAAGCTGGCAGGTGAGTTTTATCCACTTCGTCGCGGCGGTAGCAGGAGCCAGGTGCGATGACGCGTACGGGAGGGGCTTCTGTTTCCATGGTGCGGATCTGAACCGTGGATGTGTGAGTGCGCAGGAGTTTTCCGGTGTCAAAGTAAAAGGTATCCTTTTCGTTACGGGCTGGGTGTTCGGGAGGTGTGTTGAGGGCATCGAAACAGTGGAACTCGGTTTCGATTTCAGGGCCCTCTGCCAGCGCGAAACCGAGGCGGCGCAGGATGCTGATGGCACGGTCCTTGAGCTGGGTCAGGGGATGGAGGTTGCCCGGGTGGAGCGGGCGTCCCGGAAGGGTGAGGTCGAGACCTTCCAGGGAGGTGCGATCTGCTTCGTCCTGCAGGGCATTACCCTTGCCCTCGAGGGCTTGCGTAATCGCGTTGCGGGCGGAATTGAGGAGTTGCCCCACCACGGGTTTCTCTTCCTTGGAAAGGTCCTTCATGCCCGCGGAAGCTGCCGTAAGGCGGCCTTTTTTGCCGAGAAAGGCAATACGGGCC
>JAKVCR010000210.1 GCA_022448985.1 Roseibacillus sp.
CGCTGCCCAGTGGGACTGCACGAACGAAAGGGCCATCAGGGCCGCGATCTGCGTCCCCAGTCCGGCAAACAGTGTTGCCTTCAAACCCACCCGCGATCCGATCCAGCCCCCCAGAAGATTGGTCACCAGTCCGCAGAACTCGTAGAGCAGGAATAGGAAGGCCAACTGCACCGGCGAGTAGCCCAGTCCATGAAAGTAGAGCAGGACCAGCATACGCAACGCGCCATCGGTGAGGGTAAAACCCCAGTAGGACACCGTGACGATCGTGTAATTTCGTAAATCCATCTTCTCGACGCGGGAACACAATGGGGCAGGACCCTACGACAACGACCGCGCTACCCTGGCTGTCAGCTCCATGAGGCGGTGGGCATAGCCGAGTTCGTTGTCATACCACACCAGCACCTTCAATTGCCTTCCATCGTTCACCATTGTAGCAGGGCCATCCACAATCCCGGAACGGATATCGTTGACGAAATCCGCTGAGACCAGGGGCTTCTCCTCGAATCCCAGGATCCCTCCCAGTTCCCCCTCGGAGGCCTCCTTCAAATGACCATTCACTTCCTCTGCAGTGGATTCACGGCTGAGCTCAAAGACACAATCAGTCAGGCTGGCATTAAGGAGGGGCAGGCGCACTGCCAGTCCGTTCAGCTTCCCTTTCAGTTCGGGATAAATCATCGTGATCGCGGTGGCCGATCCCGTAGTGGTGGGAATGAGGGAATTAAGCGCCGAGCGTGCCCTCCGGAAGTCCTTGTGGGGTGCATCAACCACCACCTGCGTATTGGTCACATCGTGCAGCGTGGTGATCAGCCCGTGCACGATACCGATCTTCTCCTGGATCACCTTCACTACGGGCGCAATGCAGTTTGTTGTACATGAGGCCGCAGTCACCAGGTCGTGCAGGCCTGGATCGTAGAGCTGGTCGTTGCAACCCATGACGATGTTGAGGGCCTCCTTGACCGGAGCGGCCACCACCACCTTGCGCACGCCACCATCGAAATAGGGCTGTAGAACCTCCCTGCTGCGGAAGGCGCCTGAACTTTCTACCACGAGGTCGATACCCATGCCCGCCCAGTCCACTTCGCCCGGGGTCGGCTTCTCGCTGAAAGTGACTTCCTTCCCTTCCACCACGAACCGGTCCTCCTCCGCCTCGATGCCACGATCCCAACGCCCGTGAACGGTATCGTACTCCAGGAGGTGCGCTGCCAGCCTGCAACCACCCTTGAGCTCGTTGACGTGAACGATATCGATTTCCTCGTCATCCCAGCCAGCTCTGAAACCCAGGCGGCCCATCCGCCCAAAGCCGTTGATTCCCACGCGTATGCTCATCGTGACTCCGTGTTCATGTTCGCTTCAGCAACAGGACCCGGCCTTACCGGGACGCCCCGAATTCGGAAGACAAAGTTCCGGACGCCCCTGACAGCAATCCTCCGCCAGGAAATCCATCAGTTCGCGAAAGCCAGGAACACGCACTCCATAATAGATCACCCGGCCCTCCCGCTCCGCCTCGATCAAACCCGAACGGGTGAGCTCCTTCAGATGGAAGGAGAGCGTCGGCTTGGGTAATGCCAGCCGCTCCGCCAGCTCCCCCGCACAGAGCCGTCCCTGCGACACCAACAGGCGGAAGACCTCCAGCCGCGACGAATGCGCCAGGGAAGTCAGGGCCTGCACCGCTTCACTTATTTTCATATTTATAGAATTATAAAAATATAGCCATGGCGTCAAGCACCCCCTGGGCGGAATCCCGGTCTTTATTAGCGGACCCCATCCGATGCCGAGGTCCTCAAATAGCAGGAAATCTAGGGATGATTGACCTCTCTCGAAGCCGTGGTATGGTCCCGCCGTGCTCCGCAGGGTCACAGGTTCTGGATTTGCCACCGCGATGATTCTTCTTATCGCACTGCGGATTCCTGTCTTCGCATTCTGCGCGTGCGAACAGAATTTTATTCTCAACAACGGGGCCTGCTGCCCGGAAGAGACAACCGTCCAGATTGCGGAGTGCGGTTGCTGTCCGGACAAAACCCCTGCCGCGAAGGAGCCCTGTCGAGACTGTGTGATCGTTTTCTCCGTCGATCCCGGAGGCTTCAACTGGTTTCCAGGAAGTTCCCAGGCCAAGCACCTTGAGGAACCCCCTACGGCCCTCCCCGCAGGCTTCCAGCACGATCTCTCCCCGATCCTTTCCCGTGTTTCTCCTCACGGTTCGATCCGTGGCTCCCCGCCCCCCGAACCGTTTCCGGTCCCCCAGTGGACCCGGGTCCTGAGACTCTGAGACCCGCGCCGTCGACAGCGCCTGTTGCTGTCGTGAACTCGTCGTTTCGCTGCCCTTGGCAGCACTGCGCCCGCGCCTTGACCAGGAGAACCCTGGTCGCCCCTCAGTCTCCAACCACAGGACCGTTCCATGACTTCCGAGAAACTCACCTCTCTTCAGAATCCCGATCCAGAACCGCCTCCCCCCGGGAGAAGGCGATTACCCGCCACTCTTCTTCCCATCGGTCTCCTCCTCGCCTTTATCGCGATCTTCGGACTGATGTTCGGTTCCCGGCTTCTTCCCGCCACCGAAGTAACCACCGCCCCCGTCATTGCTCTCCGCCTCGATGCCGGAAAGAACGCCACCCGGTCTTCCAGCTCTTCAACGGAGGTCAATCGGAATGAACTGCTCTTTCAATCCTCTGGATGGGTGGAACCGGATCCATACGCCATCAATGTTCCGGCTCTCATCAACGGAGTGGTCAAGGATGTCCTCATCCTCGAGGGCCAGCATGTCAAGAAGGGCGACATCCTGGCCACCCTCATCGATGATGAGGCCCAACTCGATGTCCAGTATGCCACCCAGTCCATTGCCACCCTGGACGCCACCAAGATCGCCCACTGCGCACAGATCCCGGTTCTCAATGCCGAGATGCAGGCCATTCAGAAAAAAATCGAATCCGCAGAGGCTCTGCATGCCGAACTCCTCGACGTGGCAACCCGGCTTGCCTCGGTACCAGCCGGATCAGTCTCCGCCCGGGAGGTCCGGCAGGCACAACTCAAGGTGGATGCTCAGAAGGCGGTCATCGCCGAAGCAACAGCCGAGCTCTCCGGTGTGATTGCACAGATCAACAAGGTCAACCTCGAGGAACTCTCCGTGAATGCCAGAATCAGCGCGGCCCAGACCGAGCTTGCCCGTATGAAGCTTGCGCTTGAAAGAACAGTCATCAGGGCTCCCATTGATGGGATCGTTCTTCATCTTCACGCGGAACCAGGGAAAAAGAGGATGCTTGAGAGCGATGACCCAAAAAGTGCCGTCATTGTCGAGCTCTACGACCCGGGGAAATTGCAGGCCCGGATCGACGTTCCCCTGTCCGAGGCGGCCTCCCTGCAGATTGGCCAACCAGTCATGCTGACCACCGACCTCCTTCCTGATACCCGGCTCACGGGAGAAGTAACCCGTATCGTGGGCGAAGCCGATCTGCAGAGAAATACCCTCCAGGCCAAGGTCCGCCTTCACGAACCCGACGCACGCCTGCGTCCCGAGATGCTCGTACGCGCCGAGTTCTACCCCGGAGGAAAGACG
Organism: Roseibacillus sp.; assembly: GCA_022448985.1. Lineage (GTDB taxonomy): Bacteria > Verrucomicrobiota > Verrucomicrobiia > Verrucomicrobiales > Akkermansiaceae > Roseibacillus_B. Next base: position 3,551 of record JAKVCR010000210.1, read on the forward strand.
GCATCCGCGACAGATTCCTTCCCCCGCGGGTCCGGCGAGCGCCTCGCCATCTTCGCTCCAAGGGAGGCCTTCTTCGACCATTCGCAGCAATCAGCCCGGGCCTGGGTGGTGGAAGGGGAGCGCGTCCGTCTCCGGACTCTGAAGGTGGGCTCCGGGGAGCGCGATCAACACCTCCGGATCATCGACGGCCTTCGTCCCGGCGACCGGGTTGTCCTGCCCCCTTTCGAGGACCTGAAGGACAACCAGCGCATCAGGATCACCAATCAATCCTGAACGCCGTGATCGACCTGCACTCCAGTTACCAATGTCCACCTCCCTCATCCAGATCCGCAATTTGACGAAGTCCTTCCGCAAGGGGCCGAACCTTATCACGCCCCTGGAGGAGCTGAGTCTCGAAGTCTCCCGGGGCGAGTTTCTCGCCCTGATGGGACCATCCGGTTCCGGAAAGACCACCCTGCTCAATCTCATCGCCGGCATTGACACTCCCAGCCGTGGGGAACTCCTCATTGACGGGCAGGACCTCGGGAACCTTTCCCGCGCCCAGCTCACAAGGTGGCGATCCCTCCAGGTGGGCTACATCTTCCAGCTCTATCACCTCGTCCCCATCCTCTCCGCTTACGAGAATGTCGAACTTCCCCTCCTCCTGCAATCGCTCACCCGCAGTGAGCGCCGGAGGCGGGTTGAAATCGCCCTTGACCTCGTGGGGCTCTCCGACCGATCCCACCACCGTCCCGCCGAACTCTCCGGTGGACAGGAACAACGTGTCGCCATTGCCCGGGCTATTGTGCACGATCCAGGGCTCCTCGTGGCCGATGAACCAACCGGCGACCTCGACGGCGAGTCTGCCGGATCCGTACTCGACCTCCTCTCTTCCCTCTCCCGTGATCACGGTAAGACCATCGTAATGGTAACTCACGATCCCCGGGCCGCGGCAGTGGCGGACCGCACTCTCCACCTCGAGAAGGGACAACTCGTCACTCCTGAGCCAATCACCCCATAACCGGGCCCCCGGTCCCATGCTCTCCCTCGCGCTCAAGAATATCTTCCGGCATCGTCTGCGCTCCTTCCTCACCATGGCAGGAGTAGCGGCCGGCATGTTTCTTTTCACCGCGGTGGAAACCATGCAGCATTCCCTGGCCCGGGTCACCAGGGCCGGGGCCGACGACACCACCCTGGTCGTCTACCGGGAAAACCGCTTCTGTCCGGCAACCTCCCGTCTCCCAGAACACTACCTCCCCACTATCGAGAAGATCGAGGGCGTCCGCGAAGTCATCCCCATCCAGATCGCAGTCAACAACTGTGGAGCCAGTCTCGACGTCATCACCTTCCGGGGTGTTCCCGCCGAAAACCTGCGCAGGTACAGCCCCGGCCTAAGTGTAATCGACGGTTCCTTCGAGGCTTGGACCAGACGTTCGGACTCCGCCCTCGTAGGGCAGACCTTCGCTCAACGCCGCGGACTCAGGACCGGCGACAATTTTGAAGCGGTCGGTATCAATGTCCATGTCGCCGGCATCATCCAGTCGAAGGAGAGCCAGGACAACAACGTCGCCTACGTCCACCTGCCCTTCCTCCAGCAGGCCTCCAGCGTAGGGCTGGGAACTGTCACCCAGTTCAACGTCAAGGTTGATTCCTCTGATCTTCTCAATCCGGTTGCACAGGAGATTGATGACACCTTCCGGGCCGACTCCCAGCCCACCGCCACCCGTCCGGAAAAGGCCTTCTTTGCCGAGACCGCCAAGCAGATGATCGAGCTCATCGGCTTCACCCACTGGCTCGGACTGGGTGCCGTGGCCGCCGTTCTCGGACTGGTCGCCAATGCGGTCCTGCTCATCGTCCGAGGCCGTGTTAAGGAAACCGCAGTCCTGCAGACGCTCGGGTTTTCCCAACTCCGCATCGCCAGCCTCGTCGCCTGCGAAGGTCTTCTCCTTGGACTCCTGGGAGGAGCCCTGGGCGTGATCGCGGCCTTCCTCTTCCTCCATTGGCAGTCCTTCACCCTCGGCAATGAGGGTCTCACCCTCGCCATCACTCCCGGTCCTGCTGTCCTTCTCAAGGGGCTCCTTGTTGCCCTTGTCCTCGGTCTGGCAGCCTCTCTCTACCCTGCCTGGCGGGCCTCCCGCCAACCTCTCGTCGAAGCCCTCAACACCGCCTGATCCCGCTACTGCAGTCTCTCTCCCCATGCTCCCCATCACCTACGCGATCCGGAATCTCTTCCGCGACCCTGGCCGCCTCCTGCAGACGGTGGGGGGCAGCGGATTGGTGGTTCTCCTCGTGATTGCGGCCACCGCCCTGAATCATGGGATGGAAGAGGTCCTGCAGGCTTCCGGGTCGAGTGAGAACGTGATCCTCCTGGGAGCAGGTAGCGAAGAAAGCCTGGAACGATCGGAGGTGCATCTCGAGGCCGAAGCCGCCGCCGCCACCGCCGTACCCGGCCTGGCCCGCCCGCTCGGCAGCGCCGCCGCCTCCGGCGAGATTGTCTATATGGCTCCCCTCAGGCTGGCGGGAGGAGAAGAACAGCCTTCCCTCCTTCGCGGCGTCACCGAAAAGGCCCTCCTGGTCCACAACAGTGTCCGCATCCTCGAAGGATCGTTTCCCCGGCCCGGACAGGTGATGGTGGGGCGTCTCCTCCACCGGAGCTTCGGGGTTCCCGCCCACGATCTTGCCCCCGGCAAACGCCTTTCCTTCGGCAAGGCCGGGTTCACGATCTCCGGTGTCTTCGAGGCTTCTGGTACCGTGTTCGAATCGGAGGCCTGGTTCGACCGCAACGACCTTGCCACCCTCACCCAGCGTGACACGCTTTCTGCCGTCTATCTTCGCCTCGACGACGCGGAATTCGATGATGCCCACGTCTTTACCCTCCAGCGAAATGACCTTGAGCTTTCCGCCATCCGGGAGGACCGGTATTACGATAAACTGAGCGGCTTTTACGCCCCTATCCGGGCCATGGTCTGGATCACCGCTTCTCTCGTCGCTGCGGGTGCCATCTTCGGAGGACTTAACACCCTTTACGCCGCCTTCGCCTCCCGAATCCGGGAGATGGCCACCCTGCAATGCATCGGCTACACCCGGCGGGCCCTTCTTCTCTCTTTCATCCAGGAGTCTCTCCTCGCCACCCTTGGTGGTTCCCTGGTGGCTTTCACGCTGGCCCTGGTTCTGCTGGAAGGCCGCAGCATTCCATTCTCGCTCGGCACCTTCACCGTTGAACTCACTCCCCCCATCATCCTCACCGGGCTCGCCACCGGCATAGCCCTCGGAACACTCGGCACGCTCCCCCCTGCCCTGCGATGCCTCAGGCCCGCCCTGCCCGTTGCCCTCCGTTCCTCCTGATTCATAACCATGTCATCCTGCTGCGCCAAACCCGAAGCCGAGCCACCGGACCAGCCCCCCTGCTGCGCCCCCGGACGGAAAATCGACTGGCTCTTCTGGGCCTGTCTGGTGGTGGTGGCAGCCTCCTGCCTTGCCCAGCTCTTTCTCCACCACTCCCTCGACGGCTCACGACTTGGCGCCTTCACCCACGGTGCCCTCCACATGATGAGCAGGATGTGGTGGGGCATCCTCTTCGGGATCGTGGCGGTAGGCCTGGTCGGAATGATCCCGCGTGAGTTCATCACCGCCATCCTCGGCCCCGGCGGACGCTTCTCCGGCATCCTCCGCGCCTGCGGGGCGGGGCTCCTCCTCGACCTCTGCAACCACGGCATCCTCTTGGTGGGCATGAAACTCTATGAACGGGGCGCCTCCCTCGGTCAGGTGTTCGCCTTCCTCATTGCCAGCCCCTGGAATTCCCTTTCCACCACCCTCATTCTCATCGCCCTCATCGGCCTCAAGTGGACGCTCATCATCATCGCCCTTTCCGCCGTGATCGGCGTGACCACCGGACTCATCGCAGACCTCCTTGTCCGCATCGGCAAGCTTGCTCCCAACCCCCACCAGAAGAACCTGCCCCCTGACTTTCAGTTCTGGCCGGATGCCCGACGCCGTTACAAGGCTACCACCTTCAACCGCGCCTTTTTCCGGGGACATACCCGGCGCACCCTCGCGGAGTCCCGCATGATCATACGCTGGATCCTCCTCGGGGTCGTTCTCGTCGCAGTCCTCCGCGCCACCTTTGTTGACCCCTCAACCTTTGCCCAGTGGTTCGGGCCTACAGTGTCCGGCCTCGCTCTCACCTTTCTCGCCGCCACTGTCATCGAGGTCTGCTCCGAGGGGTCCAGTCCCGTGGCTGCCGACCTTCTCACCAGGGCAGAAGCTCCCGGGAATGGCTTCGCCTTTCTCATGGCCGGTGCAGCCACCGACTACACCGAGATCCTGGCCCTCCGCGAGACCACGAGGTCTTGGAAACTCACCCTCGCCCTTCCCCTGCTGGCCTCTCCCCAGATCCTGATCCTCGCCCTCATCCTCAACCAGAATCCTCCCTTCTAGGAAATTCCATGAAATCCTGCCAATCCAACCAAGACAACATGACCATGAATGCAAGATCCCTTCTTCTTACCATCTCCCTTTCCCTCGGACTGATATCCTGTGGGAGCAGGGACAATGAGACGGGTGCCGACAAGAGTCCGGACAACTCCACCTCCCATCCTCTCACCTCGATCCTTCTCTCCGAGATCCCGGAAGGAGCGGTCTCCATCACGGAAGCCCGTCAGAAACCGGCCCCCGGAACCAGGGTCATCCTCTCCGGCAAGGTCATGGGCAACGAGAACCCGATCATCCAGTCCCGCGCCCTCCTGACTCTAGGGGACCCTGCCAAGATAACCTCCTGTGACCTAATCCCCGGGGACGAGTGCCCAACCCCCTGGGATGTCTGCTGTGACGACCCGGATATGATTACTGCCAGTATTGCCACGATCCAGGTCCTCGACGAACAGGGCAAGCCGCTCAAGGCCGGGTTGCGGGGACTGGGCGGACTGAAGGAACTTAGTTCCCTTATCGTGGTTGGCGAGGTGGCGGAGGGATCCCACGAGAACAACTTCCTGGTAAATGCCACCGGCATCCATGTCGTCATGGCGGAGGCTACGAAGGACAACCCCGCAAAACATTGATTCGGACCACCACCATCCTGACGCTCGTCTCTGCGCTCCTCCTCTCCTGCGCACAACACCGCCCCCGGCAACAACCCCGGGAGGTGTTCCAGCGCGGAGAGAAATGGAGCCATGCACCCTCCTGGGCCAGTGCCTCCCTGCGCCAGGACTGGTGGAAGTCCT
>JAKVCR010000211.1 GCA_022448985.1 Roseibacillus sp.
TTTGTGACCGGGCTCATTGGCGAGAATGATGCGGTCCAGGCCTTTGACCTGAAAAGCGGTAAGGAACTCTGGCGAAAGGAGCTGGGAGCGGCCAGGCTGGGAAGGACGCAGCGGATTGGAAGCAGTGCAAACTCGTCCCCCCTCACGGATGGGAAGTTTCTCTATGTCTACTTCAAGTCGGGAACGGTGGCAGCCATGACCCTGCAGGGTGAGGTGAACTGGAAGATCAATCTCGATGAGGTTGCTCATCCGGACAAGATTCTCTGGGACCGGGGAACCTCGCCGATCTTCGCCGGGGGGCGCCTCGTGATTGCGGTCATGCAGCAGGCTGGCACCTCCTATCTCGTCGCGCTCGACAAGAAGAACGGAAAGCGCGCCTGGATCACGGAGCGTCCCTTCAGGACGGTTGGAGAAAATGGCGACAGCTACTCTTCCCCCTTCGTGGAGACCATTGATGGAGTGGAGACGATTGTGACCTGGGGAGGGGATCACCTTACTGGTCATCATGCCATGACCGGAGAGCAGCTCTGGTTTTGCGGGGGATTCAATCCCAAGCCGGAGCGGGTCTGGCGCACCATTGCCTCACCCTCTGGCACTAACGGGGTGGCCATCGTTCCCCATGGACGGGAGGACCGGGTGGCGGGGATCAAGCTCGGAGGGAAGGGAGAAACCACCAAGTCGTCCTGGCTCTGGAGCGCCCGGGGTTGGGGATCGGATAACTGCACTCCGGCCGCCCACGGGAACCGGGCCCTCATGCTGACTGACACCGGGAAGGCCCGGGGAACTCTGACGATGGTGGAGGCCACCACGGGCAAGCAACTCTGGCAGCAGAGCCTGCCGAAGTCCGTTCATACCTTCTGCGCGTCCCCGGTGGTGGCGGGGAATCGTCTTTACGTCGCGCGCCGGGATGGGACGGTTTTTACCGCCAGCCTGACCGCGGATGGGATGGATGACCTGCAGGAGATCACGATCGAGGAGGGAGTGATCGCCTCCCCGGTGGTGGTCGATGGCAAGGTGCTCATTCGGGGGGACCGGCACCTGGTGTGCTTGTGGTAGGGAAGAGAGTCTTTATTCAACCGATCCAGCCCAGGGCCTTGCCCCCGGTGATGGCGGCAACCGTGACGATGGCGAGGGAGCTCAGGACAAAGGCGATCTTGTAGAACTGCCCTCCCTGCAGTTCCCTGGGGATCCACTTGCGGTGCATGATGATGGCGGCGTAGACCACGATGAGGAGGATGCCAGCGCTGGCCACTCCTCCGATGATGACCATGATGCCCGGGGCCTTGAAGGTGAGGAAGAGAATACCCCAGATCACCGGGAAGATGAAGGCACAGGTAGTCACGAATTTCTTGCGACTGTCCGGATCCTGGAAATCCCCCCATCCCAGTTGGCTGAAGGAATCACTGAAGAGGCGGGTCCAGGCGGCGAGGGCGGAGAAGAGGGTGGAAAAAAGGACCACCAGCGCGCCCCCGAGGAAGATCCCGAAGGCCCAGGGGCCGAGGGATTCGGTATAGATCGTTCCCAGTTGGGTGATCAGTTCGGTCTTGGCCGGAATGAGACCATTACGATGAAGAATAGCGGCACCCAGAATATAGAAGAGGACTGTGACAAGGGTGTAGCAGACCATGGCGGCGATGGCGTCAAGGGTCATGACCTTGATCCATCCCCGGGCCCGTTTTACCCAGATCCGGTGAGCTTCGCCAGTGGTCCACCCCGGTCGAGGTCCGGTGTGAGAGGCGTAGCCCTTCTCAAGGAGCCAGTAGTTGTAGGCCATGATCTCGTCTCCCCCCACCCCGGTGATTCCGAAGGCCCCCACGGCGACTAGGATCACGGCAGCGGGGAGCTGGAAGTCCAGACCGGAGAGGATATCTGCTCCGCTGACCGCATTATCGGTCCACTGGAGCGCGATCACGGAAATCAGGGTGAAGATGGTGAAGAGCCCGATCATTATGAGGGAGAGCTTTTCGAGAAGCCCGTAGCGCCCGACCGAGACAATGGTGGCCACCACAAGGGCGGTGAACAAGGTCCACCATGTCAGGCCGAACTCGGCGAGGGCCGGAATTTGCATGAAAATGAGGGCTACCCCTCCGACGATCCCGCCGACCTGGAGGAACTTGAAGCTCATGATGAGCAGCCAGGCCCAGATAGAGATGTGCCCTTTGCCGAGACGAGGTCCGGGCAGGTCATTGAGAGCCTGCATGGTGGTGCGGCCGGTATAGATGGCGTGCTTGCCGAACTCGAGCTGGAGGGTGACCTTGACGAGGCAGGAGAAGAGGATGACCCAGAGGCAGACGAATCCCGCCTCGGCCCCGAGGAGAGTGGTGGCAATGAG
>JAKVCR010000212.1 GCA_022448985.1 Roseibacillus sp.
TTCGTGGCAACAGCACGGTGAGTCCGGAACCTGGGTTTCTGAGATTTTCCCGAACATGGCGAAGCATGTGGACGACATGGCCTTTCTCTATTCCTGCTTCTCGCAATCCAACAATCACACCCCGGCCATGCTGGAGATGAACTCCGGGATGTTCCTGCAGGGACGTCCCGCCATGGGTTCCTGGGTGACTTATGGCCTCGGCAGCGAAAACCAGAATCTTCCCGGGTTCGTCGTCCTGCACGGTGCCATGCCGCGCGGCGGAAAGCCCATCTGGGCTCCCGGATTTCTCCCCAAAAAGTTTCAACCTACCGCCATTAACGGAACCAATCCCATCGGCAACCTCGCTCGACGCAAGAACATGGGCGACCAGCACCAACGCGCCCAGTTGGACATCCTGAGGGCGATGAACCGGGCCCACGGAGAGCCCCGTTCCCTCGAGCGAGATCTCGCCGCCCGGATTGAATCCTTTGAGCTCGCCTACCGGATGCAGACTGCGGCACCGGAGGCCATGGACGTGAACCAGGAGTCCAAGGCCACCCAGCAGGCCTACGGAGTGGACCAGAAGGAGACCCAGCTCGTCGGCCGGCAGTGCATCATGGCCCGACGTCTCGTTGAGCGGGGCGTACGCTGCGTGCAACTCTATGCCGGACCCAATGGCGGGGGGGGCGGGGGGGCCGATGTCCCATGGGACGGCCACAATGACATCGGGGCCAATCACCGGATCGCAGCCAAGAGCGTCGATCAGCCCATCGGGGCTCTCCTCGCCGACCTGAAGTCAAGGGGGATGCTCGACGACACCCTTGTGGTGTGGGGTGGTGAATTCGGCAGAACCTCGGATGCCCAGAGTGGAAAGGGACGTGATCACAATCCCAATGCCTTCACCATGTGGATGGCCGGAGGAGGAATCAAGGGAGGTGCCCACTACGGTGCCAGTGACGAGTTCGGTTACAAGGCAGTGGAAAACAGGGTCAGCGTCAATGACCTGCATGCCACCATCCTTCACCTCCTCGGTATCGATCACGAGCGTCTCACCTATTTCTTCAATGGCCGGGATTTCCGTCTCACCGATGTGGCCGGAAAAGTGATCAACGAGATTCTGGCCTGAGGAGACGGCGCCCGGACGGATATGTCCCCTGTCTCAATCTGACAGGAACAATACCCGGTTTTACCGGACAGCCCAGCCGGACTGCTTCCTCACTGCGATTTCTTCCGTGGTTTCTTCTTCGGACGGTTGGTCTTCTCCCGGATCGTGGGCACCGGCAGACCATCCCCCGGCTGGTTCCAGAGCCGGTAGGGATCATCAAGCCGGCGCATCTCGGCCAGCAGGAGCTTCTCCATCTCCGCCAGCTTCCCTGCATGTTCCGGATCGTCCGCCAGGTTGCGCTGGTGCTCTTCTGGCTTGTGGCCAGTGAGGGCAATCACTTCCTGTCCGCGGTGCTGGCTGATGAGTTCATGGGGATTCTGCGCGAGGTTGAAGAGCTGGGTTTCCCGCACCTTCCCCTTGTCGGACTGGTACTTGATTAGTTTCCAGTCCCCCTGCTTGACGCACCGCATGCCCGGCCGGGCACCCCCGCAATAGACCCCGTAGAGCACCTCCCGGACGGTCTGTTTCCGGCCCAGCAGGACAGGTTTGAAGCTGGAGCCTTCACTGGTTTTCGGTGCCTCGATACCAGAGAGGTCACAGAGAGTCGCGAGAACATCAAGGAGGTAGATGTTCCCCGGCACTCGGGAGCCCCCCCTGATGCCCGGCCCCTTCACGATGAAGGGCACCCGCCACGTGTGCTCGTAGAGATTCTGTTTGCCCTGCAATCCATGGCGGCCGATGGCCATTCCGTGATCGGCGGTATAAAAGACGTAGGTATTCTCCAGTTCTCCCATGGCCTCCAGCTTTCGGAGAACCCGTCCAACCTGAATGTCGATGTTCTCACTGCAGGCAAACTCGCGGCCGAGTTCGTTGCGGATGGTCCGCTCATCGCGCCGGGCCCAGACACCCTTGACCCCCACCTCGTCCCGGACCGTCATATGAGTGTTGTCAAAGGGATGCCGGGGCAGGTAATTGGGCGGCAGGGACGGTTGCTTCGCGTTCGCCGGCGGCAGGGCATTCTGGTCGGTGTGATTGACGGCCCCGTACTTGGCCAGCAGTTCTGGTTTCCCATCGCGCACGTCGTGGGGATGGGAGAACCCGAAGTAGATCAGGAAGGGATCGGTGTCCTTCTCAGCTTCCCGCTGGGACAGGTAATTGAGAACCTGCTCGGCATGCCAGGCACTACCACTTTCGTCGGTGCCCCCGCGCTTGGTGGCATCGTGACGCACGCTGAAAAGGGCATTGGCCTTGTCGTAGCTGTTGCCACGCTTGCAGGTGCGCATGGTGTCGTAGCCCGCCCTGTTGAATACCGCCGGCATCGTCTGCATGGCCAGGTCGGGCGGGACTAGCCTGGGGTTGGAGACATGAGGGTTCATGACCCGGTTGGGTCTGTCCGGGATATGCCAGACCGTCCGGCCTGACATAACCATGTGGCGGGAAGGCGTGCACACGCCCCCAACCCAGGCCCCCATGTGATGCGCTCCGTCAAACACCATTCCTCCCGCTGCGAGGGCATCAAGGTTCGGGGTCTCAAGAGAGGAATCCGGATTGTAGATCTTCAGGTCATAGGGAGACTGATCGTCGGCGATGATGAACAGGATGTTGGGCCGTTTCTCCGCTGCGGAGCATGGGAGAAGCACAAGGCATCCTGCCAGCAGGAGGAGGAGCCCCGGAAGACGGGAAATCGTTAAGCATGTCATGGATTGAAATAGGTTAATTCTTTTCATTGCTCTTCTTCCGCTTCCGCCTGCGGCCCTCTTTTCTCTCCTCCCTGCCGTCCCAGAGTGTCACGGCAAAGTCGTTCTTCTGCGCAGGACCAGGCGTGCTGCGGCCCCGGTCAATGTAGTGCTGCATCAGGGCGGTCAGCTTGGCGGAGACCTCGCTTCTCGATGTACTGAGGTCCTTCGTTTCCCCGATATCCTCCCGCAGGTTGAACAACTCCCGCCGCCCATCCCGGTGGAAGATCTGCTTCCACGGCCCCTGTCGGAGAGCCAGCCCGCCGGAAGCCTGGTGAACAACCGCTTCCCGTACCGGTCCCGGACGCCCTTCCAGGAGCGGAAGGATGCTCACACTGTCCTCCCCCGCCCCGGGGGGAAGATTTTCTTCCAGAATATCCGCACAGGTCGCGAACAGATCGTTCAGGCAGACCAGTTCGGGACACACGGAGCCGGGTTTGATCCGTCCGGGCCACCGCGCCACGAAGGGCTCCCGGTGCCCGCCCTCGTAGATACTGCTCTTGGCCGCCCGCAGGGGCGGATAAGGGCGCTTGGCCGCACCGTTATCACCGGTCGCAATGACGAGGGTGTTGTCGGCCAATCCCTTCTTTTCCAGCGCCTCAAGGATCTGGCCCAGCATGTGATCCCCTTGGTAGACCCAGTCCGCATATTTGCCCTCCTTGCCAGTGAGTCCTCCCTTTCCAGTGAATTCGGGTGCCGGGACGACCGGGTTGTGCGGTGGACACATGGGAAAGTAGAGGAAGAAGGGTTGCTTCCCTGGACGGGCCCGTTCGTCGATATACTCAAGTGCCTTCGCTATCATGAGCGGCTGGTTTCGGATCCGTTCCACATGCGACACCACCGCATCCTGCTCCAGGATACAGCCGATGTTGCGGGCAGGGGTGAACCCGTAAAAGTAGTCGAAGCCGAGGGTATTCGGGCCATCCTCGAAACTGGCACCGATGGGCGG
>JAKVCR010000213.1 GCA_022448985.1 Roseibacillus sp.
CAAAGCGTGCAGGTAACTGCCCGGGCAACGGATCCAGACGGAATCCGCTCAATGAGCCTTCTCTATTCGGTAACAGGGCAACCCTTCAGGAGAATACCCATGAGCGAGGAGGAGGCTGGCACCTTCGTGGGAGTCATTCCCGGACAAGCCCGGGCTACTGTTGTCCAGTTCTACCTCGAGGGCGAAGACCTGCTGGGTGAAAAGTCCCTGTTCCCGTCAGCCGGGCCTGATTCGCGGGCCCTTTACAAGGTAGATGACGGCCTGGCCGCTACAAACGGGCAGCATAATTTTCGTATCGTTGTCACCGATGCCGAGCGCGACTTCATACACCGCGACGTCGAGGTCATGAGCAATGACCGCATCGGGGCCACCATTATTGATCGGGAGGAAGACGTCTATTATGACGTCAAACTTCGCCTGAAGGGAAGCCAGCGGGCCCGCAGCCAGGATCCCCGCGTCGGCTACAACATGCGCTTTGGCCGGGACAACCTCTACCGAGGCACCCACCGGTCCCTCGCCATCGACCGTTCGGAAGGTGTCGGAGAGGGTCAGTTCGAGTTTCTCTTCGATATCATGATTGCGAATTCGGGAGGCGTCCTGAGCCGGTATTATGATTTCATCAAGGTCCTGGCCCCCAGGGACAGGCACACCCGTTCAGCCGTCCTCCAGATGGCCCGCTATGATGACGTCTTCCTCGAGTCCCAATTCAATAACGGGTCCGACGGCAACCTCTACGAATACGAACTGATCTACTCTCCCAACCGGGCTGACTCCCAGGGCGCGAAGTTCCCTCAGCCGGATAGCGTACAAGGGGTCGTCGTCAGCGACCGGGGCAATGACAAGGAACGCTATCGCTGGTTCTTCCTGAAGAAGAACAACCGGGAAAAGGACAACTTCGCCCCCATCATTGCCTACAACAAGAAGTTCAGCCAGAGCAACTCGGCCTTTGAACAGGATCTTGAACAGGTCGTTGATGTCGATAGCTGGCTCCGCGGGATGGCCTACGCCGTCCTCTCCGGCGCGGGTGACAACACCGGAGCAGGCAGTCAGCACAACGGGATGTATTACGCCCGACCCGACGGACGGGTGATCTTCTTCCCGCATGACATGGACTTTGCCTTTAATGCAAACCGCAGCCTTTTTGCCAATCCCGAGTGCGCCAGACTCACGAGCAACCCCAGCCGTCTCCGCATCTATCTCGGGCATATCCAGGATATCATCACCACCACCTACAACCGGACCTACATGGGGCGCTGGATCTCTCATCTTGCACGGTTCGACCGGACTCAGAACTGGAATGGGCACCTCAGCTACATCCAGTCCCGGTCCAACTTCGCACGCGCGGAGGTCAACCGCCTGATCCGCCCGGTATCATTCTCGATATCGACTGCCTCTCCCCTGCGGGTATCCGGAAGCACCGCAACCCTGAACGGCAGGGGCTGGGTCGACGTCCGCCACCTGCGACTGGTCGGGGCGAGACAACCCCTCGCGGTGGAATGGACCGACGCAACCTCATGGCAGGCCACCTTGCCGGTCGCAACCGGAGCGCACGAATACACCATTGAGGCCGTCGGGTTCTCCGGGGAAGTCATCACCCGGGACACCATCACGATTGAGAACACAAGTTCTCTGGAACCAGCTTCCGCGGAAAACCTCACCATCACCGAGATCATGTACCACCCCGCGGAGCCGACCTCCTCCGAAGTCGCCCTTGGGTTTGAAGATGATGACCTGTTCGAATTCATCGAACTCTCCAACATCGGTGAACAGACCATCAATCTCGAAGGCGTCACTTTTACGAGCGGGATCGACTTTACCTTTTCTTCACAACTTCTCGCCCCCGGCCAAAAACTCATCCTCGCCCGGAACCGGGAGGCCTTTCGCGAACGCTATTCCCCGGGAGACATCAATCTCTTTCCAGGAGATTACTTCCTCGAACCCGACAACAACAGACTATCCAACGACGGCGAAGAACTCGTCCTGAATGATGCCCTTGGTAACGAAATCTGCCGGATCGACTTCGAGGATGATGGGCTGTGGCCAACTCACGCCGACGGCGACGGCTACAGCCTCGTCCTGCTTGAACCACACGCGCAGTCGCTGACCTCCACCCCGGACAACTGGAGACTCAGCACCCGACCAGGCGGAAACCCCGGAGGCTCAGATTCTGCCGAACCCTTCACCGGGGACCCCCACCGCGATTCCGACAATGATCAGTGGCCGGCCCTCCTGGAACATGCCATGGGAACATCGGACATCAGGCCAGACTCCATGGACCTGGTCTCAATTGCTATCGAATCACTCCCGGATGAAAGTGGTCAGAACCAACCCTATCTCACCATCTCCTTTCCGCGTAATCTCGCTGCCGACGACCTCCGGCT
>JAKVCR010000214.1 GCA_022448985.1 Roseibacillus sp.
GGCGTTGCATGCTTCCAAGCTGGCGCCAGAGAAGAACCTCTCGAATAAGCCCGCGAAGAAGCCGGCGAAGAATCAGGCCGCGAAGAAGGCAGCGAAGAAGGCGCCCGCGAAGAAGGCCCCGGCAAAGAAGGCAGCGGCGAAGAAGGTGCCTGCAAAGAAGGCCGCGCCCAGAAAACCTGTTAAGCTCACTATCTTTGTCAAGAAGCAGCGCCAGCGTCTTCTCGATCTGCAGGACGAACTGATGGATGCGATGTATGGTGTGCAGCAGGAGACCCTGCGTAACGGATCCTCTGGCGGTGAGGCCTCCGTGAGCGGAACGCACCTGGGAGATGCCGGAAGTGATGCCTACGATCGTGATTTTGCCCTAAACCTCCTTTCCAAGGAGCAAGATGCCCTGCAGGAGATTCAGGCTGCCTTGGAGCGTATTGCAGATGGGACCTACGGGATATGTGGGATTTCAGGGAAGAAGATTCCGCAGGCCCGCCTGGAGGCGATTCCCTTTGCGCGTCTTACGGTTGAGTGTCAATCCCAGTGGGAGCAGGAGAATCCGCACCGCAAGTTCCGTAGCTCAGACGCAATTGGGTTTGGGGCCGGGGCACCCAGCGGGTCAGCAGTTTCGCTTGACGCAGGCGCCTGATTGGCTAGGTTTCCGGCCCTTTTCGGAAATCATGCCGCGCGACATCATCATTCTTGAGTGCACCGAAGCGAAAGCGGAGGGCAAGCAGCCATCCCGCTACGCGACCACCCGTAACAAAAAGAGTCTACGGACGCCGGGTCGCCTGGAGAAGGTGAAGTTCAACTATTATCTCAAGCGCAGGACGCTTCACCGTGAACTCCGCTAACGATCGATTATGAGCGAGCCCAAAACCAAGGAGCGTCGGATTGCCTTTCGGAAGGCAAACAAGAGGATGCCGCGTAAGCGTCTTGACCTTGAGATGGTTAACGTCAGCTACCAGAATCCCGAGGTTCTTACCAAGTTCACCACTGAGACGGGGAAGATCCTTCCGCGTCGGGTGACCGGAGTCTCCGCCAAGATGCACCGGAAGATAACGCGCGAGATCAAGCGGGCCCGGGCGGTAAACCTGCTACCCTGAGCCGATTCCGGAGCCTTCGGTTCTTGGTCGATGTTTGGGTCTAGTCCTGGGACTTAGGGGGCCGATGCCGGTGACCACGCTATGTCCTTGCCCCGAGGCACACGGAATGATCATTTGGTATCGAGTGGAGGCTGTAAATCATGAGCGAGGAAGCTGAAGGGAAGCCCCCCCTGCGTCGCCCGTACCTCAGTCTGCCGGGAGTGACCGGCATGCCGGACATCGGGGAGATTCTTGCGCACATGCCGGCTGAACAGCAGCATCGGTTCGAGTCGGCGGGAGAGTTTGTGAAACGTCTGGCCCACCGCGTTCAGAAGTGGCGCGAACGCCTGGGAGAGGATGAGCAACCTGTGATCCTTGCTCTGCTCTCTAACGGGAACACGATTGAAGTGCGTTCAGTTGGTGAAGACGGGCATTCCAGTGTGGTGGTAGAGGGAATGCTCGATGGGGCGCCCTGCATGTTTGTTGCGCATCAGGCGAGTTTCCAGATTTTATGCTACACCCAGAAGGTCGAGCCGGAGAAGAGACGCAAGATCGGCTTCCATGTGGGTGGAGAGGAGATTGAGGCATAGAGAGGCAGGCGTTACGGGGGCGGCCTCGGTAGCTGCGAGAATGGTTTTTGCTAGGTGGTCCCCCAAGTTTCTGCCGCAAGCCATTATTTCGCGAGGCAGCCGGGGCAGTCCTGGGCAAAGTGCGCCTTCTCGACCTCAGTGAGTTCGGGGCGGCGGGTAGTCAGGCAGCGGCTGGAATCGCCGATCGTGTTGCGTGGGCTGAAGGAACAGTGGTTGGGTTCCCGGGAAAGGTCGGGAGGGATGCCGGGGATGGTATAGAGGGATTCGCCGCGCTGGTGGGTGGCGGGGATGCTCTTGAGGAGAGCGCGAGTGTAGGCGTGCAGCGGGTTTGTAAAGAGTTCGCTGGTGCGCGCCTGCTCCACGATGCGGCCGGCATACATGACGTTGACCACCTCGCAGCTCTCTGAGACCACCGCGAGATCGTGAGTGATGAGAATGATGGAGAGCCCGAGCGCTTTTTGTCGCTCGCGGAGGAGATCAAGAACCTGCTTCTGGACCGTGACATCAAGAGCGGTAGAAGGCTCGTCGGCGATAAGGATTTCGGGTCGGGTGATGAGAGCCATCGCAATCATGACACGTTGACGCATGCCGCCGGAAAACTCATGAGGATAGGAGTGGATGCGCTTGGAGGCATCGGGAATTCCGACTTCCTCCAGGGACTCAATGGCGTGCTTGAGTGCCTCCGCCCCCTTCATGCCTCCGTGGATCTCGAGCGGTTCGGTGAGTTGTTTCGAGATCTTGAGGTAGGGATTCAGGGAGGTCATGGGATCCTGGAAGATCATGGAGATCCGTTTGCCACGAATGCCTCGCAACCCCCTCTCTGAACTCTTGAGGAGATCGATTCCGTCGAAGATGGCTTCTCCAGAGTGTATCTTGCCCGGTGGTTGCGGAATAAGTCCAAGAAGCGAGTAGCAGGTTACGCTCTTGCCCGATCCGGATTCACCCACAATTCCGATAGTCTGCCCGGCCTCCAGGGAGAAGGAGACGCTCTCCACCGCGTGCACGACTCCCGTGCGCGTGTGAAACCGGGTGGTGAGATTGCGGACGTCGAGAAGCGGCATGAGAGAAGCGTGTACCCTGATCGTTTGGGGATCAACGATCAAGGTGAGCTTGAAGCATGATTGCTGGAGCCTGCTGCAGAAGAATCAGGGCCACGAGTCCCGCAAACGTGTTGCCGGGGTCAGGGTATGGGTTTGCGGCGTGATCGGACCGAGAAGTTTATGGGCAGGCCGAGGGAGGGGGTTTCCTTGCGCAGCGTATTTTCGAGGTAGGATTGGTAGGAGTCTGCAAGGAGGCGCTTGTCATTTACGAAGAGAATATAGCGGGGCACCGGGATTGCGGCGTAGCGTTCGTTTACGGCAGCGGTGGCATAGAGGATCTTCAGACGCTTGCGGTGCCGTTTGCTGGCGGGAGGGGGATTACGGCGGAGAGCGGTATCGAGGAGGCGGTTTAGCTCCCCCGTTCCGATGATGTTCTGTGCGCCCTCCCGTACTTTTCGGACAGAGCCGAAAATGCGGTCGAGTTCCTGCTTCTCGCGGGCGGAGACGCAGATGAAGGGAGCGTAATGAAGGAAGAAGAGTTCCGTGCGAATTGTCTCTTCGGCTTCATCCATGCGTGCTCCCCTGGGAGCGTCCGGATGGTAGAGATCCCACTTGTTTGCGATGATGATGCAGGGTTTCTGCTCGCGTTGTACGAGGCGGGCAATCTTGCGATCCTGAGCGGAGATACCAGCAGCGAGATCGACTACCAGAAGGCAGAGGTCCGCCCGGCGAATGGATCGTTCCGCGCGCATGGCGGAAAATACCTCCACGGAAGTGTCCATTCGAGAGCGCTGGCGCAGACCAGCAGTATCAATAAGGGTATGGCGCTCTCCGGCGCGGTCGTAGGGGATGTCCACCGCGTCCCGGGTAGTGCCGGCCACTTCCGAGACGATTGTACGTTCGTCATTGAGGATGGCGTTGACCAGCGATGACTTGCCGGCGTTGGGTTTTCCGATTACCACGATCTTGAGACCTGTAACGCGTGCGGATTCCTCGGCCTCACGGGCGGATTCAGCGAAGGGGGAAAGACGGGCATCCAGTTCGGCGAGGAGAGCGTTGAAATTCCGTCCGTGCGCGGCTGAGACCGAAAGACCGTCACCGAGACCGAGACGGGCAAAGTCACCCGTCACGTGATCGAGTTCTTCGTGGTCGGTCTTGTTGAGGACGAGGCAGACCTTTTCGGAGGCCTTGCGAAGTTGATGTGCAATGGCCTCATCCACCGGAGTCAATCCCTCGCGGGCATCGACGAGGAAAAGAATGATTTCGGCGGTGTCCATGGCGATCTGTGCCTCGGTGCTGACGGCCTCCGCGAAGTCGGCATCGGCCAGGGCTCCGATACCTCCGGTATCCACCAGGTCACAAGGGACTTCGGTGAGCGTACATGGGGCGGAGACCCGGTCGCGAGTGACGCCGGGTTGGTCGTGCACGATGGAGATGGTGCGACCCGCCAGGCGATTGAAGAGAGCGGACTTGCCCACGTTGGGTCGTCCCACGAGGGCCACTACGGGCTTACGGATATCGCTCATTTTCCGGGTCGGTTGCGCGTTTCAATTCAGTCTGCTGGAGTTGTTCAATGCCCTGGCGGATGTTTATGGAGGTAGCGAGGACGAGGAAGAAGGCGGTCACCGTGGTGGGATAAATTGGGTTGAGGGGGATGATCTTAAGTCCGGTCCAGGCCACGGTGACCATGAGCAGGGCGGTACAGGTTTTTCCGGTCCAGTGGGGTTGGATCTTCACATGGTAGTCGAGGAAACGCAGTACAGCGATGCCGCCCCATATGACGGCATCACGGGCAATGACAAGCCCGACGAACCAAATAGGGATGGCCCAGTCGTCTCCCCAGGGCAGGATAGAGAGGATGAGGATGGCGGTAAGGATGAGGAGTTTATCGGCGATGGGGTCGAGAACCGCACCCAGATGTGTGCGTTGGTTAAAACGGCGGGCGATGATGCCATCAGCAAGATCGGTGAGGGCGGCTATCACGAAAACGGTGACCGCCCACCAATGGTAGGCCTCGATCGGGGTGCCGGTTTCTACGCTCATCCCGTAGTAGATCGCGAGGACCGCGAAGACCGGAACGAGCAGGGTCCGGAGGAGGGTGAGATAGGTGGCCGGGGTCACGACAGGCTTGACCGTAGAGGCTGGAGCGATAAGTGGCGAGTGGCGATTGATTGCAGGACACGACCTCGCTTCTTGCTCCTTGCCGCCCGTTGAGCCACTCTTTTGCCGTGAGCGGGAGCGATGTCAGGGCGGCTTTGGCAGAGGCCGGGGTGGTGCCGTCGAAGAAGCTGGGCCAGAACTTTCTAACAGACCCTAACATCGCCCGCTGGATCGTGGATCAACTGGAACCCGGTCCGGAAGACTTTGTGGTAGAGGTGGGACCGGGAACGGGGTCGTTGAGCGGGGTCCTGGCCGGCCGAGTGCGCCGATTGCTTCTGGTGGAGTACGACCGGAGGTTGGCGACTTGGCTACAGGAGCGATTTGCGGGGGAGGATACGGTCGAGGTAGTGCATGCCGATGCTGCTCGTTTTGACCTGCGGCCGCTCTTCAAGGAATGCCCCATCAAGCTCCTGGGCAACCTGCCCTACTCTGCGGGGGGTGCGATCCTTCGCAATTTTCTACAGCGGCCTTCTCCGGTTTCACGGGCCGTTCTCATGCTGCAGAAGGAGGTGATTGATCGGATTCGGGCGGTTCCGCGAACCAAGGACTACGGGGTATTGGCCCTGCGCATGCAGGGTGAGTGGGTGAGTACGCCGCTCAAGACCATCGGTCCGGAGGTCTTTTATCCCCGTCCGGGTATCGATTCCACCGTGATGTTGGTTGAACCCCGGGGCGATGATCTGCCCGTCTACGACATCCGGCTCTTTGATGAACTGGTAAGGCGAGGGTTTGCCCAGCGGCGTAAGCAGCTACGGAAGGCCTTGCCGCCGGAGCCGGAGTGGTCTCTGGTGGCAGAGTCACTGGGTGTGCCGGAGACGGCACGGGCGGAAGAGTTGAGCCTCGGGCAGTGGGTAGAGCTCTGCCG
>JAKVCR010000215.1 GCA_022448985.1 Roseibacillus sp.
GCCTTCCCTCGCGCATTACTCTCCGCTCTCATGCGATTGTCCGCTCTTCTTCTCAGCCTGCTGGCCATCGGCCCGTCCCTGGCCCAGCTCGACGGCTGGGATCCGGTCTCTGTGCCCCATGCAGAGGGCTGGAAGGGGGAGAAGGGATTCGGGTGGTACCGTGCCTACGTAGACATACCCGCACAGTGGGAGGGTAGTCGCCTCCTCCTGATGGTGGATGCGATCAGCGACGTGGATGAAGGGTTTTTCAATGGAAACAAGGTCGGGGCCAATGGATCCATGCCGCCCCTCTACGGCAATCCGTCAAGCCGCATCCGTCGGCCCTTCGTGATCGAGCCCGACCAGGTTCGCTTTGGGGAAACCAACCTTATCGCCTGGCGCGTTTTCAACAGAAGTGGCAAGGGCGGAATCCTGAAGGGGCCCATTCACCTGACGCGTGTGGATGATGCTATCGACCTGAGTGGCCGCTGGCTCTTCCGGCAGGGCGATGTTCCCTCCTGGGCGCAGTGGGGCCAGGACCGGGAAGCCGAAGTAAAGTCGTTCCTTGAGCGCACGGGTCCGGAACATGCGGGGCATGGCGGTGTGATCCCGGCGGACAAAGAATGGCGCAGGCAGATGCTGACTGCCGTGTCCAAGCACTTTGAGGGCAACAAGAATCCTTATGCCCGTGCCGACGACAAGGGTGCCCCTTCTCCCCCCGACAAGGCCCTCGCTCAATTCCAGGTCGGCAAGGACCTCATGGTTGAAACGATCCTCAGTGAGCCCCTGGTCCGGCAGCCCCTCTATCTTGACTTTGATGAACGGGGGCGGCTCTGGGTAGTGCAGTATATCCAGTATCCTAATCCCGCTGGCCTCAAGGTTCTCACCTGGGACCAGCACCTCCGTAAGGTCTTTGACCAGGTCCCCCCGCCCCCTCCCTTCACAGCACCCCTGCATAAAAAATTTGCCGGGCAGGACAAAATCACCATCCACGAGGACACCAACGGCGATGGCATCTTCGACCTGCACAAGACGTTCCTCGATGGCCTGAACATGGTCACCTCCGTGGCACACGGCGAGGATGGCGTATGGGTGCTTCACCCTCCCTACCTTCTCTTCTATTCCGACAAGGACCGTGATGACCGCCCCGACGGAAGGCCGGTGGTGCACCTCTCCGGATTCAACCTTGAGGACACCCACTCCATTTCCAACAGCCTCAAGTTCGGGCCTGATGGCTGGCTCTACGGATGCACCGGCAGCACGGTGACAGCCCGCGTGCGGGTCCATCTCGACGAAAACGCACCGCGGCATGCCTTCCTCGGTCAGAACATCTGGCGCTACCATCCCACGCGTCACGTGTTCGAGCTTTTTGCAGAAGGCGGCTGGAACAACTTCGGAGTCGATTTCGATGATCGGGGACGACTCTACTCGGGAACCAACGGCACCCAGCAGGCCGTTCACTTCGTCCAGGGTGGCTACTATCAGAAAGGCTTCGGCAAACACGGCCCCCACACCAACCCCTACACCTTCGGGCATTTCTTCGGCATGCCGATTGAAGGTGAAAAAACCCGCCTCGTCCACCAATGGCTCCGCTACAGCAGTGGCGCGATCCCGGGCCTGGAAGGGTGCCTGGTGGGGCCTAACTCGCTCGGCAACAAGATCCATGCCCTGCGCATGGAACGCCAAGGCAGCACCTTCAGGACGGTGGAGAAGGAAAAACCCTTGCAGACCAGGGACAAGTGGTTCCGTCCGGTGCACTGCGCTGTCGGGCCGGATGGCGCCATCTACGTGGCGGATTTCTACGACGCCCGCATCACCCATGTTGATCCCCGCGACAACTGGGACCGCAGCAACGGTCGCATCCATCGCATCCGCGCTCGCGATGCCAGGCCCCGGCAACCCACTGATCTGAGAAAACTGTCATCGCCAGAACTCGTGCAGGAGCTCCTGGAGGGAAACCAGTGGGCCCGTCGTCATGCCCGCCGAATCCTCGTGCAACGCGGGGATGACTCCATCCGAAAGCTCCTCATGGAGGCCTTCACCAGAAATACGCGGGCCCATGAGGGCGTCGGTCAGCAGGCGTTGGAGGCCTTGTGGGTGATCCAGAGATTGGACCTGGCAAAGACCGGGGGCCCCGGCATGGCCGAATTCCTCACCAAAGTTCTCGATATCCCCAATCCGGACCTTCAACGATGGGTGATTCGGGTGGCCGCTGAAAACGAGGTCAATCTCGGTGCCGCCCTCCACCAGCTCGCCCGCAAAGCAAAGCACCCGGAAGTTATTTCCCAGCTCGCTTCCTCCGCCCAACGCCTGGGCGACCGTCATCTTATCGAGGGCCTCGCCAGCCGTGGCGAATTTTCAGAGGATTCGTTCATCCCATTGCAGCTCTGGTGGGCACTGGAAGCCCTGATCACCCGGCATCCCGACCGCGCCAGGGAGCTCCTGTCCTACGCCGGCTTCTGGGACACGCCCCTTTTCGAGAAAGTTCTCCGTGAGCGCATCGGACGCCGCTATATGGCAGAGCGAAGCCCGGAGAGCCTCCGGATGTGCGCGTGGCTACTGGAAAAGGCAGCCGGAACGAAGCACCTTGAGGCCCTGATCCGCGGAATGGAACAGGCCCTGGAGGGAACCTCCCTTGACCCGGTTCCTCCCGAACTGGACGCCGCGGTGGCCAATATCTGGAAGAACCAGCGCGTGACCGACGAGGTCATCCGCCTGTCCCTGCGGCTGAAAAGTCCGCAAGCTCTGGCCGCGGCCCGCCCCCTGCTCGCTGATCGCAAAACACCGGTCGCCCAACGCCTCGCGTTCATCAAGGCCCTGGGAGAACTCAGCGACGCCCCCTCGGAGCAGATTTTCCTTTCGCTCTTCCGCGACGAAAAAAACGAGTCTCCTGTCCGCCTGGCAGCACTCAGCGCCCTGCGGAGGTATGCAAGCGATGAGATTCCCAGCACCTTGCTCTCCTTCTACCCCCGGCTCCAGGGTGACCTCCGGCAGGTCGCTCAGTCGCTCCTTGCCAGCCGGGCGGCCTGGGCCCAACTCCTCCTCACCGCGGTGGACGCGGGAATGATCGACAAGAAAACGATTGGCCGCGACAGCGTCCTCCTCATGGCGACCTACGGGGACGACCGTATCGGGCCATTGATCACCAAGCACTTTGGTGCCATTCGCCTGTCCGATGCCGCCAAGGCCACCCGCATCAGGGAGGTCAAGGCTCTCCTCTCCGCCAAGGCCCCCAAGGGAGAGGCCGGACGCGGACGTCAACTCTTCGGCGCACACTGCGCGCTCTGTCACAAGTTCGGCAATCAGGGCCGCGACATCGGACCTGATCTGACAGGCTATGAAATGAAAAATCTCGACTACCTCGTCCCGGCAATCGTGGATCCCAACCTGGGGATCCGGGAAGGTTTTGAACTGGCCACCCTCACCCTCCGCCCGGTGGGAGACGCCCCGCCCGCCGTGCTCACCGGGTTCCTCACCGAGGCCAACGAGCGGACCGTAACCATCAAGGATCTGGCGGGGATCAAAACCGTGATCGCCCGTAAAGACCTCACTCATCAGAGCCGTGCTCCCGTATCCGTCATGCCGGAGGGACTTCTCGACCAGATGAGCGCCCAGCAAGTCCGCGACCTTGTCGCCTACCTGCAGTCAGGGAACTGAGGCACCTCTGAAGCCCTCCCCCTTACCTCATACAGAGGCATGCTCATCACCCCACCACGATGAGACGGTAGCCCACGATCATGAGGAATGCGCCCACCACAAGGTGGCTGAGCCAGCAGCCCAGGACAGTCCCCTGCCACTCATACATGAGCGTCCAGATCAATCCCCCAAGACCTACCAAAAAGGACAGAAAGAGCGCGAGGGGCAACGGGAACAGGACGCTCATGAGAACGAGGTGATGTCCGGTAAAGGCAACGGCGGCGAGGAGATGCCCTGGCCAGTAGCCCACCATTTGCCGCAGGTGTCCATATACGAACCAGCGCCAGTAGTATTCCTCCATCGCAGAATGGAGAAGGGTGATGAAGGTCGCCACCATGAGGAAACGGCCCCTCGTAGCGAATCCAAGATCCCTGGCCTTCTCCACCAGGTTATGACTGTTGTCCTTCACAATATCACCCACCGGAGTGAGGACCATGAGCCAGCCGACAAGCGCGATCCCTGTCCCGCTCAAGAGTCCGGTGAGGATAACCATCCTCCAGGATGGCCACTTGGCAGCACGGTCCTCCCTCCGGACAAGCCCCCCGAGGCCGATCAGACTGAAGAAGAAGAGAGGATAACCCAGGACCCAGATCTTGGTCGCAAACCAGGCGCTTCGTCCGCCGTTTCCATGTGGAATCCAGACCACGTAGACCAAGGCACAAAGAAGGGGGACGGCCAGGGCCGCCACCATCGCCGGCCAGCTCATCCGCTGTCCTCTGTTCTTTACCCCCACCACCTGGGCGCAAATCAATCAGCCCGAGCCGTGTCCATCAATAGGGAAGAGCGGACAAATCCCCGTCCACCTCGGCTCATTAACCTCCCATGATCAGCTGGAAACCGATCACCATCAGCATGACATCAACACAGAGATGACTCACCCAGCATCCTATGATCGTGCCCTGCCGCTCATACATGATGGACCAGATCACGCCCCCAACCACCACGCAACCGGTCAAGAAGAATGCCAGCGCGACGGGGAAGAACTGAAGCGTAATAATCAAGTGGTGCCCCCCGAAAGCCCCCGCGGCAACCAGGTGGGCGGCCCAACGGGTCATCTTGCGCCGCAGCTGGCCGTAGGCAAACCAGCGCCAGTAGAACTCCTCTACCCCGGAATGGATTACCGACACAAACACAGCGAAGAGGACAAAGTGATCCTTGAAGCCCAGGCCCTCCGCCTTGGAAGACACCCGGTCAGCCCCCTCGCGGACCACATCCCCCAGCGGTGTCTCCATGAGCAGGAACCCCACTCCCGCAATTGCCAGTCCGGTCGCCAAGCCCGTGAACATGACAACCCTCCAGCGCGGCCACTGCGCAGCAGGGTCGTGGCGACGCCTCCGGATGATCCCCCCCAGGCCGATATGCCTCAGGAAAAGAAACGGATAAATGAGGGTGAAGAGCTTGATTACGGTATAAGCCGACTTCCCGAGATTCCCCTCCGGCAAGATGACAAAGTAAAACAGGGCCCCCAGGGCCGGGACCACCAGGGGAGGGATGAGCAGGGCCCAGCTTAATTCCCTATTCGATACGCTCATGCAACTGAGAACATGCCTGAAAAACAGAACTTGCGGGAGCGGATAAGTTCAATCCGAAGATTGACGAAAACGATGGGCCCAAGGCTCCCGACCAGCTCCATCCTTGCGAACCACACATTCAAGGCCTACAAACCACTTGCCATGCGCCTCCCGGCATCTCTCCTGCTTCTCCTGCCACTTGCCGTAACGGCTGGCGAGAGGCCGGATTTTCAAAGCGAGATCCGGCCCATTCTGGCGGAAAACTGCTTCCATTGTCACGGTCCGGACCAAAAGGCGCGCAAGTCAAAGCTGCGCCTCGATACCCTTGAAGGGGCCTCCAAAGGCGGGGAGACGGGTGCCGCCATCGTCCCGGGTAAGCCGGAGGAAAGCGAGCTGGTGGCCCGGATTTTCTCTGAGGATGAGGACGAACAAATGCCGCCCCGCAAAGCAAAGCGTTCGCTCTCCCTGACCCAGAAAAACCTGCTTAAGGACTGGATTGCAGCGGGAGCGGACTACGAGGAGCACTGGGCCTGGCAAAAACCGCAGCGACCCACTGCCCCCGCGGTCAAGGCCTCCTCCCTTGTCCGCAACCCCATCGACGCCTTCCTGCTGCGACGTCTCGAAAAAGAAGGACTGGTCTATTCCCCTCCCACGGATTCCGCACGCCTCCTGCGGCGCCTCTCCCTTGACCTCATCGGACTACCGCCGACCTGGCAGGAGCTCCATGAGTTCGAGACCGCCCTCGACAGCCCGCAGGGCGAAGAGCAAGCCTACCGGTCTGCGGTCGACCGCCTTCTCGCTTCGCCCCGTTTTGGTGAACGCTGGGCCCGGCCCTGGCTTGACCTTGCCCGCTATGCTGACTCCAACGGCTTCCAGGCTGACCAGTTGCGCCCGTCGTGGAGCTTTCGCGACTGGGTTATCAGGGCTCTCAACGAAAACATGCCTTTCGATCAATTCACCATCGAGCAGCTCGCTGGCGATCTCCTCCCGGATGCCACGCTTGAGCAGAAGATCGCCACTGGGTTTCACCGGACCGTAACCTGCAACGTGGAAGCAGGGGTCAGCCCGGAGGGCAACCGGGTCAACCAGGTGATCGACCGGGTCAACACCACCGCTACCGTCTGGCTGGGCGTGACGATGGAGTGCGCGCAGTGCCATGATCACAAGTACGATCCTTTCACCATGAAGGACTACTACGCTCTCTTCGACTTTTTCAATCACACCCCGCTGGAAGTACAGCTACCCAGTAACAAGACTGATGTTTCACACGATTTCATCGGCCCCTACCTCGATCTTCCCCTCACCGCCGGGCAGCAACAACAAGCGAAAGATCGCGATGATCAAATCGCCCTGCTCGAGAAGAACCGCGACGCCACGCTCAAACCTCAGGAAGAAGCCTATCTCGCCTGGGAACGCCACCACTCCGAAAGCGCCGCGCAACAAAGTGACTGGGAGGTCCTCCAAGTTACTAAATTCACTTCCACCGGTGGAGAAAAACACGACATCCTCAAGGACGGATCCGTTCTCCTCAGCGGAAAGGTTCCCAACACCACGACCTACACCGTCGAAACCAGGACCACCCTTCCCCGCATCGCCCAGCTCAAACTGGAAGCGCTCGCAACTCCCAAGCTGCCCGGCAATGGACCAGGCCGCGGAGAAGCCCAGCGACCCAACTTCGTCCTCAAGGAATTCACCGCCGCTCTCCGCAAAGACGATCGTGACACGCCGGTCAAACTTCACCGCCCACAGGCCAACTTTTCCCAGAAGAATTGGGACGTCGCTGGCCTGATCGACGGAAACCCCGCTACGGGATGGGCCATCAATCCGCAGTTCGGCAAATCACATTGGGCCACCTTCGAGCTCGTCAAGCCGATCGAGCAAACAAGTCCAACCACTCTCGTCTTCACGCTGCCGCAGGACTGGGGTAAAGGGCGCGTCATTGGAAACCTCCGCCTCTCCGCCCGCACCCAGGTCGGCAAAGACACCAAACTCCCTGCCGACCTGGTCGCTATCCTCAAAAATCCTGCCGACAAACGCAACAAAGCCCAACAAAAGAAACTCCGCGCCTACTTCGAAAAAGAAAACCCCACACTCAAGGAAATCGATGCGGAGATTGCCCGCCTCAAGAAGCAGCGTAATACCATCAAAGCCAATCAAACCCTCGTCATGGTCGAGATGAAGGAGCGCCGTAAAACACACATCTTGAAACGCGGCAACTTCCTCAGCCCAGATGCCCAAGTCAACGCCGACACCCCCGCCCGCCTTCCGAAGCTGGAGAACGGAGCTCCTGGTAACCGCCTCGATCTCGCCCGCTGGCTCGTTCGCAAGGACAACCCCCTCACTGCCCGCGTGGCGGTCAACCGCTGGTGGGCAGAGCTCTTCGGCAACGGAATCGTGTCCACCCTTGAGGACTTCGGCACCCAATCCGAGCCCCCCACCCACCCCAACCTGCTGGATTGGCTTGCGGTTGAGTTCATGGACTCGGGCTGGGACATGAAACACGTTCTCAGGACCATCGTGCTCTCCCAGGCCTACCGGCAATCGTCCCGGCTCACTCCCGTGCTGGTGGAAAAGGACCCCCGCAATCTCCTTCTTGCCCGTGCTCCCCGTTTCCGCATGGATGCCGAGCGCATTCGCGACAATGCCCTCGCCATCTCCGGACTACTCTCCGACAGGATGTATGGCGAACCGGTCATGCCCTACCAGCCTCCCGGCCTCTGGCACCAGACCGGACGCAACGAACCCAAGTGGGTGGAGGAAAAGGGCGAAGACCGCTGGCGCCGCGGCGTCTACATCGTCTACCGCCGGGCCGCTCCTTATCCCAGCATGGTCAACTTCGATGCCCCCGACCGTGCGGCCTGTACCGTGGGCCGCGCCCGGACCAACACCCCGAGCCAGGCCCTCACCCTGCTGAACGACCCCGCCTTCGTCGAAATGGCCCTCGCATTGGCCGACCGGATCCTGGAGGAATCCGAGTCGCCGGGGGTTCGTACGCGCCACGGCTTCCGCCTCGCCCTCACCCGCCTCCCCAGCAACCGGGAAATGGAGATCATTGACAATCTCCTTCACGAGAGGCTTGAGCATTTTCAGCGGAATCCCGGGGAAGCTGAAGCCCTCCTCAAAAATCCCCATTTCACCTATAAACCCAGGAGCAGGAACCGAACCGAACTGGCCGCCTGGTTCTACGTGGCCAATACCCTCCTGAATCTCGACGAAACCATCACGAGGAATTAACCCCGCGCAAAAATCTGCCGCATGCACGGCATGCCATTCCCGTCATCCCCCCATGATCCCCTCCCCCCTCCAGACCGCAACCCGCCGCCTCTTCCTGCAAGGGACGGGCTACGGCTTCGGGGCGGCGGCCCTTTCATCGCTGGTGAGGGGAGAGTCTGTAGATGCGTTAGCTGACCCGGTGACGAAGCTCGGTCTCCATCATGCGGCCACTGCAAAACGCATCATCTACATTCACCTCGTCGGCTCGCCCTCCCATCTCGACCTCTTCGACTACAAGCCGGAACTGCAGAAGCGCAACGGCCAATTGTGCCCTGATGAGTTCTTCGATACCACCAAGCTGGCCTTTATCCGTGAACAGCCCAATCTGCTGGGTACCCCCAGGGAGGACAAATTCGCCTTCCGGAAGTGCGGGACATCGGGAATCGAGCTGTCCAACCTCCTGCCCCACCTGCAGGGAGTGGCGGACGAACTCTGCCTCATCAAGACCCTTCACACCGACCAGTTCAACCATGCCCCCTCCCAGATGTTCCTGCTCACGGGCTTTGAACGCTTTGGCCGGCCCAGCATCGGCTCGTGGGTGAGCTACGGACTTGGCAGCGAAAACCAGAATCTCCCCGCTTTCGTGGTCCTCATAACCGGCCAGGTTCTGGGTGCAGGTAACAGCGCCTTCGGAAGCGGATTCCTGCCCACCATCCACCAGGGAATCGAATTCCGTTCAAAGGGTGACCCCCTTCTCTATCTCTCCAACCCAAAGGGAGTCTCCGGCGAGGAGCGCAAGCTGGTCGTGGATACGGTGAACGACCTCAATCAGGCGGCCCTTGATGACGTAGGCGATCCCGAGATCGCCACCAGGATCAGCCAGTATGAGATGGCCTACCGCATGCAGACCAGCGTCCCGGAACTGATGGATATCGCCAGCGAACCCAAGCGCATTCATGAGATGTACGGCACCCAGCCCGGGAAAACGTCCTTTGCCAACAACTGCCTGCTGGCACGGCGGCTGGTGGAACGGGGCGTGCGTTTTGTCCAGCTTTTCGACCAGGGCTGGGACCACCACGGAGCGGTCTTTGATAATCTCCCCAACAAGACCAGGCAGGTCGACAAACCAATCGCAGCCCTTATCAAGGACCTGAAAGAGAGAGGCCTTCTCGACGAAACTCTGGTGATCTGGAGTGCCGAGTTCGGACGCACTCCCATGGCCCAGGGCACAACCGGGGACGGGGCCAAACGCTCCAAGGCCGGGCGCGATCACCACAAGGATGCCTATAGCGTGTGGATGGCGGGCGGGGGAAGCAAGGCCGGCCATGCCCATGGGGCAACTGATGAACTCGGCTATGCCATCGCACGTGATCCCGTTCACGTGCACGATTTCAATGCCACCATCCTCCACCTTCTCGGTATCGATCACGAGCGCCTGACTTTCCGCTACCAGGGACGGCAGTTCCGCCTTACCGACGTGCATGGCAAGATTGTAAAGGGCGTCCTCGCCTGAAGAGAGTCCCTTGATCCATCCGATACAGTGACCGCGGATACCTCCTCCTAGCCCTGCATCGCGGCTTCGATAAAGGCAAGGATCTCCCGGCGACCCTCTCCCGTCTTGGCGGAAGAGGTGAAAACGGCGGGCTCACCCTCGCTCCAATCCTTCATCGCATCCAGAAAGAGCGTCACGTTCTTCCCCAGCGCCGAGGCTCTGGTCTTCTCGGCCTTGGTAAAAACCAGCGCAAACGGCACTGCAGCTTCTACCAGCCACTGCACGAATTCGAGATCGATCCGCTGGGGAGGATGGCGCGAGTCGATCAGAACAAAGGCACAGAAGAGATTTTCCCGCTCGATGAGATAGGTTGCAATGAATTCCTGGAAACGCGCCCGATCGGCCTTAGACACCTTGGCATAACCATACCCCGGAAGATCCACCAGGCTCCAGGTCCCGTTGATAGTGAAGAAATTGATTTCCCGGGTCCGCCCCGGATTCCCGGACACCCGGGCCAGGCCGTCCTTATCAGCCAGAAGATTGAGGAGGGACGACTTGCCAACGTTGGAGCGTCCGATGAAGGCGAACTCAGGGAGCTTCGACTCAGGGCAGCCGTCGAAATTGACAGCCCCGCGCTCGAATATGGCCGATTGAATTTTCACGGTCTTCAAAAATTCTACATCCTGGAGCAGGCTGTACGCCCGTCCCCTCCCACAATTACACCCAGGCCGCTCGAAGCAACTCCTTCAGGCGCTCTTTCTCCGTAGTCGAAGTCTTTGCTACGAATCCCCGGGCATGTGCAAAATGCACGTCGTCCTCTGCGTCGATCCGGGTGAACTCCAGGCGCGGGTGATCGTTGTGACGAGAGAGCCCATAGCCGCTGCCCCGCCGGTCCGGATAGACCAGACCCGCCACGTTCTCCGACTCGCCGATCGAATCGAGATAGCGCCCAAGCCCCATCGAGGGCTCGGCCGGGAGCGGATCGGTCCGTGGCATGAACAGGATCTTGAAGGAGCCCGCACCGTTGGCCTCTAGCGTCCAGAGCTCGCCATGCTCACCGATGTAGGTGAGCCGCTCGCGCAAGGTCTTCAAATACTCCAGGAGATCCTCTCCCACCCAGCGCATCATCTCGTAGAGCAAATCGCCAGGATCGAGACGCTCGGCTTGTGCAAAGCGTCGCAACAGGGTCACATCCATCGGCGAGTTGAGCTTGCTCATGATGTCGCGATCAACGCCCAGCCACTTGGCCGTCCCACCTGCCCCCCGGGTGTCGAACCACTCCGCGGGCTCGAGCCAGTCGCAGAACATTTTTGCGTCTTCGTAGAGCCCGAGGTCCTGCAACACAAGGGAGAGCGCACAGACCGGATCGTGATCACGCGGAAACTGGTGATGATCAAAATTCCCCCGCTCGGGCTCATGTTCTCCACCCACATCGACCACCAGCACTGCAGAGTTGTCGAGATCGCCCTGCTCCGGTTCACGCCGCTCGATCGGAGCCCCGTGCTGCGCTACCAGCAAACTGCAAGCCAGGTAGTCGTCTTTGTGCGCGCCCCCCGGGTGCGTGAGAATCAGTTCGATGGACATGAGAGGCGGGACGGTAGGGAGTTGCGGACGGAGAGCAAGCCCTTGCACCGGGCGGGGTGGCAGCGCTGGAACTTATCGCCCCTCCCGCAGGGGAACCGACTGGTTTTCGGCGCAGCCCTCACCGGGCCCGATCTCCCTTCCGACACCGGTTGCCTCCATCCCTTCTTCTCAGCTCCCCCGCCCTACATTCGCTTCAGGGTCAGCAGGCGAAACTCCATTGCTTCCGCTCCGGGAATCTCAGTGGCGCGGAGAGTCAGTTCGCCCTTCCCCTTCTCAAGCACGATCTTCCCGATCGTCACAGCCTTGAAATTCTTCACGTAGGACTCCATGCGTGGATGCAGGTCGTGCTCGCCCCCGAGTTCGGGGACGTCGTGCGCTTCAGCGATCTGGAACTTGAGGGTCGCGTCGTTGAAACTCAGCTCGCACTTCGCTCCCGCCTCCGTGGCGGCGTAGTAGAGGACCACCTCGTAAATTCCGCTGGCGGCAACCTCGGCGCCGAAGGTGATTCGATCCTCTGTGCTGCTCCAGTTGCGGAAGTAGGAACAATTGGGAAATCTGTTAGAACGCTTGATTCCTCCGTGCGACTTCGCATCGCGGGCCGGAAGCTGGGTGTAGCGTGACCCCGGGTGGGCAATCACGAAGGGCCGCTTGTCCTCGAAGTAGGTGGGCATGAATTCCTCGCGATGCCTTGCCGCCGCCATGCCCAGTTCCTCGACAACCTTCGGGTGCCTGGCAGCCACATTTGTTTTTTGCCCGGGATCCGCAACCAAATCGTAAAGCCTTGCCTTGTCATCAAGCCGGAAGCGCTGGTTCCTCACGCTGATCTTGTTCTTCCACTGGTTGATAAGAACCCGCTCGGGCCAGGAGTCGGCTGTGGATCCGGGCTTTTCGAGCAACTGCTTCAAGCTCACTCCATCCAGTGGTTTCCTGTTGGTGGTGGGAACCCCGGCCAGATCGCAGAGGGTAGGCAGCAGATCACGAACGCTAGCGATCTGTGGGACAACCGTTCCTGCCTTGATCCTCCCAGGCCAACGCAGGTAGAGCGGACTACGCACTCCACCCTCATCGGCCGATCCCTTTCGTCCCCGCATCCCCCCATTCCAGCGCACCCCGTTCGGGCCGTTGTCATGAAACCAGACCACAATGGTCTCCCTGGTCTCACCCAGCTCGTCCAGCTTCCCCAGGACCCGGCCAACATTCCAATCGAGGTTCTCGCACATTGCGAGAGCGCTTCTCTTGTGGGTCTGCACTTCGCGTCCGGGCGCCTGCTGGTTGATCATCTTCAGGGGCCGGTCCACGAAACGCTGCCAGAACCGGTCCGGCACCTGCATGGGAGAGTGGGGCGTGTTGTAGGGTACATAGGCGAAAAACGGTTTGCCGGCCTTCACCGCCTCTTCCATGAAGGCCATGGCCCTGCCGGTGAAGTCATCGATGCAAAACCCCTTCCCCTTCACAATACGGCCATTTCGCTCGAGCATCGGACTGTAGTAGTTGCCCCAGTGGCCGCTGCAGAACCCGTAGAACTCCTCAAAGCCTCGTCCGTTGGGATGGTAGGGATACTGCATCCCGTTGTGCCACTTGCCGAACGCACCGGTGGCATAGCCCGCCGCCTTGAACATGTCAGCCATCGTCACCTCGTCGAGATTCATTCGCTCGCCGCCTGCGGACGTGGAGTAAACACCCGAGCGGGCGTGGTGCCGACCGGTGAGAAACTCGGCCCGGGTAGGTGAACAGACCGGGCACACGAAGAAGCGATCGAAACTGGCGCCGGCACGCTTGAGAGAATCGATGTGGGGTGTTCGGATATCTGTATTGCCCGTGCTGGAGAGATCCCCCCAGCCCTGGTCATCACTGAGGAAAACCAGGATATTTGGCAGATCCGCACCAGCGGGTGCGGCCGCAATCCCCAGCAGCATGATGAGAAAAAGAGTGCCATTCATCGGGATGCGCCATCGTGCCGGGGAGTCCCCGGACATTGAAGTAAATTCCTCATCGCAATACTGTCCAATGGAAAGGAGGGAACGCTCGCGATCCGCGACCCCGGTGCCGATCCCACATTCTATTGACCATCGCCGCCAGCTGACGTACACGCCCCTCCTTTCCTTTCCAGCTGGTCCATGCCCTCTCCCTCGATCATCTACACCAAAACCGACGAAGCACCCGCTCTCGCGACCCGCTCATTGCTTCCAATCATCCAGCGGTTTACGAAATCGTCGGGAATCAACGTAGAGACCCGTGATATCTCCCTGGCCGGCCGCATTCTCGCCAATTTCCCGGACTTCCTCACGGAGGAGCAACAGACTGGGGATGCCCTGGCAGAACTCGGAGCCCTGGCCAGAAAGCCCGAGGCCAACATCATAAAACTCCCCAACATCAGTGCCTCCGTTCCCCAGCTCAAAGCCGCCATCGCGGAGTTGCAGGGGCAGGGATACAATCTCCCGGACTACCCGGAGGACCCCCAAAGCGCCGAAGAGAAGGACATCAAGGCCCGCTTCGACAAGGTCAAGGGCAGCGCTGTGAACCCCGTCCTGCGCGAGGGCAATTCAGACCGGAGGGCCCCAGGAGCCGTGAAGGAGTACGCCCGCAGCAATCCCCACCGCATGGGTCCCTGGTCAAAGGACTCAAAGACGAATGTTGCCACCATGGGCGCGAGTGATTTCCGCTACAAGGAGAAGTCCTTCACCACCACGTCGGACACCACCTTCCAGATCGAGTTCGTCGATCCGCACGGCAGCGTGGGTGTCCTGAAAGCCGCCTCGCCACTCCTCGCCGGCGAAGTGGTCGACGCCACCGTCATGAGCAGGAAGGCCCTGATGTCCTTTCTCGATCACCAAATCACACGCGCAAGGGAAGAAGGCGTCCTCTTCTCACTCCATATGAAGGCCACCATGATGAAGGTCTCCGACCCGATCATCTTCGGTCACTGCGTCCGCGTTTACTTCCGTGACCTGATTGCCAGGCACGGCCCGCTCCTTGAGGAACTTGGAGTCGACTTCAACAATGGCTTCGGTGATCTCCTCACCAAGATTGAAACCCTCCCGGAGGACAAGCGAACTGCCATCGAGGCCGACATCCAGCTCTGCTACGAAAAGGGCCCCGCCCTCGCAATGGTGAACTCCGACAAGGGGATCACGAACCTGCACGTGCCCAGCGATGTCATCATCGATGCTTCCATGCCGGCAATGATCCGCGACTCGGGCAAGATGTGGAATGCACAGGGCGAACGCCAGGACACCCTCGCCGTCATTCCCGACAGCTCCTACGCCGGCGTCTACCAGTCCACCATCGACTTCTGCCGCGAGCATGGAGCCTTCGATCCCACTACCATGGGCACCGTCCCGAACGTCGGACTGATGGCGCAGAAAGCCGAGGAATACGGCTCCCATGACAAAACCTTCCAGGCGCCCGGCGACGGGACAATCCGCATCGTTAATGACGAGGGAAACGTCCTCCTGGAACATCCCGTCGAGAAAGGCGATCTCTGGCGGGCATGCCAGACGAAGGATGCCCCCATCCGCGACTGGGTGAAACTGGCGGTCAGTCGCGCCCGGGCCACCAGCACGCCGGCCATCTTCTGGCTCGACGAGAACCGGGCCCACGATGCGGAACTCATCTCCAAGGTGGAAGCCTACCTGCCCGGGCACGATACCGAGGGTCTCGACCTGCGCATCCTTGCCCCGACCGAAGCCTGCCGCTTCACCCTGGGACGACTCAAGGCCGGGCAGGACACCATCTCCGTGACCGGCAACGTCCTGCGCGACTACCTCACCGACCTCTTCCCCATCCTCGAAGTGGGCACCAGCGCCAAGATGCTCTCCATCGTTCCGCTCATGAACGGTGGTGGGCTGTTCGAAACCGGTGCGGGTGGATCGGCACCCAAGCATGTCCAACAGTTCGTGGAGGAAAACCACCTTCGCTGGGATTCCCTGGGAGAATTCCTGGCTCTCGCCGCCTCTCTCGAACACCTTGCCACCAGATTCGACAGCGCCCAGGCCCGCGTGCTGGGAGAGACCCTGGATGAGGCCAGCACCCAGTACCTCCTCAACGACAAGGCGCCCTCCCGCAAGTGCGGGGAACTCGACAACCGTGGAACGCATTTCTACCTGGCCCTCTACTGGGCCCGGGCACTTGCCTCGCAGGATGCAGACTCCGCACTCAAGAATGAGTTCACCCCCCTCGCCGCGCAGCTGGGTGATGCAGAGGAACAGATCATGGCCGAACTGAACAGCGTACAGGGTCATCCGGTCGAACTGGGCGGCTACTACCAGCCCGACGAGAGCGAGGCCAACACCGCCATGCGACCCAGTGAGACACTACAGGCCATCCTGGAGCAGTAAGGAACGGATGGCGAGGCCGCTGGGGACAACTTCCCGCTAGTCTCCACGCCAAATTGAACTATAGTTTTTTCCCGCATCCCGGTTTTCGTCCATGCTCCCTTCCCCCCGCCGACTCAAATGCCTGCTCGCCCTTTTCTGTGGCGGGACCACCGCCGCCCTTTCCGCTGCCGAACCTGCCATCACCTCGGTGGGATACACTCCGGGAGGAAAAATCGCTTTTGACCTCACATCCGAGCCCGGGATGTACCATATCCTGCGCCGGGCCCGCACCCTGTCGGAGGTGACCCGGGGCCGCCCCGTGGCCATCGTCCGGGGAGGCCCAGAACCCATCACGATCTCGGATTCGTCCCGCCCGAAGGAGCAGGGATACTATCAGGTCACTCATCTCACTTCGGCAGCTGGCCGGGACTCCGACCGCGACGGTTTCTCCGACTGGCTTGAGTTGGCCCGCCCGGGCTACTACAACCCCCTCAATCCGGCCCCACCGGTCGCGCGGGCCCAGGGCTCCATCATGGTGGTGAACCGGACCCACTTCGAGCAGCTGGCGGCCCGGGACGACCGACCGGGAGCGCAATCCGTACGTGAAATCAAGTTTCTTGTCTACGATGTCCATACCGCTACCCCGGTCCTCTACTTCGCCAATAGCAACCGCTACCAGTATCACTTCGACTTCACCAGCCAGGTGGTGAACCGCTACAACGACCTCGGACTCTTCAACAGCGAAACATACTTCGATAACACGCGCCGCAAGAACCTCGCTGGGAGTCTCATTGCGCACGACAACTACGTGGACGAGAACGGGCGGCAAGGACTCTACACTGTCGAGTTCTGGCCCACCGACCCGGTTGCGTTCAGGTTCGTGGAAAAGGGCTACGAGCTGATCGCGGCTGCCATGCCCTTCGTGGACGGCAATATCGCCTACCATCCGGCCAGCGAAACACAGCGCCGCTGGCACCGCGACGAGAAGGAGAACTACGATAACTCCTATATCAACGTGGTTCAGACCGAAGACCTCTACGCCAATGTGGTCTATACCGGGCTGAACCCGGGCGAAGGCTATGGCCGGCTCCGCGTAGTCGATGGTACGGAAATACTCTCGGTACGCGATATCGTGATCTTCCGCAACATCCCGAATGATCTCACCCATGTTGCGGGCATCATTACCGAGATCCCGCAAACTCCACTCTCCCACATCAATCTCAAGGCCAAGCAGAACAACACTCCCAATGCCTTCATCAAGGATGCTTCCACCCACCCTGAGATTGCACCTTTCCTGGATCAGAACATCTACTACAAGGTGACTGCGGACGGCTTCGAGATCCGGGCCGCCACCGATGCAGAGGTGGACACCTGGTTCGAAGCAATTCGCCCCGAAAATCCTCAGATCCCACAGCGTGATCTCAGTATCACCGCAATCCGGCCCCTCTCGCAAATCCAGTTCAACGATTCCGACGCCTTCGGGGCCAAGGCCGCGAACGTGGCCGAACTGCGCCAGATCATGCCACGGAACGCCCCGAACGGCTTCGCTATCCCGTTCTACTTCTACGACGAGTTTATGAAGTTCAACGGTCTCTACGAAGAGGCCCAGACCATGCTGGACCAGCCCCTCTTCCAGAATTCTCCCCTTTTCCGGGACGCCCTGCTTAAGCGCTTCCGGAAGGATATTGAAAACGCTCCGCTTCCGACGTGGATGTCGGACGCCATTGGAGTCCTACAGGACTCCATCGGACCGGACACACCCCTGCGGGCCCGCTCCAGCACCAACAATGAAGATCTCCAAGGCTTCAATGGCGCGGGACTCTACAGCTCTTTCACCCATTACCTGAACGAAGGGCATCTCGAAAAGACCGTTAAACAGGTCTGGGCCAGCCTGTGGAACTACCGCGCCTTCGAGGAACGTGACTTCTGGCGCATCGACCACTTCTCCGCTGCGATGGGAGTGCTCGTCCATCCCAACTATGAAGACGAACAGGCCAACGGCGTGGGGGTAACCACCAACATCTTCGATCCCCGCTGGGAAGGGCACTACGTCAATGTGCAGATCGGTGAAAACCTGGTCACCAACCCGGAGGCCGGATCCATCCCGGAAGAGTACCTCATCGCGCGACTGGCGGGATCTGCTGACGAGATTCAGTACATCCGTTTCTCAAACCAGCTGCCGGAGGGCCAGACCGTCCTGACCCGCAACCAGGCCCTGGATCTCAAAACCAAGATGGACCTTGTACACAGCCACTTTCGCACCAAGTACAACCCGGGGAACACTTCTACCTGGGCCATGGAGGTGGAATTCAAGATCACCGAGACGGGAAGCCTCCTTATAAAGCAGGCGCGACCGTGGGTGTTCTAAATAGAGGATCACCCGCACAAACGATTCCCCGGGCAATCCAGGCCCGGCACCCACCCTCCGATTTCGGGAGACCGCCGCGTTGCTGTTAGCGGGAGACAAAGTGACCGCACCCGGATAAGATACTGAAAGTTCCTCCGTTCACCAAAGCTGTAGTCCATGCGATTCGCCGGCATTCTTTTCCTTCTGGTTCTGCCCATGCAGGGCCAGACCCCCGTGCCGCCGGATTCCTCGGTTCTTCGTTCCGAGGTCCTTGAGAAAATCGACCAGGCGGTTTCAAGCTCGATCAGGGCCAAGCGTCTGCCGGGGGGCGTAATCTGGCTGGAACACCAGGGAGAAGTATACCGGAAAGCCTACGGGAAGCGGGCAACTGTCCCGGCAAACGAGGCCATGACCGTCGACACCATCTTCGACGCCGCTTCTCTCACCAAGGTGGTAGCCACCACGCCCTGCATCCTGAAGCTCATTGAAGAAAACAAGCTGAGCCTGGAAGCCAGGGCCGGGAAGTTCCTTCCCGAACTCACCGGCGATCCTAATAAATCCACCATCACCATTCGCCACCTCCTCACGCACACAAGTGGCCTCCTCCCCGGTATTCGCCGTGGTTATGACTGGCAGGGCCATGCCAACGGGATCGCCCTGGCCACCAGCGAGGCTTCATTCGGGCACGCCGGCTGTGATTACCGCTACAGTGACATCAATTTCATCCTTCTTGGAGAAATCGTACAACGCATCACCGGGCAACCCCTCTCGCGCTATGCCCGGGAATCCATTTTCGACCCTCTCAAGATGACCGAGACATGCTTCCGGCCAGTGGACGAAAACCGGATGCGAATCGCGCCCACCACACTCATGGAAGATGGAAGTGTGCTCCGTGGCGTAGTGCACGATCCCACCGCCCGGGCGATGGGGGGTGAGGCCGGACATGCCGGTCTCTTTACTACCGCCCACGATCTCGCCCGCTACACCCGCATGATTCTCAACCGCGGTGAACTGGATGGCGTGCGCGTCCTGGAACCAGAGAGCGTGAAGCTCATGCACACGGTGCAATCACCAGGATTAATCACCGCACGGCGGGGACTCGGGTTCGACATTGACTCTCCCTATGCCGGACCCCGGGGGAAAACCTTCCCCCTCGGTTCCTTCGGCCACTCCGGATGGACGGGCACCTCCCTCTGGATCGATCCCTTCAGCAGGACCTCCGTCATCTTCCTGAGCAACCGTAACCATCCCTCCGGGGGCAACGTCCTGGGCCTCCGCCATCGTCTTGGAACCCTGGCTGCAGAGGCTACCGGATTCGATTTCAAGAAAGTCACCGGGGCATTGCCCAGCCTCAGCAAAAG
>JAKVCR010000216.1 GCA_022448985.1 Roseibacillus sp.
GCGGTTGGAACAAATAATGGATATTCTTCCGTACAGAGCGGCTCTGCGGGAGAATTCGACGACGCCCTGAGAAGACAACTTGGCTACAACTGGAACTCCGCGCAGAGCGCTGGAGGAAATCCTGAAGGCCTTGGCATCATGGGAGCCGGCGGCCCGGCCCGGATCAGCGGAAGCGAAAACTACCTGATCCTCAATTATCGCAACCTCAGGGCCAATGCCGGCGTCATCCAGAGGGAAGGCCCTTACAGCGAAGTGGAGCTTCCCCCGTATGCAAGCATGGATACCGTCCAATTCCAGAGGCCAATGACCGGCTCCGTGCTGGTATCAGACAATCATCCTGTCCGGGTCCACGTCCCCCATCGCACCCTCGGGGACAGGTGGCACGGCGGCCATGAACCCTACAATGACCAGGCCTGGACTGCCGGCGTGAATGGCGTGGGCTACGAACGCAACAACAACAACGCTATCAATTTCAACTCCTACATCAGGACAGATGTGAATTCTGAGATGGCGACCAACACGAGTTGCTTCATCCGCATCCCCTTCACTGTAGATGAAGAAGGTCTTTCAACCTGGAACAGGATGCTCCTTCAGATGCGATATGATGATGGATTCATCGCCTATCTCAACGGGAGGCAGGTTTTATCCGTCAACGCCCCCCTGAACCCGGACCATTTCTCTTCCGCAACGCAGCTCAACGCCGACAGCTCAGCCATCAATTACCAGAGGTTCAACCTCACGGAGCACCTCGATGCCCTGCAGGCAGGAGAGAACATCCTTGCCATTCACGGCCTCAATGAAAGCACGGGAAGCAGCGACTTTCTCATTCAAGCCAAACTGCTTGCCGGACTCGATTCCGGATTACCCTCCCCACCAACAACCATATCTCCACTCAACAACGACCATGACGCCAACGGGCAACCGCTCAGCCTCTCCTCCTTCGAGGCCGATAGCGCTGCCGGGGGAACTGTTACACGGGATGGCAACCAACTCGTCTACACTCCTCCCCTCGCCCTCGCTGGAGAGGATTGGTTCCACTACACGATCTCTGACACAGCTGGAAAAACAGGTCGAGGGGTAGTTCTTGTTGATTCCACTCCTTTCCTCAACAACCTCGACCTCACTCCATCAAGTCGCTCGATTTCCGCATCCGGGGGGTCCTTTCATTTGGACGTCGAATCAAGAACTTCCTGGAATTGGCGCCGGGGCGAGGGGGCCAGCAGATGGCTCACGACCGGCGAACCCTTCACCCAGACCGGCAACCAGATGTTTTCGTATAATGTCGCCATCAACCCGTCCCCCCTGCCGCGGACCGTCCAACT
The DNA here is from genome assembly GCA_022448985.1 of Roseibacillus sp. Classification (GTDB taxonomy): domain Bacteria; phylum Verrucomicrobiota; class Verrucomicrobiia; order Verrucomicrobiales; family Akkermansiaceae; genus Roseibacillus_B. The sequence continues at coordinate 1,323 of JAKVCR010000216.1, forward strand.
CACCTTCACCGAAGGCGATACCATCCGAATCCACGAAATCACCCAGGCCGGTAACGCCGATCTTCACGGCAACACCCTGGAGACAGCAGCCGTGCTTGAGGTTGATTCTCCCCTCTCGGCCAGCCTGGACGTTCCCGGTGATGCCGATTTCTTCAAAATAGAAGTCGTGTCTGAGAGCATCCTGACCCTGGGAACAACAGGCCAGACGGATACCCTTGGCACATTGATGGATTCTTCGGGTAGAATCCTGGTTCAGAATAACAATTCCAACAACGGCGGGGACATAAACTTCCAGATCATCTACCGCGCTGGACCCGGGACCTACTACCTCCGGGTCCGGCACCCCCTCAGCAGCGGCACGGGACAATACGTCCTGACTGGTTCGCTCGCTTTCATCCCTTACCTGACCATCCGCTCAACTGAGGGCGACCAAGGGGAGACCATTGTCGATCTCACTTTCACCAGTCAGACCGGAGAATCCTACCGGGTCGAAAGTTCCGTTGACCTGGTCAAGTGGAACACCGTCGAGGAGAGCGTAGTCGCAGAGAACACGACTGTCGAACGCAGCTACCCTTTCAACACTACCGCGAGTCCAAGGCTCTTCCTTCGCGTGCGGCAGGAATAGTTTCCTTCCCTGCCTTGGGAATCTCGCTGAAGTCCTACCCTCCGGGGACCACCTCCACGGCAGGCCCAAACACGAACGGGCCTTATCGTCTCAGCACCTTGCGACCAATCTCCGCCCTCTCCATGAGCAGCGCTCTCCTCCGGTTCCTCTTCCTGGCTTCCCTGCTCCCGCTCACCTCCTGCGGGGAACAGGGCCAAGTTCTCCCCGGGGATGGACCCCCTGCCCCCCTGCCCCGGGCCCACGCCCACAACGACTACCGCCACAAACGCCCGCTTCTCGACGCCCTGGAGCAGGGCTTCTGCAGTGTGGAGGCCGACATCTTCCTCCGCGGTGAGAAGTTTCATGTCGCCCACACCCGGTTCGGAATCCGTAAGGACCGTACTCTCGAGGAACTCTACCTCAAACCCCTGGCGGAGCGCGTGCGCGTGAATGAGGGGAGCGTCTATCCCGACAGGGAGCGCTTCATCCTCCTCATCGATATCAAGTCCGATGGAAAGGAGGCCTACCCGGTCCTCGACAAGCTCCTCACCCGCTACGGCACCCTTTTCACCGCCCACCTCAAGGGCAAGGCCCGCCCGGGACCGGTCACCGCAATCCTGAGCGGTGGACGACCAAGAGGCCTCGTGGAGGCCGATCCCACCCGCTACTGTGCCCTCGACGGTCGCTCCGGCGATCTCGGCAGCAAGGCCCCCACTCATCTCATTCCCCTGGTCAGCGATAAGTGGTCGAACCATTTCAAATGGCGTGGACGGGGCCCCATCCCGGCCGGGGAACGCGCCAGATTGGAGGAACTCGTGACCCGCGCCCGGAAAGACGGACGCCTCCTGCGCTTCTGGTCTGTTCCCGATCGAGCCGAGTGCTGGCAGGTCCTCCACGACACCGGGGTCGACCTCATCAACACCGATAAACTCAAGGAACTGGCCCGGTTCCTCCGCTCCCGGTGACGGTTTCCCCACTTCCTAGAACTCCACTGTTTCCCCAAGCACCCCCACGCTCACTTCCCCCTCGTGCACTTCCTGCAGGGCAGTCCGGAATGTCTCCGAACGTTCCTGCTCACCGTGCACGAGCCAGACCTTCCGGCGGGGCCCCGTCATGGCCCCGAAGTAGTCGAGCAGTTCGGAGTGATCGGCATGGCCGGAGAAGGAATCGAGTTCCTCTACCGCGGCCTTCACCTTGAAGGTCTCCCCGAAAATCCTGACCTCCTCCCAGCGCTCGCGGATTTTCCAGCCGAGGGTCTGCTGGGCACAGTAGCCCACGAAAAGAACGGTGGTCCGGGGATCCCCGATTCCATTGCGCAGGTGGTGCAGGATGCGCCCCGCCTCACACATCCCGGAAGCCGAGATAATGATGGCCTGGCCTTCCTGCGCATTCAGGTCCTTCGACTTCTGCACTTCCCGGATGAGGGTCAACCCGTCGAACCCGAAAGGATTGCGCTTCTCGTGAAGAAAGCGGTGCACCTCCTCGTTGAAGCACTCCGGGTGCAACCGGAAGATCTCGGTCGCATTCACCGCCAGCGGACTGTCGACGTAGACCGGAACCTCCGGAATGCGCTGCTCCTCGAAAAGTTGATGCAGGACCCAGAGCAGGGCCTGGGTCCGCTCCACCGCAAAGGCCGGGATCAGGATCTTGCCCCCCCGCTTCAGGGAACGCTCGAGGATTGCCACCAGGCGATCGTCGGCCCTGGTCGGCATTTCGTGTTCCCGTCCGCCGTAGGTGCTTTCCATCAGGAGAAAGTCGATGTCCCGGGCCACCGCCGGATCACGCAGGATGTCATTGTCTCCGCGACCAACGTCACCGGAGAAGAGAAAGCGCTTCTTCTGGCCGTCCTCCTGGTCCTCGATCTCCAGCAGGACCTGGGCACTGCCCAGGATGTGCCCGGCATCGAGAAAGGTAAGAGACACCCCATCAGAGATGGGCAACGGACGGTCGTAGCCCACGTTGACGAACTGGCGCATGCAGGCATCGGCGTCCTCTACCGAATAGATCGGTTCCCGCAGGGGGTGACCCTCCTTCTTCAGCCGTTTGTTGAGCCACTTCACATCGCTGGCCTGGATGCGTGCGCAATCGGCCAGCATGATCTGGCATAGATCGCGGGTCGCGAAGGTGGCGTATATATTACCACTGAATCCCTTGCTGCAGAGATTGGGCAGGTTTCCGCTGTGATCAATGTGGGCATGGGAGAGCACCACCACGTCGATGGAGGAAGGGTCGAGATGCGGAAAGCAGCAGTTGATCTCGTACTCGTCCTGCCGCCGACCCTGGTAGAGGCCGCAATCGAGGAGGATCCTTTTCCCATTCACCTCCAGCAGATGCTGGGATCCCGTCGTGGTGCCGGCTGCTCCGCAGAATTTCAGTTTCATCAGGACGCTGGTGGGGATTTAGAAGTCTAGGATCTCGAAGTCCAAGGCTGAACGGCCAATCCGGCCATGGCTCACCGCCGCAGGACCTTTCCCGCCACCCTTCGACCCACTTCCTTCGCGAGCTTCCGCTCCATGTCCCGGCCCATGAGGATCTCGATCGCCCCCGGCACCGCCTGCCGGTAGGCCAGCGACTTGCACGCTAACGCCACCGCCTCGCTCTCGCGCAGGCGGGGGAAGACGCGGGACTCATCAATGATGGTCGCCATCATCCTCGCCCCCTGCACCTCTACCTGCAGCGAAAGAAGCGACATCAGGCTTCCCGCCCCCAGGGCCGCAACGGCCAGCGCAAGTCCCAGACCGACTGGGATCTTGGCCACCACCACTGCAAATATCAGCACCACCAGGGTGAAGATGGGAAAGGCTAAGCTGAACTTCACCGCCCACTGGCGCCACTTGAGAAGGTCCGGGTTACTGGTTGCCACCAGGGCGTGCCCGCACAGGAGAGCCACCTCGCCCAGGGCTACGACGTTCTTCGCCCCTGCCAGACGCTTGGTGAGCACAAGCTTGACTGGTTCGCCCACCTTGACCTCCGCCCGGCGCTTCTCGACCACTTCCACCTTGTCCGAGATCCCCGCCTTGGAGAGGAGGACGTCAGCCAGTTCCCCTCCGGTCCGGGCGGTCTCCGCATCCCCCGCCGAACGCAACCCCCGGTCACAGAAAAACTTCCGCACCACCACCGAGAGGATGATGGGAAGAAGTGAAATCAGCAGGATCAGCTTCGCCACGACCGGACTCTACCCCAGATTCCCGGGAACAAACACCAAATTGCCCGGAGCCCCCGCGCTATCTCCACTCGTGCCTGGGATAGCGCCCTGCGAGGTCCTTCTTCATCCGGGGGTAGCCGTTTTCCCAGAAACTCTTCAGGTCCTGGGTGACCTGCCACGGTCGCTGGTTCGGCGCGAGGACCTGCACCTGCACCGGTCGGCCGGAAATAGTAGGCGTCTCCCTGACCCCGTAAAGTTGCTGCACCTTGAGGGCGATGGAAGGATCCTTCCCCGTCTCATAAACCACCTTCGCACCCACCCCGTTAGCCAGTTCAATCCGTTCGGGTGCATAACTCTCGAGAGCCGCGGACTGCGGGGCAGAGAGCCAGTCCCGGAGAACAGGCCAGACCTCCCGGTCCTTTACCTCCCGGTAGGAACGCGCCTTCCGGCACACCTGCGTGACAATCAGCTTCTTCTCCTCATCCCCGATGGGGCTGATCTCCAGTTCAGGACTGGACTGCGCAAGGAAGGCCACCCGCGCAACCCAGCGCTCGACCTTGGCATCCCATCGCTTGAGCTTGAGGGAACCGCCCACGACGTGATCCGCGAGGAGAGAGGCCGCTTCCTCATCGCTCACCTCACCGCCTTCCTTTTCCTCAATCACAAGATCATAAAACATCACCCGCCTACGAGCCACCACCCGCCGCGCCACTTCGTCAAAGACCGCTCCCGCTTCCTCCCGGAACCCGACCGGGAACAACTCGCGCAACCACTCTTCCTCCACTCGCAGCGCATGGCTGAGCCGCACCGTCATCTCACGGCCCTGCACCTCCGTCATCCCGGTGGCCACCAGCAACACGGCATCCCGGGCCACACTCCCCTCGTCAAGTTTCCCCCTTCTCCCTGCCACCACCCGGCAGGCCAATGATCCCCTGCTGGTCCTCGCTGCCACGTGATCCCCATAGGCTGCCAGCACCGCCCGGCCCAGGGGCACACGCAGTTCCTCCATCGACACCTGGCCAGCACGAATCGAGGGCCGACCCGTCAAACCACACAATTGCTTCCAGGCCTGCAGGATTTCCCTCGCCTGCCGGGCGTGAATGGCGAGTTCTCCGCAGCGAACGGGATCGAACCGCATGCTCTCCGCAGCCTCGCAGGCCCGCCACTCGGACTCGAAGTCAGACCGATCCCCGTCCTCCTGAAAGCGCGCCCGCTGGGCACGGGTGGCCTTCCTCGTAAAGACGCCTTCACCCTGGAGAACGGCGGCCGCAAAACAGGCCTCTGCCACACAACCTTCCTCCTCCGCCGCTTCCAGGAGGCGGGCTGCGCGAGGATGCAGCGGATAGCGTGCCATCGATGCTCCCACCTCCGTGACCGCTCCCTCCCCGTCCACGGCCCCCAGCATCTCCAGCAGGCGCTCCGCCCGCTGGAGAGAATCCCCCTCCGGGGCATCCAGCCACCGGAACTCCCGCACTTCTCCCACCCCCCCGGCCTTCAGGTAGAGAACCGCCTCCGCAAGATCGATCCGGTGCACCTCGGGCCTCTCAAACTCCGGACGACGGGCATGATCCCGCTCGCTCCACAGCCTGACACACCTTCCCGGACCGGTCCTCCCCGCGCGCCCGGCACGTTGCTCGGCCGCAGCCTGCGAGATCTTCCCGATGGTCAGGGTGTCGATCCCGCGGCGGACATCGTAGGAAGCAATCCTTGCAAGACCTGAATCGATCACCGCGACCACCCCATCAATCGTAATGGAGGTCTCCGCTACGTTGGTTGCCACGATAATCCGGGGCTTCTCACCGGGCCCAACCGCTTCCCCCTGCGCAGCCGGGGAGAGGGCGGAATAAAGTGGTTTCACCTCCCAACCCCGGGCCCAACTGCTTCGCTCCAGCAGTTCCACCGCCCTGCGGATCTCATAGGCTCCCGGGAGAAAGACCAGTAATCTCTCCCCCTCGCTCCCTCCCGGCTCCTTCCCGTCGGTCCGCGCGAGAATCTCCCTCCGGCAGACCTTTCCCACCTCTTCCCAGACCGGCACGCTCTCCATCGCCCCATGCCTCCCCCGCCTGGGAGCCGGAGGAGGCTGATAGGAAATCTCCACCGGATACATTCGTCCCCCTGCCTCCAGCACCTCGCAGGGTTGCAGGTAATCCGCCAGCCCCGCTGTTTCGAGGGTCGCGGACATGACAAGAACCCGGAGTTCCGGCCGCCCGCCTTCCTGCAAATCGAGAACACGGGCCAGGGAAAGATCGGAGGCCAGCCTGCGCTCATGAAACTCGTCGAAGAGCACCGCCCCCACTCCCTCCAGTCCCGGGTCGTCACGCAACCAGCGCTGCAACACCCCGTCCGTGACGTAGACGATCCTCGTCCCCTCGCCGTAGCGCGTGTCGAAACGCACCGCGTAGCCCACCTCCCCTCCCAGCTTCACCCCGAGTGAGCGGGCCACGAACCCAGCCAGGAGGCGGGCTGCAATCCGGCGGGGCTGGACCACCACGATCATTCCCTCCACCTGGGAGTCCTGCAGGAGCATGACCGGCACCCCGGTAGACTTCCCCGATCCCGTGGGGGCTCGCAAAAGAACCCGCCCGCGCCCACCTTCCCGCAGGCACTCCTCCAATTTCGCCCGGATCTCGAAAACAGGTAGAACCACTGCCCTCTTTCTTAGTCCTTCGGCCCGGACATCCAAATCCTAATTCTTCCCGCCAAATCCTTGTAATTTCGATAGAATCGGCCCGTATCAATCCTCCCGATGGTTACCGGGCATCCCTGATCCGGGCCCGCGTTATTTCTTTGCACCTCACCTCAAACCAAATTAAGTTAGGCTCATGACAAACACCTTGGCGTTCATCGGTGGCCTCGGCGGTCCGGAGATCGCGGTCATCTTTATAATCGTCCTCCTCCTCTTCGGGGCCAAGAAAATCCCCGAACTTGCCCGTGGACTTGGCAAGAGCATGGGCGAGTTCAAGCGTGCCCGGGACGACTTCGAGGACGAAATCAAGATGGCCGAAATGGAGGTTTCCAAGGAAGAAGAGGAAAAAACCGTCAAGGCCGAGGAAGCCAAGCACAAGGAAGAAGCCTCGGCCTCCGAGACCTCCTGATGCGGCGCACCCTCACAGGATTCTTTTTATTTCGCGCCCCGCAGCATGCCGGGGCGTTTCTTTTTCTCGCTCTCGCCCTCCTGCTGTCCAGTTGCGGAGGGGAGGAGAAGACTCCCGATTGGGAACAGGCCCCCAAGACAAAACCGGAAGAACCCGGCCTGTCCCCCAAGGCAAAACCCCCTCCTGAATCGGATCCGCCCCCCCCATCGGAGACCGAACCGCCCACCGGGAGCGATAATGATACCCCATCGAGCAATCAGCTCCGCTTCCTTTCCTACAACGTCCGGAATTATCTCACCATGTCTCGATTCGTCGACGGCAAGCGCACGGACCGCCGTAAACCCGCCCGGGAGGTCGAGGCCCTGGTCAGGATCATCGTGGAGGCACAACCCGATGTCCTCGGCATCTGCGAAATCGGCACCGAGGAAGACCTCGCTGAATTGAAGAGCAAACTCGCAGCGGCCGGACTTGACCTTGAACACACCGAGTATGCAGGTGGAGCTGATGACACGCGCCGCCTCGCCCTCCTCTCCCGCCATCCTATCGTGGCTGCCGATTCACAGGGTGCTGGAGGCTCCCTCATTTACCAGTCGGTTGACGCCGACAACCGGCCCAAGGAATTCTCCATGCAGCGGGGAATCCTCGACGCCACCGTGGAGGTGGGCACGCGCAGGATCCGTTTCCTCGGAGTCCACCTGAAGTCGAAGCGCGAGGTTCCGGAGGGGCACCAGGACCTCATGCGCCGCCACGAAGCCTATCTCCTTCGCAAGCATGCCGACCGCATCCTGCAGGAAACGCCCGGAATCCTCCTTTGCGTCTATGGCGACCTCAATGATACCCGCCGTGAGAGCCCGGTTCGCTCCATCCAGGGTCCGACACAGTCAACGCGCTACCTTGAACCTCTCTCCCACAAGGACTCCCGGGGCGAGGTCTGGACGCACTACTGGGATTATCAGCACCTCTACTCCCGCTTCGACTACGTCCTCGCCAGCCGATCCCTCCGCCCCCTCTTCAACCAGAAGGACAGCCACATCATCGATGATCCCCAATGGTCCCTGGCGTCCGACCACCGGGCCCTCCTGAGCATCTTCAATCTGGAGAAGTGAGCCTTCCTAGGCCGCGCCCTTGGCCAGATCTGCCTCAATGGCCTCGATCACATCCTCCTCCGGATGAAAATCCGCGGCGTGGTAGGAACTGCGCACCAAAGGCCCACTAGCCACGTGGCGAAAGCCCTTCTCCAGGGCCACCAGCCGCAGTTCCTCGAAGCGTTCGGGCGTAATGTACTCCACCACCGGCAGGTGCATCGCGCTGGGCCGCAGGTACTGTCCCATGGTCAAAACCGTCACTCCATGCTCCAGGAGGTCATCCATGGCCTGCAACACTTCCTCCTCCCGCTCACCAAGTCCCAGCATGAGGCCACTCTTGGTTGCCACTTTCCCATCAACGATATCCTTGGCTTTCCTCAGGACGCTGAGCGAGCGCTGGTATTGCGCCCGGCTGCGCACCAGGGGCGTAAGGCGTTCCACGGTCTCAATGTTATGATTAAAGATATGGGGGCGTGCCGCCATCACCAGTTCAAGAGCCCAGTCCTTGTCATTAAAGTCCGGCACGAGAACCTCGATGATGATCTTGGGATTACAGGCCCGTACCGCCTCGATGGTCCGTTGAAAATGTTCCGCTCCGCCGTCCTTCAGGTCGTCCCTGGCCACCGCAGTGATCACGATGTGATTGAGATTCATGCGCCTCGTCGCCTCCGCCACCCGCTCCGGCTCATCCTCCTCAAGAGCCTCTGGCCTGGCGGTCTTGACCGCACAAAAGCCGCAGGCCCGCGTACATCTCTCCCCCGCGATCATGAAGGTGGCTGTGCCCTGCCCCCAGCACTCCCAGCGATTGGGGCACTGCGCCTCCTCACAAACGGTAACCAGTTTCAGGTCGTTGATGAGGGACTTCGTCGACCAGAAGGCCGGATTGTGGGGCAGCCGGACACGTATCCAGTCCGGCTTCTGCTCCCGGTGCAACCCAGGATCCATCAACATCTTTGGACCGCGATCAACACCACACCCGCTCATTGCTCCGAAACGCTACGTCCCCATCCCGAAATACAAAATCATAAATTCGAGATTCTCCCTCCAGTCAATACTACTCACTCACCGGTATTTTCAGAACTTGCCCTATCAGGATCAGGTCGGGATTGGCAATATCGTTAGCCCTGATGAGGGATGACAGGGACACTTTATAGATACGGCTAAGCTCGGAAAGGGTGTCTGCTGGTTCGACAGTGTAGTCCTTGAAATCTTGCGCTCCCTCCCCGGGAAGCGGGAGGAACTCGGATCCATGTGCCGGGGCGGGCTCCGTCGCTGGTTCCGGGGCAGGCTCAGGTGCCGATTCCGGGGCGGGCTCCGTCGCTGGTTCCGGGGCAGACTCCGGTGCTGGTTCCGGGATAGTTTCAGGCACCTCAATTTCATCAATCCGGCGCCACAATCCGGCATGTCCCGCCTCCGTATCTGCCGCCTCGAGCTCTGCCATGAACTTCTGGCGTTCCGCTTCCGGGAATTTCTCGAGCAGGGCGGAAATCTCGGAAGATCCCGCCTCATGCTGATGGAGCAACGTCGCGAGAGCCCGGAGGATGACATGATACTGCTCATCCGAGAGGGGAGCTCCCTTGGCGTCTTCTTCCTCCTTCAACCTCCTCTCCAGGGCTCCCAACTGTGCCTGCAAACCTGTCAGGCTGCTCTCCTCCGGATGCACCGTGGAGTTCAGTTCGCTCACAACCTCTGCGCGCAGGTTCATGTGCTCGTCACGCAACTTTCTCAGGACAAAAGCCACCGCAATCAGGGAGATCAGGACTACGAGACCAAACAGGGCGGGAAACACCCGAAAACCACCACCCGTCGACGACTCTTCCTTCGACGTCTTGCGAAATGTTGCGTGACTACCCTTTCCTGTCATCAGCTGCCATTCAGCATGTAACCGATAGCCATACGTGGGTCGAGAATTCAAACCACGCTTTTCACGTATTCCCGCTGCGTATTACTCGTCAGGGATCCTGAGGACCTGGCCCACCCTGATCCTGTCCGGATCAGTGATCCCATTGGCTCGCGCCAGGGCCTCGGCACTCACCTCATGTTTTTGAGCAATGTGGGAAAGCGAATCTCCCGGCTGGATTCTGTATTCCTTGAAATTGGCGGTGACCTCCTCGCTTGGGGACCCGGGATCCTCCGCAGTTTCGGGGGTAGAACCCGGCCCCGCCCCGGGTTCCTCCGCAGGTACGGAGGTAGAATCCGGTCCCGCCCCGGATTCCTCCGCAGGCTCGGGAACAGGATCCTGGGAAGACGGAGCGGGAGCCGGACCTGAATTGGGAGCGCTGGGCAATACACCCTCCCCGTTCGAAGATTGGCTACTGCCTTCAAGGGACTCGAGAGCGTCCAGAAGAGCCTCCCGCTCCCTGGCGCTGAGGGAGGCCAATACTCCCATGAATTCCAGTTCGGCTGGCTTGTGCTGATGCCATACGTCGCTCAGGGTTTCCTTCACGTCGTGGAATTCCTCTCTGGTTTCCTGCTTCAGGACCGCCAGTTCGGCCTTCAGGGCAACTATTTCCTTTGAATCATCCTGCTGGAGCGACGCCAGATCCTCTTTCAGATCATTCAGGGATATCGCAATCCAGCCAACTGCCAGCAGGACTACCGCCCCCATCACTCCGACCACTAACCGGAATCTCCCACCATCAGCCGCTGGTTCAGCATCCTGGAACAATTCCTGTCTATTTTCCACCGTCATCCCGTCACCATCTCCCTTTTAGACAAATGGTCCCGCCTTTGTCTAGCAGGGCCTTGGGGAAGTTCTTGTGGGATCGACCATCAGGCCTCACCTGCTGTCACCGTCGTCCTTCAAAAGCACGCGATACGGTAAGCGCGTCCGCGTGTTCGAGATCTCCCCCTGCCGGGAGCCCCTGGGCCAACCTCGTCAGACTACAATCCCGATCCGCAAGCAAACCACCCAGATAGTTGGCCGTGGCCTCCCCTTCCACATCCGCGCTCAGTGCCAGAATAATCTCCACCTGCGGCAGACGTTCCAACCGCTTGAGCAGCGATACGATGCGCAGGTCGTCAGGACCAACATTATCGAGAGGCGAAAGCTTACCGCCCAGGCAGTGATAGAGACCCTTGAAGGCACCCGAACGCTCAATGGGGAGCACGTCAGTGGCCTGCTCCACCACGCAGAGCTGGCTCGTATCGCGCTCGTGAGCCGAGCAGACCGGGCACCCCTCCACAGTGGCGAAAAACCCGCACTCGGGACAGGATGTGACCTGGCTCCCCGCTCTCTGGATCGATTCTGCCAGGGCATTGGGCTGTGCCTTGGCACTCTGTAACAGCCACAGTGCAATCCTCTCCGCACTGCGGGGGCCTACGCCCGGAAGACGCCTGAGTTCCTCAATCAGGTCACTGACGGGTTGGGGATAGTCGGCCCGGGCCATGGGAGGAGGCTAGCGCCTCCGGACCGTGTTGTCAGCACAGTCCCGCCCACCTGCAGGACTCTCCGCTCCTCAACCTGTCCTGCGGTCCCGCTCCCCGGAGATCGGAATGACCTTCCCCTCCCCCGGTAGTCCCACGATTTCGCAGGGCATGGGATGGTGGCGCGCCCACAGGATAGCGCAGAAGGCACTCCAAGCTGCAGAGAGGATGGCAACAACAGGGCTCCAGAATACACCCCAGAGGGCGGCCACGGGGGAGGCGGCAGCCACCAGCACCATAAAACTCACCGAAAGAAGTAACCGGCGAGGCAAACCAGGAACCTCCAGAAGCAGGTAGGACAGCCCATAGGTCAGTCCCAGAAGCAGCAGGATCGCCCACCAGGGTTGACCGTTTGCCTCAATGGGAAACCCAGCTTCCTGATAACGCGCCAGAAGTGCATGTTCCACGTCCAGCAAAACACCGGACACACGCAGCACCAACCCGACCGCCATCGCGAAACTGCCCACCACCACCGCCACGATGCGCGGATGGTAATGGTCTTTCGAGAAATCAGTCATCGGGGGAATCACTCTCGCTCGGAGCATTTTCTGCCCCGGCGACATCGCCACGATAACTCCTGACCACCAGGTCACTCAAGTACTTGTCTGGATCTTCGACCGCCTCAAGGTCGAGCTCAAAGCGTGTTCGTCCCGTATTCTTCTGGATCAGCTTGAGCCCAAACTGCACATCCCGAAACCGTTGACGACACAACTGGAGAAGGCTTCTCCCCTGACTTGCAGCCTCTTCCGCCAGGCAAGCAAGGGCCTCGGTCGTAAGAACCAGTTCTACTCCGTGCTCCTCCAGGAAATCGCGACAGAATACTTCCAGTTCACGGGCAGCCTTCTCCACATCAACCTGGCGGCCCAGTTCACGGTACTGCTCCAGAAGCTCCTCCCGCCGGTCGATCACCTCATCTGTAATCTTGAGCTCGGAAACCGACGTCCCCGGCAGTTCAAACTTAAAGTCCCGCAAGAGACGTTCGCAGACCGTCATGAGGGCCCGGGCACCGGTATTCTCCTTCTCCGCGAGAGCCGCAATCCGCCCAATTGCGGTGTCTTCAAAACGCGCCCGGATACCGTAGGCCTCAAACTCACGCTCATACTGCCGCAGGAGACTCCCCTCCGAAAACTTCATGATCTGCTCAAGGTCCGCTGCGCTCAGCTTCTCGCACACCACCCGTACCGGCAGACGACCGATGAATTCCGCCTCAAATCCGAAGTCAATGAAATCCTGGGTCTCCACCTGGTTGAACAGTTCCCCATCCATGGGACGTTCTGTCGGATCCGCCCCGAAACCGATCTGCCCTTCGCTGAGACGCTTGCGCACCACCTTCTCCAGACCGGAAAAGGCACCGCTCACAATAAAGAGAATGTGGCGGGTATTCACCGTGTCCTTGGCTGACCCGCCGTCCCTCTGCATGTTCATCATCGACTTCATCTGGCTGCGGATGTCCATCGGGTTGGTGAGCGGGACCTCCGTCTCTTCCATCAGTTTGAGCAGGGTCGTCTGTACACCCCGGCCGCTGACATCCCGCCCGATCATTTCACTGCGGGTGGCCAGCTTGTCGACTTCATCAATGTAAATGATTCCGAACTCCGCCAGTTCGACATCTCCCTCCGCCTTTTGCACCAGGTCCCGCACCAGGTCATCCACATCTCCACCCACGTATCCGGTCTCGGAAAACTTGGTCGCGTCAGCCTTCACGAAGGGAACCCCGATCAACTCGGCAATGTGCTTGATCAGGTAGGTCTTTCCCACCCCTGTGGGCCCCACAACAATCACGTTCTGCTTCTGCAACTCGACCCCTTCCGGAAGCTTCCCCTGCTCGTTCTCCAGACTGCGGAGATATTTGGCATGATTGTAATGATCGCACACGGCGATGGAGAGCGCCTTCTTTGCTTCATCCTGCCGGATCACGAACCGGTCGAGGTGTGCCTTGATATCACGGGGGATGTAATTGAACTCGAAAACACTATCAGCGGACCGCTCATCGGGAATCTCAGGCTCGCCGTCCTCCACCTCCTCGCTCATCCCGGGCATGGCCCACTGGACATTGCCCATCTTCCCGAAGAACTCCTGCAAACTACGCTGCAACTCCTCCGGAGTCGGACCCGTTCCCGGGGCCTTCTTATCATCATCAGACATCGGGGCGGAACATCGCCCTAAATCCAGCCTTGTCAATGATTGCCCGCGGGGTGGACCACCAACGCCCCTTTACTCCCCGAAATCCTCCAGAATCTGCTCCCACTGCACCGCAAAATCGGGACGCAGTTCAATCAACTCCGCAGCCATCCCGCGGGCCTCGTTCTTCAGGTTGCTAAGCCAGGCGAATGCGCAGGCCTGCAGCAACCGGTCTCCTTTCCTTTCCCCGGCGTTCGGATCGTCGATCAGGACCCGATACAGCACCAGCAGGGAAACCGGTTCTATTTCCTTCCAACCCAGGGAAAGCGCCGCGCCATCCTTCTCCACCATCAGACCTCCCTTCTGGGAACCTATGATCAGGGTATAGCGGGCACCACTGCGGGTTTTGAGGTCCACTCCCTGCTCCCCGGGGCCCAGGGCGCGGATTAACTCCCCGACGAATACCTCCGCTTCCTTGCAGAAAAAGAGAAGCGCCGCTCGCTGACTCCGCTCCAGGGCCCCGGTCAACTCGATCTTTTGCAGCACCTCGGCCCCTTCCGCAAATTGTGCATCTGCGAAGTAACTCCCGGCCACCTCCTCGCACAGTGCCCTCCAATCATCTTCCACTGTTCGCGTCTGAAGATATCTTAATCGTCCTCTCAACCCGCTCTGCCACACCTTCACGTTGAAACGGGCACGACCCCTCGTCAGCAGGGAGCTATAGAGTTCGTCCAGCGCCTCAATACCGGCCTTCAGTTCATCCCGGCTTTTCCCCTCGATCTCGTAGTCGGCCTTGCCCATGAGTTCGTAATCCACAAGGTAACGCTGGCCCAACTGCTGGTAAACCTCCATCCATTCCCCTCGCGGCCAGGGACCTTTCTGGGAAAGCTTTTCAAACATCGCGTGCGCCCGTTCCAGTTCGCCCTGCTCCCACATCTTCAATGCCATTGCAAAAAAGACCGTCGCCCGGAAGGGATTGTCCAGCACCTTCGGCACGTGTTCCTGCCGGACAAAGCGCAGAGCGGTGAGCAGTTCGGCAGCCGACTGGAGCCGTCTTCCCATCACCGTGTCCGCGATCCGTCGTTCATTGACGAAATCGTAGAGGTTCGCCAGATGCTGACGGGCATCCCCGCTTCGTCCGTCCAGAAAGGCCGCCACCGTGGCCTCGAAACCCGCCCAGGCCGCCGTCTCGGCAGGAGCCTTCTCATTATGCCAGACCCGCAGGAACTGTTCCTCTGCCACCACGAAGTCATCATCCGCGAGGGCCTGCCGCGCACCTTCGTAGGATTCGTTGATCCTCATTGCCGCTTCCGGGTCCAGGGTAGGATCACGATCCGGGTCCAGCACCAGGGGGCGGCCCTTCGGACTCTCCTCCACCGGCTTGTCCCTGCTGGCCTTGAGTAAAAAGAGTCCTCCCCCCAGCAGGCCAACCAACACCAGAATCACGGCACCCAACAGCCAGACCCGGCGATAACTGTCATTCCTCTCCCGTCGCTTGGCCCGGATTGCATCGTCCACGGGCGCCTTTGTCCCCTTGGTCTTCAGGACCATCCGGGCCCTTTCGAGCTCCATCCGGAACTGCTCGTAGTCCTCGAACCGCCGGTCGGGATCATGCTCCATGGCCCGCTCCACGATCTGCACGATCTCACTGGAGAGCCAGGGCGCCACCTTCTTCAGGGGAGGAATGTTCATCTTCGCCTCGCGGGCCGCCCGGTTGGTAATCTCCTTCAACACCACCGGGGGAACACCCGCCAGGGCATGATAAAGGGTGGCCCCGAGGGCATAGATATCCGCCCGGTGATCTTCCTCGGAATTCTCGAGCACTTCCGGGGCCACATAAGTCGGGCTGGCCCAGATCTCGTCCGAATGGACCGTCCCATCTTCCATCAGCAGGGACAGCCCGAAGTCCACAATTTTGGCTGTCTCATTCTCATCGATGAGGATGTTGCCCGGCTTGATGTCGCGGTGAATGAGCTCCGCTCCCATGGCGGCCCGCAACCCATCCACAACCTGCAACGCGAGCCGGATCACGGCATCCTCCGGCAGGGCCCCATGTGCCGACATGCGTTCGTCCAGGCTCTGCCCCGAAACGAGCTCCATTGCGATAAAGTAGCGCCCGAAGGCCCGTCCCACCGTATAGACCCTCACCACGTTGGGATGACTGACCGTGGCTGTGAGCCGGGCTTCGCTCCTGAACTGCGCCTCACGCTTTTCGTCCGCCGAAAACTCCTCGCTCAGGACCTTGACCGCGATTTCCCGGTCGAGGGTGAGATCACGAGCCACGAATACAACACTCATCCCCCCGAAGGCTATGCGGCGGACAAGGCGGTAGGATCCCATCTCCGTCTTGACCCTCACCTCCTCCCCGCATTCCGGGCAACGCACGCGGGAGTAGGGTCCCACGTCCGTCACATCCATCTCGCCCGAGCAGTTCGGACAGGTGGCCAGGTGCGCGCTCACCGTGCCAAGGTAGCGGCAGCGCCAAGCAGGTAGCAAGGAGCGTTCTGGGCCATGCCCCTCACTCCTCCACCTCGTTACTTGCTCCCTGCGGCGTCCTGCGCCACCCTTCAGCCGTGACCATCACCGTCCAGGAGGACAACGGGGAACGGCTCGATTTGTTCCTCGCCCGGGAACTCTCGGAGCTCTCCCGCTCCCGCATCCAGGCTCTTCTCAAGGATGGCCACATCCTTCTGAATGGGAGCAGGACGAGACCGAGGACCCCCGTCACACCCGGTGACTCCATCACCGTCCAGATTCCTGACCCCCAACCAACGGCCCTTGTCGCACAGGACATTCCTCTCGATATCCTCCATGAGGACGAAGACCTCCTGGTCATCAACAAGCCGGTGGGCCTGGTCGTCCATCCGGCCGCAGGCAACCCTGATGGCACCCTCGTCAATGCCCTCCTTCACCACTGCCAGGGAGACCTGCCCGGGGTAGGCGGCATCGAACGACCCGGGATCGTGCATCGTCTCGACAAGGAAACCAGTGGCTGCATCGTGACCGCCCGGACCGACCGGGGCCTGCAGTCCCTCCTCGATCAGTTTGCCGCCCGCCAGACTACCAAGCTCTACCTTGCCGTCACCGAGCGCTCACCAGTGCAGCCCTCCGGCTCGATCTTCACCCATATCGGACGTCATCCCGTGAAGCGCCAGAAACAGGCTGTCCTCAATCCCGGGGAGGGATCGGGACGACCCGCTATTACCGACTACCACGTCCTTGCCAGGAACGAATCCCCCCCCTGGGCTCTCGTCCTCTGCCATCTGCACACCGGGCGCACTCACCAGATCCGGGTCCATATGAAACACCTCGGCTGCCCCCTTCTCGGCGATCCTGTCTACGCAAATCCCAGCCGCCAGGAGGTCGAAACCGGGCGCCTCATGCTGCACGCCTGGCGCCTCGGTTTCACCCATCCCGCCAGTGGTGAATTCAAGACCTACGAGGCACCCCTGCCCCCGCAGTTCGCACCCTTTGTCCCCGACCCCGGACGCCTTGAACTCATCCGCAATGCGAGCCCGGACGCCCTCGAAGCGGTCCTCCATCCGGACCGCTGATCCTCCACCCGAACCCCCATCCCTCCCTCGTGAACATCACCTTTCTCGATTCCTCCACCCTCACCCGCGGCGATATCGACTTCGCGCCCCTGGAGGCGCTGGGCACCTTCACCCATCACGAACACACCAAACCCGCCGAGGTCATCGAGCGTTGCCGCGACGTGGAAGTCATCCTCACCAACAAGGTCGTCCTCGATGCCGGGACCATCGGGTCCCTTCCCTCCCTCCAGCTTATCCTCGTGTGTGCCACCGGCGTCAACGTGGTCGATCTTGAGGCGGCCCGGGAGCGGGACATCCCGGTCTGCAACGTGGCTGGTTACTCCACCCCCAGCGTGGCCCAGCACACTGCTGCCCTCCTCCTCGCCCTTGCCACCAGGGTCCACCGCCTCGCCGCCGAGCATGACGAGTGGCCGCGTTCCCCGATCTTCACCCGGCTCACCCATTCCGTTACCGAACTGTCGGGCAAGGTGTGTGGCATCGTTGGCCTTGGAGACATCGGATCAGCCTTCGCGGCCATTGTGGAGGCACTCGGCATGAAAGTGCAGATCCTTGCCCGGGAGGGTTCTCCCAACACCAACCGGCCCGACCTTCCCCGGCTCCCGGCCCGGGAGTTCTTCGCCACTTCCGACGTCATTTCCCTGCACTGTCCCCTGACCGCGGAAAACGAGGGACTCATCAACCGCGACACCCTCGCATCCATGAAACCCGGCGCCCTTCTCCTCAACGTGAGTCGCGGGCCCCTGGTCGACGAGGACGCCCTCGCCGGGGCCCTGCGCAGCGACCAGCTCGCCGGGGCCGGACTCGACGTCCTCTCGGTTGAACCACCCCCCGCGGACCATCCCCTCCTCGCCGCCGACCTCGTTGACAAAAACCTCATTATCACCCCTCACACCGCGTGGCTTTCCCTTGAATCACGCCAGCGCCTTCTGGCCGGGGTGGCGGACAACCTGAAGAACTGGATGGCCGGCACCCCTTCCAACCGCGTGGCCTGACTGACATGAACGAGAGCATCGAGCAACTGGTTCCCGCGGTGGAACAGCAACTGGCCTCCCCGGAGACCCCCTACGTGCAGGAAACCTATCAGCGTCTCCTCCAGGATCCGGAAATCGACGAGCAGGAAGCCAAGCTCATGATTGCGCTCTGCCTCGCTGACGAATCGGAACGGATGCTGGACGAAGAGAGCGAATTCGATACCGAGCGCTACCAGACCCTCCTTTCCTTCCTCCCCAAGCTCCCCGGGTAACCATTTCCTCCCCTCGATCCGTGCTCAGAGCATTCCTTCTCGGATGCCGGAGGCGCCTCAGTCCGCTCCTCAACCGGCCCTACCGCTCCCTCGGCGACGACCACCTCGCAATCGGCGCACTGGGGGAGAGAATTGCCGGTGCCCACCTGCGCGCGGATGGCAGGCGACTCCTCTACCGGAACTTCCGTGCACCCGGGGGCGGCGAAATCGACATCGTGGCGCGCGATGGCAAAACCCTGAGCTTCGTGGAAGTAAAGACCCGGACCAGCGAACAGTTCGGCCGCCCCCTCGAAGCGGTCGACAACCGGAAGAAAAAACTCATGCAACGCGGAGCCAGCGAATGGCTCCGTCTCCTCGGCACCCGGGACCTCCCCTGGCGTTTCGATGTCGTCGAGGTCATCCTGCGCGAGGGAGAAAAACCCCGCGTCAACACCGTGCTGGATGTGACGGAGTAACGCAACGGGAGCATGCAACCTGAGTCACTCTCCGTCCCCAATCAGCTCACGCAACTGGCTGACCGGCACGCAGTTCTTGAAAACCATCTGCAGGTTGTTCTGCACGCCTTCCTTCTCGGTGTAATAGAGCGACTCGGTACTGGCTGCAATGCCCACCACCTGACCTTCCTCATTCAGCACCGGCGCGCCGCTTGAACCCCTGCCAAAATCGGCAGTGATCGACATCGCCGGCACCGGCTTGCGGTTTCGCTGCATTACGAAGTAGCGCGCCACCCTGCCCTCGCTCAGGGTGTAGAACTTACGGTTCGGATGACTGATCAGGTTAACCTTGGCGCCAACCGGGGCTGACGGGCCAAGCGCGATCGGCTTGACACCCGTCTTTGGCAGGCGCAACACC
>JAKVCR010000217.1 GCA_022448985.1 Roseibacillus sp.
GATTCGCGGATTGCCAATAGCCCTGGGAAAGTTCATATTATTAATATAATGAAAAATTCTATCTTCATTAAGTTCGTGATCCTTGTCGGTTCAGCTCTCTTCACGGGATTCAGCTTTGCCGGTGAGGCCTCCCCCAAGTCCCCTATCAGCCCTTCCTCTGACCTAGCCGTCGACTTCGAAGTCGGCTATACTACCGAATACGTCTGGCGGGGCATTAACCGTGGCGATGACCTCTTTGAGGCCAGCATCGGCGCGTCCGGCAACGGATCTATCGAGGGACTCGGCGATATCAACCTCTCAGCCGGACTCTGGATTGGCACCTTCAGTGGAGAAGTCGATACAAGTTCTTATGGAGTTGCCCGTTATGGCCCCGTTTTCGAAACACGGAGCGCGCAGGAACTGCGTATCAACATGGAAGCCTCCAAGTCGCTGGGCTGCTTTGACCTCGCAGTTGGGGTCACCAACTACTCCTTCTTCGGCTCCCACGCGGGAGTGGATGATGTCCTGGAACCTTACCTCGCTCTCAGCACGGAAATGGCTGGCTTGGACATCGGTATCGGCTTCTATGATGACCACAACGACACGAGTCGCTTTGGAGGTGATGATCCCTACACCGAGATCACCGCAGGCAGGTCCGTGGACCTCGGCGGTCTCGGACTCAGCGTGCAGGGAGTGATTGGCACTTGGGACAATTTTGATAATGTCTACTATGGCCTCTCGGTTGGTCTACCCATTGCCGCTTCCGACAGCATCACCGTGACTCCCCATGCCTCTGCAGTCTTTGGTGATACATTCGAGGACGACGACGAGTTCACCGCTGGTGTGACCCTCGGCTTTGGATTCTAAAAAAGTCCAGAATCGCAAGTTCTCTAACTGAGAAGGGGAGCCTCATGGCTCCCCTTTTTGCGTTCCTTGTTCCACCTCATGACGATTCGCTGGAGGAGGGAAGCTCCCCGGACTCCAGGATCCCCGTCTCGCCCTCACTCCTCGCCACCACCACCGCCGCGCAGGAATCACCAAACACATTGACCGCGGTGCGACTCATGTCGAGCAGTCGATCGACAGCGAGCAGGGTCATGATCGCGATCTCCGCTCCCGGAATACCGGAGTTCAGGAGAATGATGAAGATCGCCACCAGGCTCGCCGAGGGGATTCCCGCCACCCCGATACTGGTGAGGAGGGCCGCCAGCACCACCACGAACTGCTGGCCAATATCCATCGGGAATCCCACCACCTGCGCCACGAAGATAACCGCCACGCACTCATAGAGCGCAGTGCCGTTCATGTTGACCGTAGCACCAAGCGGCAGGGTGAAGCTGGCGATCTTCTTGGACACCCCGGCATTGTCCTGGACGCAGCGCATGGTCACCGGCAGGGTCGCGGAGGAGGAGGCCGTCGAGAACGCGGTCAGAAGGGCAGTGCGCATGGCCTTGAAGTGCGCCAGCGGGCTGACCTTTCCCACGTAGCGCAGGATAAGCGGCATGATCACTACAAAGTGAAGGAGGAGGGACGCCAGCACCGTGAAGAAATACTTCCCAAGCACCAGGAAGAGCTGCCCCCCCGACTGGTAGACCACCGGGACGAGAAGCCCAAAGATCCCGATGGGGGCCAGGGCCATAATCCAACGCGTCAGCAGGATCATGACATCGTTCAGCGATTGAAAGAACTCCCGCATGGTCCCCATGCTGTCCACGGGCAATCGCGTGATGGCCACCGCAAAGAGAATGCTGAAGAAGATCAGACCCAGCATCGCACGGTTGTCCGAGGCCGCCTTCATCACGTTGGTGGGAATCATCCCCTCGACGAAATTGGCCATCAGCTTGAAAAACCCGCCCGATCCGGGGCCGATGCCCTTGGCCTTGGCCTCTGCGGCCGCGACCTTCTCCTTCGCGCTCGCCGAGGCGCTCTCGAAATTATTCTCGAATGCTTCCTTGATGGTCCCATTCGGCTCGCCGTCAGTGAGTCCCGGCTTGATGAGATTCACCATCGATAGTCCCACCAGGATCGCGAAGAGGCCAGTAAGCGCGTAGAAGCCGGCTGTCTTCCCGAGCATGCGCCCAAAGCCCGCCATCCCGTGCAGGCTCGCAATGCCCGCCACCACCGAGGAGACGATCAGGGGTACGATGATCATCTTGAGGAGACTCATGAAGATCTTGCCCACGAAATCGCAGAAGCCCACGAACCCCCCGGTGAACCCTCCCTCCGCCTCCCCGTCGATGGAGCGAAGGAGCAGGGCCACGAGGGTCGCCAGCACCAGCGCCCCCAGGATTTGCCAGTGCGGCTTGATCTTTTTCATTGGGAGCAACGGTCAGCAGTCAGCAATCCGCGGTCAACTTCAAATGCGCG
>JAKVCR010000218.1 GCA_022448985.1 Roseibacillus sp.
GGCCCTCGCCACGGTCGCGAATGTCATTCTGAACCTCGATGAAGTGATCAACCGATGAAGGAGAGTAAGCGAGAGAGGGAGAGTCTTGCCGGGGAAGGGGCATTAGAAGCTGGGAACCCCGTTCTCCCGGATCGACGTTCCTTCCTGGAGACCTCAGGGCATGGGTTCGGGGCTCTGGCCCTCGGATCCCTCCTGTTCGACGAGGAGGGAAGGGCTGCCACGGTGGTGCCGGAAAATCCCAGGGTCAGGAGGGTCATCTCCCTCTTCATGTCGGGAGGGCCTTCGCAGATGGATCTCCTGGACCCCAAGCCGGGACTGGAGAAGGAGCGGGGAAGGGAATTGCCGAAGTCGATCCGGGGAGAGCAGAGGATCACGACCATGACCTCGGTCCAGAAGAGCCTTCCGGTCCTGCCCAGTCCCTTCAAGTTCGGTCAGCATGGGCAGTGTGGCATGGAGCTGAGTGAGTTACTTCCCCACTGGGGAGAGGTCGCGGATGACCTGTGTGTGGTCCGGTCGATGCAGACCGAGGCCATTAACCACGACCCGGCGATCACCTTTTTCCAGACGGGTTTCCAGCTGGCGGGGCGGCCGAGCATCGGGTCCTGGGTGTCTTATGGGCTCGGAGCGCACAACAAGGACCTTCCGGCCTATGTGGTCCTGACCTCCCGTTCCACCGCCGGGGGGGCGCAGCCGCTCTACAGCCGGTTATGGGATTCAGGGTTCCTGCCAGCCGAGCACTCGGGAGTGAAGCTGCGCAACACCGGGGACCCGGTGTATTTCCTGAAGAATCCCCCGGGAATCGATCGTGGGATCCGTCGTGACATCCTTGATGACGTGGGAGCATTGAACCGCAGGCGTCACGAGGTGGTGGGGGACCCTGCCATTGAGTCGCGCATCGCCCAGTATGAGATGGCCTTCCGGATGCAGGCCAGTGTCCCCGAACTGGCGGATATCTCAAAGGAACCGGAACACGTGCTGAAACTTTACGGGCCCAATGTGGGTAAGCAGGGAACTTTTGCCCGCAATTGCCTGGTGGCCCGGCGCCTGGCGGAGAGGGACGTGCGTTTCATTCAGCTCTTCCACATGGGCTGGGACCAGCATGACAAGCTGAAGGAAACCCTGTCCCGCCAGTGCCGCGATACCGAGCAACCAGTGGCTGGATTGATCCAGGACCTCAAGCAGCGGGGTCTGTTGAAGGATACCCTGGTGGTATGGGGTGGAGAATTCGGACGCACCACCTATGCCCAGAAACCCGGAGACAAGGCGGGCCGGGATCATCACCCGGGATGCTTCACCCAGATGCTGGCCGGGGCCGGGATCAAGGGAGGGCATGTGCACGGAGAGACCGACGACTACTGCTACAATGTGACTCGTGATCCAGTCCACGTGCATGATCTCAACGCCACCCTGATGCACCTGCTGGGGGTCGATCACGAGAAGTTGACTTTCAGGTTCCAGGGACGCGACTACCGGTTGACTGATGTGCACGGCAAGGTGGTCAAGGAAATCCTCAGTTGATACGAGTTCATGTCGAAAATAATCGTTCTTATACTGTTCGGTGCTTTTCTCCAGGTGGCCCATGCCGGGCTGGAGCTGAAACAAGGGGACAGGATCCTGCTCTACGGGAACTCCTTCATTGAGCGCCTGCAGGCTCACGGCCTGTTCGAGGCCAATCTCCAACTGGCACACCCGGGTAAGAAGCTCAAGTTCCGCAGCCTGGCATGGACCGGGGATGAGGTCGGTTATCGACTGAGGCCCGAGCGTTACGTCAACCACCTCACGAAACTTCTGGAGCGATGGCCAGCCCGGGCAGTGATCCTCGGATTCGGGCTGAATGAATCGTTTGCCGGTCCGGCGGGGCTCAGCGCATTTCGCTCGGACGTGGATGGTTACCTCCGGGAAATGCGGCGCCGTCACCCCGGTGCCACCATCGTTCTCCTCTCGCCGATCGCGACTGAGGACCTGGGGCATCCCCATTACCCTGATGCGGGCAGTAGAAACGAGGAGATCCGGTCTTACGTGGAGGCCATGCGGGAGTTGGCCCAGCTCCAGGAAGTGCATTTCGTGGACCTGTTTGGCCCCAGCCTGGACGCCTACGCAGAACAGGAGCGACCTCTTACCGTCAATGGGATCCATCTCAACGATTCAGGTTACCGGTTGATCGCGAGGCATCTGGCTCGGGAACTTCTCGGATCCGGGACGTATGCGGGGGTGAACCAGGGGAGGGCAGAACTGGTGGCGAAGGCCGTGCGTCGCAAGGCGGACCATGTGGCCACCGTGGTACGTCCCGTGAACACGGTTCTGTATTTCGGGGTGCGGGGACGAGCCCACGAATACAACGCCGAGATACCCCGTTACCATGAGCTGATAGCCCGTTCTGACGCCCGCATTCATGCCATGGTGCAGGATGACGCAATCGGATATGATCCTGAACCCCTGACCCTTCCCCCCCTCGTCGAGAGAGCTCCTGCGAAACTGCCCTCTCCGGAGGAGATGCTCCAGAGCTTCCGGGTCGCGGAGGGCTACGAGGTCAACCTGTTCGCCTCGGAGCAGCAATTTCCCGAGTTGCGGAACCCTGAGCAGATTGCCTTTGATGCCCGGGGACGTCTCTGGGTAGTCACCATGCCTTCCTTTCCGGGGACCATTCCGGGAGATGTCCCTCATGACAAGGTCATCATCCTGGAGGACACGGATCGTGATGGCCGGGCGGACAAGTCCACGGTGTTTGCCGACCACCTGACCGTTCCCGACGGCCTCGCCTTTCATGAAGACGGGGTGATTATTTCCCATCAACCGCGGCTGGTTTTCATGAAGGACAGCAATGGCGATGGAAAAGCGGACGTGAAGGAGGAGATCCTGCGAGGGATTGATGTCACCGATGCGCATCATGGGGGGATGATTGCGATGGGTCCGATGGGGCATGTGATGTTCTGCGACGGGGTCTTTCATCGCTCCCAGCTGGAAACCCCGCACGGGGTAACCCGGGGGGTTGACGCGACCACCTACCGTCTTGACCTGCGCAGGGGCACTGTTGATCGAGAGTACCAGACCCTGACGCCCAATCCATGGAAGATCACCTGGGATCGCTGGGGAAATCTCTTCCAGATGTATGGGGACGGGTTCGTGCAGGACAGTCACGCCATTCCCTGGACTCCCTTCGGAGTGTATCATCCCTTCCGGCGGGCTATCACCGTTGCCTATGGCAAGGGCTCCGCAGCCTGTGTGATTTCCAGTCCAAATTTCCCGGAGGAATACCAGCAGGGCATGGCGTCCGCGGTTCTTCTACGGAAGTGTTTCGTGTCCCTTTCGCGGCATGAGGCCGAGGGAGCCTATTACAAGGCCAGTGGGCGGCTGGATGTGCTTTCCTCGCCCAGCCAGTTGTTCCGGCCCGTGGATATCGCCTTCGGGTTCGACGGGGCGATGTATGTTTCGGATTTCTGCACCCGCATCATCGGGCATGCCCAGAACTCGATGCGGGATCCCCGCTGGGACCCCCATACGGGACGGATCTGGCGCGTGACTTACAAGAAGAAACCAGTTGTCAGGGACTGGCCACGTATCGAAGGAGCCACGACGGCGGAACTTCTGGCCCTGCTCAAGCATCCCCAGGATCTCATCCGGGATCACGCGAGGCGGGAACTGCGGCAGACCACGGGGGTGGTGAAGGAGCTCGATTCGTGGTTACGGAAGGAGAAGAAGGATGAGTCGATCCTGGAGGGCCTCTGGATTCTGCATGACCAGGGGGAGGTTCGGCAAAACCTGCTGGAGAAGCTGATGAAGTCTCCCGATCACCGGATCCGGGCGGCGGCCACCCACCTGATACGTTTCCAGGCAGCTCAGCTGAAGAG
>JAKVCR010000219.1 GCA_022448985.1 Roseibacillus sp.
GATTGCAGACCGGGTAGCCTTTATGAAGGAGGGGGTCATTTACTGGAAGGGCACAGCTGATGAGCTAAAATCCACCAAAGACCCTGAACTTGCCAGCTTTGTAGAGGGCCGGGCGGAGACCCGGGACAGGTGGGATCAGGCTGCCCCCTGTGTTGACACCGGCGGATAGGAAGGGGAAAATGATCACATGGCTACTTCGCCAAAACGCATTGAGACCCTCGTAGGGTTCTTCCTCTTCGTGGGGTTGGCCCTCCTGGGCATTCTCATCATGCAATTCGGCCGCTTTGCTGACCGCTTCCGCGGGGTATATCCCGTAACGGTATCTTTCAGTGATGCCTCGGGGCTGATCAAAGGCAGCCAGGTTCGCCTGTCGGGAGCAAAGGTGGGGCAGGTGGTGGAAGAGCCCTCCCTGACCCCGGAAGGGAAAATTGAAGTAGCCATCGTCATCCGGAAAGATACTCCACAAATCGACCGGAACTCCGCTTTCCAGATCTCTTCTCTGAGCATCCTTGGAGACAAGGCCATCATGATCACCCCTCCCGCCACACCTGAAGAGAGAGCAGGCGAATACATAAGAGAAGGGGATTTCATCTTGGGAGCTGAAGCAGGTGGATTGGATGCCCTCCAGACCGATGCCGCGCAAATCGCCTCTGATGCAGCTGTCCTCATCTCACGGGGCAAAACCACTCTGACAAAGGTCGACAGCGCTCTGGACGATCTCCAAACCGTCTCCGGCCAACTCTCCGAAAGTCTGGACCGCATCAACACGGGCCTTATTACGGAGGAGAACATGGCCAAGGTTGCCAGCGCTCTTGAAAATCTGGACGGTGCCGCCGGAACAATCCGGGAGGCCAGCCTCGAGATCCAGCCGCTCCTTGCCGACGCCCAGAACGCCGTCCAGAGCTTCGACAAGGCCGCCAAGGCTGCCGAGGGAACATTCTCGCAGGCCTCCTCCGAAATTACAAAACTTGGACCAACTCTCCAGAAAGTGCCAGAGGCAGTCGACTCCATCTCGGAGGTCGTAGACGAGGCCAAGGGCGCACTGAACAGCGTCAAGACGAGCGAGGGCCTTCTCGGGTCGCTCGCATACGATCGCGACATGAAGGGAGACGCAAAAACGTTCATGCGAAATCTCCGGCACTACGGCATCCTGCGCTACAAGGATGAGGAGACCCCTGACGAAAGGGACCCCCGGAATCGCTTCCGCGGGCGGCGACGCTAACCGCTGCCTGCCCCCTTCTCCAGAGGAGTTGAAGTTGTTACCCGCAGCGGCCGCGGGCCAGCGCAAGCCGGATTCCCTCCGCTTTCTGCAGGGTTTCCTCATACTCCATCTCCGGATCCGAATCAGCTACGATCCCGGCTCCAACCCCGTAGGCCAAACACTGGCCGTTCCGGTCCATCGTCCGGATGGCTATATTAAACTGACTCTCCCCGTTGAACCCAAGATAGCCAATTGCGCCGGTGTAGAGTCCTCGCGGCACCGTCTCCAGCTCCGCAATTACTTCCATCGCTCTTTTCTTCGGGGCCCCGGTGATGCTTCCCCCCGGAAAACAGGACTGAAGAACGTCCACCTGATCCAAACCTTCCCTCAGTTGGCCCGTCACGGTTGAAACCAAGTGGTGAACCTGCTCCAGGCGTTCATGCTTGAGCATTTCGGTCACCTTGACGCTCCCGAACTCGCACACCCGCCCCAGATCATTGCGCGCCAGGTCGGTAATCATGACCAGCTCCGCAATTTCCTTTTCCGATGTTTGCAGCTCGAAGGCTGAGCGACTGTCCAGTTCGGGATCCGCGAAGCGGGGCCTCGTCCCCTTGATGGGACGAGTCTCGATCACTCGACCGTGCATCCTGAGAAAAGTCTCGGGTGACGAGGAAAGAATCTCGCGTTCGCCTTGCTGAAGGTAGGCTGCCATCGGTGCCGGTGAAACCGCCCGGAGACGATCATACAGGCTGAAGAGCGGCGCCCCGAGCGGCAGGAGCGAATGGAATTGCTGAGAAAGGTTCACCTGGTAGATATCGCCACTCGCAATATACTCCTGCGCAATTCGAACTCGTTCCACGAATTCATCCCGCGAGAAATTGCTTTTCCATCTGGTGTCGATTTCTGCTGAGGAAAACTGGGCAGGCTGGAGGTCATCACGCAGCGACCCGACCTCGAACCACTGCGCGGTAGCATGGTTGTAAACGAGGAGGTCTTCATAAAACCCGAAGCGGAACGTGCCATCGTAGGCAAGCCATCCACAAGCTGCCCCCAGGGGGAATCCGCAATCCGTGCGGGTTACGGAACGCTTCCGGAGCTCTTCTTTCAACTCCCCAGGCTCCTCAATCGTCCCCACCAGTTCGCGGTCCGGACGCGCCGCGATGATGGAAAGGGCCTGAGGCCGGGAAAGGTTGCCCGCACTGTCAAAGAACGCCAGACCGGGCAGATGGCGGAGGGCGGCGGCCGCCTCTCCGGGCGCAAGGGCAAGGTCAATCGGCCTGAATGCTGGCGCTGGATGAAGGCTTCGTGACAAGGTGGTATAGTCATACCGTGAATCCGATCCGATTGTAAACTCCCCCCTTTTCCATGAAAACGCACTCTTGTAGTAGCGCCGCAGGGTGGCGTTGACCTCGCCCCCCGGCCCCGCGAGGTGCCCGGGGCCGGGGGCGCCCCCCGCCGGCCGCCCCCGCGCCGGCGGGGCCGCGGGCGTGCCGCCGG
>JAKVCR010000022.1 GCA_022448985.1 Roseibacillus sp.
TCCAGCGGAATCTCAAGGCCGTAGCGAACCCAGGCCTCCACCATGAGTTCAACACCCTTGTCTGCCGACAACCGTCCCACATAAATAGCCCGTCTCTCCCGCTCCCCCGCTCCCCCTTCGGGCAGAAGAGGCACCACGTTCGGCTTCAGGCAAATACGTTCCTCCGGGAAGCCCCCCTCTACGAATTTCCGGCGCACCAGTTCCGATGCTACAATGAACCTGTCCACTTCCCGGAGGTAGGTAGCCCGCATCTGGTGCCAGGCATTCATGGTAACCACCACGGCTGATCCGGGAAGGCTTCCTCG
Source organism: Roseibacillus sp. (assembly GCA_022448985.1). Classification (GTDB taxonomy): domain Bacteria; phylum Verrucomicrobiota; class Verrucomicrobiia; order Verrucomicrobiales; family Akkermansiaceae; genus Roseibacillus_B. The sequence continues at coordinate 306 of JAKVCR010000022.1, forward strand.
ATAACACCGGTGGCGCACACCCGCCCAGCCCACGCCATGACCCAGGCACTTTTCGCAAATTTCGCCTTCCCGCATGAGCAGTCCGCTCGCGCAGAGGGGACGATAGTTGCGCAGCGTCTGGACCACGGCCACTCCCGCCGCCCGCCCGGCCCCGTAGACCGCCGGAGAAATCAGGGGAAAGGAGTTCTGCACATGCATGACGTCAAAGTTCCCCTTCCTGAGAAGGGCCGATACGTCCCGCTGACTGCGCCCCGACCAGATCGTGTCCACCGCGGTCCTGAAGCGGCCACGCGCCGCGATTTCCTCATTGTCGCGGACGTAGGTCTCCACTTCATGTCCTCCCGCTCTCAATAATTCGGTCTCGGCCGCAAATGATTCATCTTCCCCACCCCTGACGAGGTAGTGATTGTGGACCATGAGAACCCGCAGGGGGCGCTCGTCTTCATCCAAGGAGTTCACGATAACAGGCCAGATGCCCTTCCATGGTTCGTTCCCAACTGTAGTGCCCGCTGTGCTCCAGGCCCCTTTCCACGAGCTCATGGGACCGGGAGAGAGCCTCAAGAATGCCAGCCGCGCCTTCGGCAGGATCGGCGGGATCGAAATAGAGCGCCGCATCCTTCCCGACCTCGGGCAGGCTTGTCGCATTGCTGCACACCACGGGTGTGCCAGCAGACATCGCCTCAATCACAGGAAGGCCGAAACCCTCGTAGAGTGAGGGAAAGAAAAACACCGCCGCGTGCTGGTAAGCCGGAACCAGAACTTCATCGGAAACGCGACCCAGTTCAATCAGGCGCTCCGATCCGCATCGTCGACAGAATTCCTCGCGCAGCTCGACCGGAAGGGGCGATCCCGCACGAACGAGAACCAGCTCAGGCTCCCGGGCGAACACTTCCTCAAAGACTTCGGGAAGGATTTGCAGGTTCTTGCGGGCGATCGCACTACTTACACTAAGGACGTAGGGCCGCTTGGCGAGATCGGTGAGGGCAGGTGGAAATTTTGCGGGCGTCCGGAACACCTCCTGGTCGATGCCATTCTGCACAACCCGGATCCGTTCCCGCGGGATTCCAGTGAGGTCTACTATCTCGCTTGCGGTGAACTCGGAAACTGAGGTGAGGAGGTCAAAGTTCGAAAGTCGATCCGTCTGTTTACGCACGCGGGCTACCTGGGCCTCGCTCAGTTCCCCCGGGAAACGAAGCGGAATCAGATCATGGACAGTGGCGAGAGTCCGCGGCGTGCCCTTGAGATGGGGAAGGAGATGGCCCAGACCGTGCGACAACCCGTGAACCAGGTCGTAATGGCCTGCCCTGCTCACTCTCCATCGATAGAAGAACCACTTGTCGAAACCCCTCACAATCCGGGAGGGAGAACCTACCATCAATCCCTCATAAGCCACCAACGGCGAGATGCTGAATTCTTTGAGCCCCTCCACCTCCCCTCTGCGAACCACGTCGTGGAGGACCCCGAAATATCGCTGCATGCTCACGCTCCCGAAAGACGGAGGCGTCGGAATCCAGAGGACTGAGGACATTCGCTGGAAACTGGGACAGGAATACCGCAGCCTGCACTCTGCTCCAACCGTATGGCCGTAGAGGCCCTACTGGCTGGCTTGACGGACGCCTCCCGGTCCAAGAACGGGAGGCTCCTGTGCTTCCGGTGAAGCGATAATGGCACTTTCTTCCCGGCTTTGCCGCTCGCGGGTGAGACCCGCGGCCGCCACTCCCAGAAAGACTCCGAAAAAGAAGGGATTGGGGTAGGCCTCCAGCGAGAGGACTCCGATCATGGATGCCCCAAGGACGGAATAAGCCAGGGAGGCGACCAGGCGCAGGAGGAATACTTCAAAGGACTTTCCCTTTGACATCTTGATCAGTCGTCGGTGCAGGAGAAACACACAGGGCACCAGGATCGCAAGAGCAATTCCAACGGGGACATAGCCGTATACGAGGATAAAGCGCACCGGCAAGGCGTGCGCCTTATAACCGTCATCTCCCTGCGCAATCTCGGCTCCAAAGGGGGCCCAGTTCCTCAAGTCCGACAACATGTTGAAGTCCATCAAACGGACGTAGAAGGTGCGCACACGGAAGAGGTCGGCCTTTGCCCCCGAGGTTCCAAAAAAGTCATACAGCGCGCTCTGCCAAGCCGCCAGATGCTGCGCAATTTCTTCACCGATCACCACCAGGAGGACAAGGACCGTGAGGGCCACCCCATAGGTGGCCATGGTAAGAATTCCGCTGCGCAGAACCACCAGTCCGAACATGACGCCCGGAATGACAAGGAGGGGACCGCGCTTGAGAGAGAGAACCGCCGTAGTCGCAAAGAGGGCGAAGAGCAGAAACATGGCGATGGGGGGAAATATCCGGTACTCCCGCGGCACCTTGCCGCGATAGAACAGCGGCGAGAGACAGATCGCTGCGCAAATCGCCATCGCCGTGGAAAGCGGCCCCTGCGCCGAGAACGGCCCGAAAATTCCCTCCCCCCAGAGGAGATACTTCAGATTGATGGAGAACCCCGACTCCATGTACTTGTGCTCGAATTCAAAGAGCCCAAAGAAAAAGTGCCACAGGGCATGAAGGGCCGCAGGAACCATCATGATAAGCACAAACCTGAAGAACTTCTGTACATCCACCACCTTCGGGAGGGCGAGTGGAAGAACAAAGATCAGGCCGTAATAGGCCGAGGTGTTGGCCAGGGGCTTGAGCGACTGCATCCCGACGCCGCTTCTTACCAGGGCGATCGCCGCGGTAATCGCCACCAGACCACCAGCGATAATGAAGAGAGACGTGTCACGTTTCGTCATCGGGCGCACCCGCAGGGCAAAACAGGCGAGATAGTGAACCACCATCCCGAGCAGCATGACCGGGGGCACGGCGAGGATGAAGTAGACGTCCCGGAAGTCCATATGCAGCACATTGGCAATCACCAGGAGTTTCTTTGGAACGTCGAGGAAGGTCGCGAAGATGACCAGGACATACATCGCCGCCCGGGGCGCCACACACCCCAGCACCAGGGACGGGATCCAGGCGAAACGGTAGGTCGCTCCAATAACGTTTCCTGTCCCGGTCAGGATCGTCATCACCACGAAGAGACCGAGGGCCATCATGGAGATCATCAAGACGATCGGTCCTATTCGAATAGTTCCCATGAATACGTTTTCAATTGATCATGGCCCGTCCAGCTGTCCTTCAAATTCCCGTTTGTGGGCTTCCCCCGGGGAAAGTGCTGCGAAGTGTCATCTTTTGTCGCCACCCGGAGCGAGTCAATCCCCGAGAGATCTATGAGCCAGACGAGCAAAAATCGCTTCTGCGTCCCTGCGGCATGGCTCGGAAGTTGATCCCAGGTAGGCGGATTCCATTTCACGTTTTTCCGTCACCCGGCGTTGGCGCTCTTCTTCACTCTGGCGCAGGCGGGGCTCAAACTCCGCCATTCGCTCTGCCGGAAGACTCGTCCCAAAGGAGGTCCCGAACTTTTGGTTCAATGCCGCCACAACGGCCGGAAATTCATTCGTAGTCGTCCCAAAATCGCTCAGAACCATCTGGTCGAGATGGGGCTCCACCGCCTCATAGAACATCACATACCAACGCAAGGCGGACTCGAAAGGAACAAAGGGCCACCGTCTTACCATTGAGCTCACGGAATCAATGGGGCGGCGCAGGGTCAGGAGCACCGGCACCCCGAGGCGGGTGGCCCGGATCGTCTCGGCCGGACTGTGGTAGTGATTGCCAACGGGGACCCTCTCCTCCTGCATGGCTCGGAACGCCCGGGTGGCAAAGGAATTCGCCGAGCCCGGGAACCCATCGATGACGAGGGCCAGCCCACGGTGCACCCGGGCTTCTTCCGGCAGGGATTCGCTACCGGCTCGAAACCTCCGCATGCGGGATCTGCTGAAGGGGAACATCAGTGGCCAGAGCCATTCGCGGCAACTGATCTGGAAACGCGTCTCCAGGGATATGGCACGCAGTCGCTTTTTGAGACTCATGGTGAAGGCAGGAAGGAACTGGCCCGGTCGGCAGGGACAAAGAGATAGTTGGTGAGCGCAATGTCACTGTGCACCTCGATCTCCTCCAGGCGCTCACGGCTCCCATCGAGATGAAGGCGGATGATGCAGTAACCCAGATCGCGGAAAATCTTCGTCAGGGCATCCTGCCGCTCCTTGCGGAAGCTCCCCTGTTCAGTCGCGGTATCGTAAACAGGGAGCAGCTCTGAGATGATGAGGGGGCTGTGCTCCCTGAGGACGGGAATCATGGCCCGGAACACATCCAGTTCCCCGCCTTCCACATCCACCTTCAGAACGCCCACCTTGCGCTCCAGCAATTCACCAGGCAGGGACTCAGCTCCCAGAATAGGGACCTTGATCCGTCGTTTGTAGTCGGACTCTGAACGAAACCCGGCCACGATGCTGCCCTCGCCACCGGTAAGCGAGTTCAAGCGCAGGTCCATCGCTCCCGTTGTCTCGCCAATCCCGAAGGGGAAGATGGAACAGCCTTCCAGCCCGTTCAACTCGATCAGGTTCATGCTGTAGAACACGCAGTAGGGATTCGGCTCGAACCCGATGTAATCCCAATCCGATCGGATTGACTTCACGGCCAGCAGCGTCTGCCCGAGGTTGACCCCCACATCAACGAAGCACCCTTCTGACTCTCTCTCAATCTGAATGAGATTCTGCAGCATCCACGGCTCGTGGTGACGACGCATGGCCCCACCCAGCCCACCCAGCATGGGAATGCGGAAAGATCTCCCGTTGAGCGTCTTCCCCAGGGTGAAATTAAGACGGCGGGCCACCGTCCGTTTTAGCGCTCGTATCATAATAAGCTTCTTCTGATTTCGATCACGAACTCTGTCGAGATCCTGCCTTCCGTAACACATCGACCACCTCGCGGGCCCGCTCCTCCCAGGTGTGCCGCTCACGGGCACGCAGGACTCGTTCCCGCATCCTCTGCAATTCCTCCGGATTCTCCGCGAGGTGTTCCAACAGCTTCGTGAATTCTGCCGGGCTGCCAACTACCCAGCCCAATCGTTCCCGCTCCACCAGTTCCGCTACCACCTCGAGCCCGGCTGAAACGACCAGAGGCACTCCAAAGGAAAGAGCCTCGAAAATCTTAACCGGCATGCAGAAGGCGAGATACTCGTTGTCATTGCGAACGGCGAGGGCCAGGTCGGCTCGTCGGTAACAGGGGTTCAGCCCTTCACCATGGGCATGCACCACGGAGACATTCTGACGCTCCCCGAATCGATAAAGGTGCCCATGATGCCGAAGAGCGCGTTCACGGGTAACCACCTCGAGTCTCGCGCAGGACACGGTTTCCACCGCCTCGATATAAGGACGGAGATCGTAATGCGGAGGGGCGATATTCCCCACGTAGAGGAGGTTCAAGCGACCTTCCTGCCGTTCATTCCCATTCCGGGCGGCATCCCTCAATTCTCCTCCGGGCGGCAGGGAGCGGACTTCTGTGCCGGCAAATTCATAAGGAACAAATTTTGCCATGTTCTCATGCGGAACAAAGAGAACATCGAGCGACTTCTCGTAGTGACGCAACTCGTGGCGCGCAAAGAAGGGGGTCAACTGCTGACGCAGAAAGGACCTGAGACTGGTGGCCCTGGCTTCTTCCAGGGCCCAGTAGATATCGCGATAGAACAACCCGGTGGGCACTCCCCGCTGGTGCAAGCCCTGGATCAGATTATAGTCAAAGTTCATCCGCCATGGCCGCCGCCGTGACCATGTCAGGGCTGGAGGAACATTAACCGACTCCGAATAGAATACCGTGTTTCTCTCAAGGGGACCGTCCAATGCGGCAGCTTTTCCCACCCGGTCCATTCCCTTTCCGGTAATCTCAATGACCTCCTCCCCGAGAGCCCGGAAGGCCTCCCGCATTCGAAATGGGCGCAACGCAGAAGCGACCGCGGCCTCGGAAACGAGTTCCTTGGGGTAATGATAGATAATCATTCAGGTTGAGAGGGCGGCCACGATCCTTCCGGCCGCATTCCCGTCTCCGTAGAGAGGCTCCCAGGACGAAGGCTTCGCCACTGCGTCCACCATTTCGGCCAACGATTCCACCTCACCACCCAGAACCACATTCCACCCGGCTTCCACGGTTTCCACCCACTCGGTTTCCGTCCGGAGGGTAAGACAGGGCGTCCTGCTCCAGTAGGCCTCCTTCTGCAAGCCTCCAGAATCGGTAAGCACCAACCGGGCCTGATCAAGGAGCAAAACCATCTCCAGATAGCCGACCGGGTCTATCGTGACAATGTGGTCGCCCAGCGACAGTTTCTCCCGCTCGAGAGTCTTCCGTGTGCGGGGATGAACCGGAAACACCACCCGGATATTCAGGCGGTTGAGTTGTTCCACGAGAGCTCGAAACCGCACGGGATCATCGGTGTTTTCGGCTCGATGAAGAGTTAGGAGAGCGAATTCGTCCGCGAGCATCTCCGGAGTAGCGGTCTGCAAAAACTCTGCAGAGCGTCCCGCAACCACCTCCTGCGCCAGCTTATTGGTATCAGCCATCACATCGCCCACCATCTCCACTCCCGCCGTAATCCCTTCCCGGCGCAGATTCTCTACTCCCGGTTCACTGGAGCAGAACAGACGGTCGGAGACGTGATCCGTGAGTACCCGGTTGATCTCCTCCGGCATACGGCGGTTCCACGAACGCAGACCGGCCTCAACATGACAGACGGGAATGTGCAGCTTGGTGGCCGCCAGGGCTCCCGCGAGGGTGGAGTTGGTATCCCCGAACACCAGCACCCAGTCCGGCCGGTCCTCCAGCAGAATCTTCTCGATTCCCTCCAGCATTCGCCCGGTCATCGCTCCGTGGGTACCCCCTCCCAGTCCCAGGCTGTGCTGCGGAAGGGGAATCTCCAGCTCCCGAAAAAAGACCTCGGACATCTTGGAATCATAATGCTGGCCAGTATGCACCAGCACCTGTTGGATTCCGGCTGCTGCGAATGCGCGGCTGACGGGCGCCGCCTTGATGAATTGCGGGCGCGCTCCGATGACGGTGGTACATTTCATAACTCGAAATTCAATTCTGGGTCGCAGTTCATCACCCCCTAGGACCCCATGCGCTTGTCACTGCTCTGGAGCCGACGCCGGACTGTCTCCCAGTACGCTTTCAGGTCCTTCCGGTAGAGGAGCGCAAATGGAGGCCCCAACAGCCCCAGAAACATCCCCGTGGTCGTCATCGCAACCAACAGTGGATTCTCAAGGGGGAGGAGCTCCTGCAACCCGGTTACCACGACCCCGGCCACTATCATCATGAGGATAATCAGACCAACCTGTCGATAGGGCATGAGCTGAAACCATCTTACATCAAGCAACCGGCTGCAGTAACCGATGCAGTAGGGAATAACGTAACCCCAGAATACAATCACTGTTCCCCAGGCTGCCCCTTCAATCCCAAAATAGTAAATCAGCGGGTAACTCACCAGGGTGTTCAGGACCAGGGTGCCCACCGCTCGCTTCAGAATCAGGTCCGTTCGACCCGCGGCCTGGAAGATCGCTCCGAAAAATATAAGGCGCGCCGGGAGAAGCAGCAGATAGATCCGCAAAGGCCGGGAACTCTCGATATATTCGCTGGAATAAAGCACCGTCATCAATTCCGGCGCAGTCACGAACAGGACGCCCCCGATAGGCAGTAGGACTACCGATACCTTGCGCGCAGCTTTCCGCCACAACTGGAGAGCCTCTCCCTTCTGGTTGTTCTTGTAAAAGGCCACCAGTTCGGGAAGCACAATCGCGGTGGCAGGCACCGTGATCATCCGGATAAATGGAATCTCCATTGCCCCATTTACGAAAACCGCGAACTCCTCCGGGCTGCACAGCATCGAGACCAGCACCTGGTCGATTCCGAGCGCGAGTTTCTCCAGCATGAGGGCGAGCCCGATCGGCACAGCATACTTCAGTTGTGCCCGCATCCCCCCAAAAGTCGGCCGCGACACCTTGCTGCGCGGTACCGCGCGCAACATGAGGAATATCCCGGAAGTAAAAACGATCACCCCTGAAACGGTCATGGCCCCCACCGCCCCCAGTGGCCCGGCGGCACATAGCCACACCACCCCAAGCACCAGAAAGAGTCGGGCGAGGCGGGTGACCAGCGTATGGAGGAGGAGCCAATGAACCTTTTCCTGTACCACCAGTACTGCGCTCACCGCCGTGGTAGGGAGGAACAGAACCGGATAAAGTGCGAAAACCAGCAACGTCTTTTCCAGCTCCGGATTGGAGAACTGTTCGGCAATCAGCACATTCCCGCCGAATGCCAGAAAAAGCGAAAAGCTTCCCCCCAGGACCCCAAGAAGAATCAGATTCTCCAACAGGACTGCACGGATTCGGCTTGTTTCCCCCGGCAGGAAATAAAAGAGCGCGGCCGGAAGGCCAAGCGCCAGAAGAGGTCCGGAAAACTGGTAGACCAGGAGAGTCTGCCGATAAGTCGCATAATCTACCTTGTCGAAGACCCGGGAAAGCACGGCCGCAATTACCAGGGTCACCAACGCCGTGGCCGCGTTGCTCGAGGCAAAGATCAATGCCTTGAATGTCCGTGACTTGGGCATCATTTAGCTTGTGGGCCATCGGTCCAATCCACCCATCCCTGAAGTTTCCAGTGCCACGGGGTAAATCCGCTCCACCCTGGCAGGTCCGGAATTCCTGCGTGCCCGGGCTCATGGACCAGGGCCAGACCATGATCTCCTGACAATGGGAGGATCTCTTGCTTCCCGAGTCCTCCGGGAACGATCTCCGGTCCTCCTGACGGCCCCTAATTACTGGGACCCATAGGCTTCGATTTCCACCACGTGGAAATTGCGGTTCACGGTATTACTGAGCCCGTTCACCCTGATGAACTGAAGTTTTTTGTCCTCAAGACCGATCTCCTGCCACCCACCCCGGGCTCTTGGGTTTGAACGTACCTGGTCCCACGAGGCTCCATCCTCCGAGACAAATACGCGGTAGCTGTATCTTCGGTTGTCGAGATCGAAGAGCAGAATCCGAACCTTGTTGATCGCATGAACCGTCCCAAGGTCCACTGTGAAAGTGCACGGATTGATGGCCCAGGCGTAGCCTTTCTGCTTATCGTGCTTTGTCTTGCCATCGATTATCAGATCCGCATCCCTTCCACTCGACGTCGACGCCTTGGCGCCCCTTGAGGCCAGGGCAAGGTCCTCCAGGGTATCAACGGCTGGCCGACCAGGTTCGGGGATATTGACCATGGCCTTCACCTCCGGAAGATTCCTGACCCTCTTCTCCTCTTCCTCAATAACAAGGGCCTCCTTGATTTCACCAACACGCGTCAGCCGGCGTTTCTCCGTATCAAGTGCCTTGAAATACAGGTCCACCGTGGTTTTCAGTTTCTTGTTACGGGCAGAACGGATCTCTGCCAGTCCCCTCTCCCATTTCTCACGGACCCGCTTGAACCGATAGTCCGTATCGGCAGGAAGCTCCTTGGTCTCCTCCCCATCTTCGATTATCTCAATCTCTGCCAAAACCTGTGCTGCACCCTTGAGGTTCTCGGCACGCCCGAGCTCCCCCTTGAGCTTCTTCAGCGCTGCAATATAGTTGAGTCGTAAATTACGTGCTTCCTTTCCGTGTTCGTCCAGTTCGGCGTTCATCCTCTTCTCAAACGAAGCCCGGTACTTTCCGACGGTCTCCGCAACATCCGCCCCTACGAACACGGTTGTACCGAACGCTAGAACAACAGCCAGAAGGGAGCAGCGAAAGTTTCTTCTCATGACAGTGCGTGGAGGTCCTTTAGTTTCGTTGCGAATGATGCCCGCATCAAGCGAATTGCGCCTTTAATCCCGATGATCAAGAAACCTTGCCCGCTGTTCCTCCGTGGGGAACTGGCAGCTTTCCCCATCTCGCAGCCGGTAGCGATTGCGCGCCACCCGGTTGTAGCACCAATCCCGTAGAAAGCGGGGGACCCAAAGCCCGAGTGCGGAAAGGATTCGGTAACGGGGCAACCGTTTCCCAATACGCAGGGCAGCCGTACTGCGCTCGGAGAGGTGCCCGTCCTCAAGAAGATACATGGTGTCGAGTCCCGGGTCATCTACCCCGTGATCGCGCAACAGACGGCGACCTGCCTCCGACTGGATCGAAGCAAAGTGGAAGAGCCCTTCGCGATCCCGCTTCAGGACGAACTGAATGGTAGCCGAGCAAAAGCTGCACTCACCGTCGTAGAGAATCACGATCATGCCTTCCTTGCCTTAATCCACTCCCAGGAACTTTCCGAGTGCTCCCACCACCACATCCTGCATCTCACGCGTAAGCTCGGGATAAACAGGAATGCTCAACACTTCATCAGCCAACCGGTGGGCTACCTCGTTACCAGTGCGGCTACTCTCCGGAAGGTTGGTGAAGCACTCCTGCTGGTCCATTGTCAGGGGGTAATAGATCTCACATCCTATCTCACAGTCCCCCAGATGCCTCTTGAGGGCGTCACGCTGACCCTCCCCGCGGACTCGCAGGGTAAACTGATTCCAGATATGCTCGTTGTGTTCGTAGCAGGTCGGCAACACAACCCTTGCCTCTTCCAGGGATTCGTCCTGAACGCTGGCGCAGCAACAGTGCGCCGGAGCCGCAGTCACGACCCCTTCGAGAGCTGACAGCTTCCGGGTGTAATAGGCGGCATTCTCCTGACGGGCCCTGGTGTAGTCGCCATAACGGCGCAGCTTGACCCTGAGAAGGGCGGCCTGCAGAGGATCAAGACGGAAATTGCCGCCAACTTCCCGGTGAAAGTATTTTGGCTTGGACCCGTGCATGCGCAGGATACGGGCCCGCTCGGCGAGGGACTCATCATTGCAGACCACCATTCCCCCGTCGCCAAACCCACCCAGGTTCTTGGACGGGAAAAAACTGTAAGTCCCGAATTCACCTATCGTTCCGCAACCACGCCCCTTGTAGCGCGAGCCAATGGCCTGCGCTCCATCCTCGATAACGTAGAGATCATGTTCCCCGGCAAGAGCGATAACCGCATCCATTTCCGCAGATTGCCCGAAGAGGTGAACCGGGATGATGGCCTTGGTGCGTTCCGTCACCTTGCGGGCCGCATCCTCGACATCCATGTTAAAGCACACGGGGCAGGCGTCCACGAACACCGGGATTGCTCCCGTCCGGGAGATGCATCCGGCCGTCGCAAAGAAGGTGAAGGTGGGACAAAGCACTTCATCACCCGGACCAATATCAAGCGCCATCAGAGCCACGAGGATGGCATCCGTCCCGGAAGCCACCCCGATCCCGTGCCTGGCTCCCACGAACTCTGCCACCTCTGCTTCCAGGGCTTCCACCTCGGGGCCCATGATGAAACGGCCCGAGCGAAGCACTCGCGTGAAGGTAGCCGTCAGCTCTTCCTCCAGGGGAAGATTCTGCGCATTAACGTCGAGAAGAGGAACTTTCATGGAAGTCAGTCAGGGAATGCTCTGCAAATTAGGATAATGAAGCCTCGACTCGGCCCTTGGGGAGAGGGCGGACGCGGCACGCCTCATGGAGGCCTGGCTCAGCCGTTGGCCCAACGTGCAAGGTAGGCTGGCAGGAGTTCTGCAATCCCGGCCTCAAGTTCGGCCGGCATCTTCCGGTTGTACTCAGTCGCCTCATAGTCGATCTGCTCCCACTGCCCCGCCCGGGCCCGCCCAATCGCGGTCACGAGCATTTCAACCTGCGTCTCATAAAGCCGCTCGGACAGGTCGAGTATTGTATCATCCGTAGCCAGGGGAATCTCCCGTCGCTCAAGAATACATCCGGCATCTACCCGGTGGTCGATCAGATGTGAGGTCACTCCCAATGGCACATCCTTACAGATCGACCAGAAGAGGGCGTCCAATCCCCGCACCTCGGGGATCAGGCCAGGGTGAAAATTGATGATTCCGGTCGAGAACCGATCAATCACCGGGCGCCTCAGGATCCGGGCGCCCGAGATTACCCCGATGGTGGGCCTGATCTCATCCAGAAGGGCATTGATCTGGTCCCCCTGGTGTGGAACCACGTGGTAATTGGCTCCAATCGCCTTTGCCACTTTTGCAGGATCGATCAGGGCCCCATGACGCAGCTTCGAACGGATTGAGCTTGGCGGGACATTGAGCTTCACCGGATCAGCGGCCAACACGTGCTCCACGCGGATACCCTCCGCAAAAAGACGAAAGAGAAAATCCTGGGTCTTCCGGTGTGGGAAGTTGTAGGCAAGGACCACCACTGGATCCGTCATCGCGAGGGCCTCCTTGCTCATCGGCTCGCAGCGAGCAGTTTCTCCGCTTTATCAATTACCTTCACAACCTCATACCCGTTCCGGCCGTCTGACACCGGAGTCTTGCGTTCGCGGCAGCACTCCAGGAAATGTTCCAGCTCAAGGCGCAGGGGTTGGCCGCTTCCCTCAAAGAGAATCTCTTCTCCTTCATCCCGATGGATAAGTTCCCCATCCACCGTCTTGCGATGCAACACCACCCTGCTTCCGGGCTCATCAAACACCAGCATTCCCCGTTCACCCACTATCAGAAGCTCGCGCTCTATCCGCGGCCAAAGCCACGAGTTGTGGAGGTGGGCCTTTACTCCGCTGGCGAAGCCCAGGTGCAGGTAGGTGTCGTCCTCGATATCCGGTGTGATCGCGGCATGGCCACAAGCCAGCACCTCGGTGGGCATCTCTCCTGCCAGGGTCAGAAGGACCGCCACATCGTGGACTCCAAAGCTCCACATCACGTTCTCCTCGTCACGAACCCGCCCCAGTTTTGACCGCCTCTGGTGCATGGTATAAACCTTACCAAGTTTTCCCGCCTGCAGATAATCAGCAATAAAGGCTATTGCGGGCTGGTAGAGCAGGAGATGGCCCACCATCAGGATGCGCTCTGATGCCAGGGCCTGCTCGTGCAGACAACGTGCCTCCTCCGGATCAAGGGTCATCGGTTTCTCGACAAAAACATCGATTCCGGCCTCCAACGCCTGCCGGCCGATTTCAAAGTGCGTGCCAGCCGGCGTCGCAATGGCTACTGCATCGTAGCCAGCGGCCAGGAGTTCTTCCGCACTCTCAAAGGTCTCAATTCCAGGGGCATCTGCCACCGACTTCGCCCGATTCACTTCCAATGGGTCCGCAACCCCAGCGAGAACCTCCAGGGCCGCCAGGTTGCGCACGAGGTTTCCTCCCCAGTGCCCTGTTCCAATGACTCCGACTTTCATTATCCCCTCGCTCTCTGCCGGGTAACACACTCAGGATCCCAGGAGGTCGTGCATCCGCACCACTCCCTGCAACCTCCCCACTTCGTCCGTCACGGGGACCGCGTAGACCTTGCGTTGCGGATTTTCCATGACTTCAAGCACCCGGGACAGGCGCTCATCCCCCCTGATGGTCACCGGGGTGGTAGTCATCATGGAATCCGCCTTGGCTTCGTAGGACTTCTTCATCACGGCCCTCCGCACATCCCCATCCGTGATCACACCCAGAATCCGGTCTTCTGCGTCCAGGACACAAACCAGACCCAGCGGAAACTTGGTGAGAGCCGTCACAATCTCATCCAGGCTGGCGCTTTGCTCCAGGACCGCCACGTGAGAGCGAGGCTGCATGACGTCTGAGGCACTCAGGAGGAGGCGCCGGCCAAGAACCCCACCAGGGTGCAGAACCGCGAATTCCTCTTCTCCAAAACCGCGCGCCGCCTGCAGGGTCGCGGCCAGGGTGTCCCCCGCCACCAACGTAAGAGCGGTGCTGCACATGGGCGCCAGGTTGAGAGTATCGCCCTCCTCCCCGATCTCGATCGGAATAACAAGATCAAGGTGCCCAGCAAGGGAGCTTTCCGGTTTTCCCAGCACACCAATTGTCTGCACCCCGATGGCCCGCAAACTGGGCAGCATGCGCAACAGCTCCTCCGTCTCTCCACTGTTGGAGACGAGGAGAACCACGTCTCCCCTGCACACCACGCCCATGTCCCCATGCAGGGCCTCGGCAGCGTTGAGAAAAACAGCGGGAGTTCCGGTGGAGGCCAGAGTCGCCGCGGTCTTGTGTCCGATAATTCCCGATTTCCCGACCCCGGTGACGACAACCTTGCCCTCGCTCCTGAGAATGAGGTCGGCGGCCTCACACACGCTTTCCTCCGCCGCGCCTCGAAAACGCTCAAGAGCATCTTCCACCGCATTGATCAGCTTGTGAAACGACTCGTTCTTCATGGGATCAGTCTGCGTCTCGGGGGTTCATTCCAGCACTTACTGCAGCCCTGCTAGGCTTTCACCACCTGTCCCTCAGCCGGAGTCAGGCCAGCCTTGGCAATGGCATTACGGGTATCAACCACAAGTTCAGCAGATTCAAGGAGACCAGCCAGATCAAAGACCTGATGATTGGTGGCAATGAGGATGCAATCGAACCCCGCAATGTTTGCCGGAGTCCACTCCACCGACTTGGTCCCCGTCCAACGCGCATGCTCACGAGTCGGGATGATTTCAGGAATGTGCGGGTCGTAGTAGGCAACCTCCGCCCCGAGGTCAGCCAACTCATCCATCAAATCAAAGGTTGGCGATTCCCGCATGTCGTCAACATTCTCCTTGTAAGCCAGGCCCATCAGGAGGATGCGGCTGCCCTTCACCGATTTGGAGCGCTCGTTGAGAGCCTCCATCGTGCGCTGGACCACCCAATGCGGCATGCTGTTGTTGATCTCTCCTGCCAGTTCGATGAAGCGCGTGTGTACGCCATACTCCCGCGCCTTCCAGGTCAGGTAAAAGGGATCGATGGGAATGCAGTGCCCCCCCAGGCCTGGTCCGGGATAGAAGGCCTTGAACCCGAAAGGCTTGGTGGCAGCGGCCTCAATAACTTCCCAGATGTCAATGCCCATCCGGTCGGCGGCCACTTTCAATTCGTTCACCAGTCCGATGTTCACAGCCCGATAAATGTTCTCCAGCAACTTGGTGAACTCGGCCACCTGGGTAGAACGCACGGGGACCACATCCGAGATCACCGCCTGGTAGAGAGCCTGCCCCACCTTCGCGCAGTTCTCCGTGATTCCCCCGACCACCTTGGGTATCCGGGTGGACGAGAAATCGGGATTACCGGGATCCTCCCGCTCCGGGGAATAGATCAGGAAGATGTCCTCACCAACTGCCAGTCCCCGGTTCTCGATGAGCGGACGTAATTCCTCGTCTGTTGTCCCCGGGTAAGTTGTGCTCTCCAGGCTCACCACCTGCCCGGATCGCAAATGCGGCACGAGACTTTCCATGGTGCTGATGACAAAGCTGAGGTCGGGCTCATAGTGCTCGTTAAGAGGGGTGGGCACGCACATGATGAGCGCGTCGGCGCGACTGGCCTCTGAAAAATCCGTCGTTACTTCCAGCTTCCCGCCCTTGACCGCCTCCGTAATAGGCCCACTCGGAATGTGCTCGATATAACTCTCTCCTGCCCTGATGGCCTCAACCTTCTTCTGGTCAATATCCATGCCCATCACCCGGAAGCCCCGGCCCACGAAGCCGAGAACCAGAGGAAGCCCAACGTAGCCCAGGCCCACCACCCCGATCACGGCCGAGCCACTCTCTATCTTCTCCAATGTCTGATCTACCTGCTTCATCTCCTCTTCGCTATAGGATCATGCCCGCTCCCACCGTCTCGTTCGTGCCGGGATCGATCAGGATGAACGATCCGGTCTGCCGGTTGCGACGATAGGCATCGTGCAGGAGAGGCACCGCTGTGCGCAGCCTGATTCGCCCGATCTCGTTCAACTGAAAAGACTCCACCTCTTCGATCTTGTGTAGAGTGTTGATATCTACCTGATAGCGAATCTCCTCCACGATTGCCTTGGTTTCCCTGGTCGTATGCCGCAGGACATATTTCCCACGCGGACGCATCGGCGTCTTCGAAAACCAGCAGAGCATGGCGTCGATATCCTGGCCGATCGCAGGCTGGTTGTTGGGCTTGGCTATCATGTCCCCGCGGGAGAGATCTATTTCATCCTCCAGAGTGAGACAGACCGACTGTGGCGAAAACGCCTCACTCTTCTCCCCATCAGGAGCATGAATTCCCTTCACCCGGGTGGTGAAGCCCGAAGGCAGGACCGCCACCTCATCCCCCGGCTTGAATACGCCCCCGGCCACTCGCCCCGCATAACCTCGAAAGTCGTGCCACTGGTCACTCTGCGGCCGGATCACCCATTGGATCGGGAAACGCGGATCCACATGGTTGCCCTCTCCTCCGATGTATACGTTCTCAAGATGATAGAGCAGAGAAGGCCCCTTGTACCATGGCGTCTTCTCCGAGCGCTCTACCACGTTGGTCCCATCCAGGGCCGAGATCGGGATCGTCTGAATGCCGATGATGCTATCGAGGCGGGAGGCAAAGGATTCGTACTCCCGTACAATATCCTCATAGACCTCCTGCGAGTAGTCCACCAGGTCCATCTTGTTAACTGCCACCACCACGTGCTGGATGCGAAGCAGGTTGGCGATGAAGGAATGGCGCTTGGTCTGCTCGATTATTCCCTTGCGCGCATCGATCAGGATGATGGCCAGATTGGCAGTGGATGCTCCGGTCACCATGTTGCGGGTGTACTGGGTGTGCCCCGGTGTATCCGCGATAATGAACTTTCGCTTCGGTGTCGCGAAATAGCGGTAGGCCACGTCAATCGTGATTCCCTGTTCACGCTCGGCCCGCAAGCCATCGGTCAGCAAGGCCAGGTTGACATGTTCGTCACCCCTCTTCCGCGAGCTTTCCTCAACCGCCTCCAGCTGGTCCTCGAAAATCGATTTTGAATCGTAGAGAAGGCGTCCGATCAGGGTCGACTTTCCATCGTCAACCGAGCCGGCGGTAGTGAATCTAAGTAGGTCCATTCTCTGTGTATTGAATTTCAGGTGTTAGTCCCGCTCTCTTAAAAGTATCCTTCCTTCTTCCTGTCCTCCATCGCCGTCTCCGAGCGCTTGTCGTCAGCCCGGTTGCCCCGCTCGGTTTGCCGGGCAGCAGCCACTTCCCCGATGATCTTCTCCATGGTATCGGCGCTCGATTCCACCGCCCCGGTGATGGTGGCGTCCCCCATTGTCCGGAAACGAATCATCCTCTTCTCAACCGTCTCGCCCTCACGCGGTTGCACGAACTCGGAAACCGCCAGGATGGTACCGTTCCGGATAACCGTCTCACGTTCGTGGGCGTAGTAGAGGCTGGGAAGTTCGATGCCTTCCTGCTGCATGTACATCCACACGTCCATCTCGGTAAAGTTGGAGAGTGGAAAGATCCGGAAGTGCTCCCCCTGCTGCTTACGCCCGTTGAAGAGATTCCAGAGTTCAGGACGCTGGTTCTTGGGGTCCCACTGTCCGAAATCATCCCGGTGTGAGAAGAACCGTTCCTTGGCCCGGGCCTTCTCCTCGTCACGCCGACCGCCTCCCAGGGCGGCATCAAATCCGTGCTCCTCGATGGTATCGAGCAGAGTGGTGATCTGCAGGCTGTTGCGGGAGGCATTGGCACTCGTTTCCTCCTGGACCCGTCCCTCGTCGATCGACTTCTGCACCGACCCCACCACCAGGCGGGCGCCCAGCTTTTCTGCGAAGGCATCGCGGTAATCAATGGTCTCCCGGAAATTATGACCGGTGTCAATGTGCAGCAGCGGGAAGGGAAGGCGCGCGGGCCAGAAGGCCTTACGGGCCAGGTGAGCCATCACGATGGAATCCTTGCCCCCCGAGAAGAGAAGGGCCGGATTCTCAAATTGGGCTGCCGTTTCCCGCAGCACAAAGATGGCTTCGGCTTCGATTTGGTCGAGGTGGCTGAGATGGTAGTCAGGCATATCGCTCTTTCGTGAATGGGATCGGTCAGTTCAACGCTCCGAACGGCTCGAGAGATGGTCCAGAAGAGTCCGGACGCACTCCTCCGCACTGTGAATCTCGGTGTCGAGCACCAGTTCGGCCTCGTCTCCGGGTTCTTCGAATCCGCTGTCCTTGCCGGTAAACTGCCCGATCTGGCCAGCCTCCGCCCGGGCATAGAGTCCCTTCGGGTCTCGTTCGGCACAGGTCGCATACCCTGCCTTTATGAAGACCTCGAGGAAGTCTTCCCCGATGATCTCCCGGGCCAGGGCCCGCAGGTCCCGGCGTGGCGTGATGACCGAGACGAGGGTAATGATTCCCTGCTCCGCAAAGAGCCTCGCCACCTCCGCATTGCGCCGGATGTTCTCCGCCCGGTCCTCATCCGAGAATCCCAGATTACTGTTGAGTCCGGAACGCAGATTATCGCCGTCCAGAATGACGGTAAAACGTCCCTCTTCGGACAACGCGCGTTCCGTAAGGTTCGCGATGGTCGACTTCCCGGACCCGGAAAGGCCATAGAGCCAGAGCACCACCCCCCGCTGGGCGAGGAGCCGCTCCTTGGCCTCGCGTCCCATGAAACGATGGAATTCAGGGTGTATATTGGCTTCGGCCATAAGGGCAGTGAACCTGTTTTATGAGCCGCTGACTGCCTCGCGGATCCGCCCGCGGGGCACGATCTGCCATAGACGCTCGTGCAGATAGTAGACAAGGAATTTGGCGAAGAACTCGATCCCCCCGATGGCGAGGGCGGGCCTGATATCGCCGTAGACCAGCCACGCAATCAGGATGGTGGTAATCGTTGCGATCACCCGCCAGCTCACCGCCTTCAGCAGGCTCCGCGCCTTGGACTCCTTTTGCATCTCATCCATTGTCCTTATTTCTCAAGCGGATACTCTCTGCGATCCATTAACTGAGGGAGAATCGCCTTCAGGAAGGCGGTATTATTGACGGCATACCGACGCCACAGCCGACGCGGCTCGCAGCAGAGGCGAAACAACCACTCCAACCCGCAACGCTGCATGATCGCAGGGGCCTGCCGCACGCGGTCGGTGTGGAAATCAAAGGCCGCACCCACCCCAAACATGATGAGCCCATGGTCCCATCCGTTGCAGAGTTCCGGATTCCGGGCCAGGAAGTCGTGCATGAAACGCTCCTGCTTGGGTGTGCTCAGGCCCACCCAGAAGAAATGCGGGCGCACCTTCTGCAAATGCTCCACCAGTTCCGCCTCCTCCACATCAGTCAAGGGGCGAAAGGGAGGACAGCACGTGCCCGCCACTCCGGTTCCTGGAAACCTCTCCCGCATCCGCCCGGAAAGTTCCTCCGCAACCCCTTCATTGCCGCCCCAGAAGAAATGCTTCCGTCCGGTCCCCGCGGTGACGCGCACCACTTCCAGCATGAGATCCGGTCCATAGACACGTTCCACCTCCTCGTGTCCGCTCCATTTCGCCATCCACACCATGGGCATGCCATCAGGAGTGGAGAGAAAGGAGCGGTTGTGAATCCGCTTCAGTTCCATGTCGCGGTAAGACTCCATCACACCATGCACCCCCGATACCGTGACATAGCCGGTGAATTCCCTGCGGTCTGCACCGCGCAGGATTTCCTCCACCGCCAGTTGCATATTCAGGGCGCTGATCCCTACCCCAAGCACATTGGCGCGCGCGATCTCGCTGGGCATTCCCTTGCTCATCTCATCAGGCCGGACACGGATTGTGTTAATCGACCACCACTTCTCCGCGCTTACGGCGTTCGTATTGCTCCTTGATCCAGTGATAGGTCTTCTCCAGCCCGGTGGCGAGATTGACCTCCGGTTCCCAGCCGAGGGTTTGCTTGATAAGAGTGTTGTCCGAATTCCGTCCACGAACCCCCTGCGGCTTACTGAGATCGTAGTTACGCTTGAGCTTGATCCCGGCAATTCCCTCTATGATCTCGAGGAGGCCGTTGATACTCACCAGTTCGGCCCGTCCCAGGTTGAGAGGATCGACATGGTCGGAGGCCATCAACCGCGCGATTCCGTTCACGCAATCATCGATATACATGAAGGACCTTGTCTGCTCCCCATCACCCCAGATCTCTATCTCGTGATTCCCCGTGTCAGCAGCCTCAATCACCTTGCGACAGAGAGCGGCGGGCGCCTTCTCACGCCCTCCGACCCAGGTCCCAAAGGGTCCGTAGACGTTGTGAAAGCGGTAGACACGCACATTGAGGCCGAAGTCCTCGTGGAAATTCTGGCACATGCGCTCTGAGAAGAGTTTCTCCCACCCGTAGCCATCTTCCGGCTGCGCGGGATAGGCATCCGATTCCTTGAGGGCCATCACGTCGGCGTCGTCCTGCCGGTAATCGGGGTAGACACATGCACTGCTTGCGTAAAAGATGCGCTTTACTCCCAGATCACGGGCTCCCATCAGAAGGTGGGTATTGATCAGCACACTGATCATGCACAGGGCCCGATTGAACTCGATAAAGCCCATGCCGCCCATGTTACAGGCCAGGTTATAGACTTCGTCACATCCCTCCATCACCTGATAACAGGCCTGTTTTTCTTCCAGGTTGAGAACGTGATTCTCCGCGTTCTCGTGTGCCTGGTACCATTGGTCCAGGCTCTTGATATCAGCGACCACCACCTGATGGCCTTGCGCCAGCAGTGAGCCGGCCAGATGTCCGCCGATGAAGCCTCCGCCTCCGGCAACTAGAATTCGTTTTGTTTGGTTTTGCGACATGTTGGTTTCTCTGGTTGTGCTGGATGGCCTCGGCCATCCAGAAATTGGTCGCTCCATGAGGAGCAATGGTCTTCAAGTAAGGTAGTGTTCGCCAGCAGTGGCACCTCTGATGCAAGGGCCTACCCGCCGGCCTCCTGCACCCTCTTCTCGCGTTCCGCCAGCTCGAGGTCGGCATCGACCATGAGTTGGACAAGTTCCTTGAATTTCACCTTCGGTTCCCAGCCCAGCGCTTCCCGGGCCCTGGTTGCATCTCCCACCAGGGCCTCGGCTTCCGCAGGCCGCTCGTAGCGGGCGTCGTGATCAACAAACTCTGCCCAGTCGAGCCCGAGATAACTGAAGGTCTCCGCAACAAACTCCCGGACCGAATGCGTTTCACCGGTAGCAACTACATAGTCATCTGGAACATCCTGCTGCAGCATGAGCCACATCATCTCGACATATTCCCTGGCGTAGCCCCAATCCCGCTTGGCATCGAGATTGCCAAGATACAATTTTTTCTGGAGGCCAACCTTAATCCGGGTGGCGGCCCTCGTGATCTTACGCGTCACAAACGTCTCCCCCCGGCGCGGCGACTCGTGATTGAAGAGAATCCCATTGCTTGCGTGCAACCCATACGATTCCCGGTAGTTCACCGTCAGCCAGTAACCGTAGGCCTTGGCGCACGCGTAGGGTGACCGCGGCCAGAAGGGGGTCCGCTCATTCTGCGGGGTTTCCTGTGCCTTACCGAACATCTCCGAGGAGGAAGCCTGATAGTATCGCACCGAGTCGATCAGGCCGGTGTTGCGAATGGTTTCCAGGAGGCGCAGCGTTCCCAGGCCAACAACCTCGCCGGTATATTCCGGTTCATCAAAGCTCACCCGCACGTGGCTCTGTGCTCCAAGATTATATATCTCATCCGGAGCAACCCCGTGAAGGAGGCGGGCAAGACTGGTCCCGTCGGTGAGGTCCCCATGGTGCAGGTTCAACCGCACCCCATCTTCATGGAGATCCTGGTAGAGGTGATCAATGCGCCCGGTGTTGAAACTGGAGGCCCGCCGGACAAGACCGTGAACCTCATACCCCTTCTCCAGCAGGAGCTCGGCAAGATAGGATCCGTCCTGACCAGTGATTCCTGTAATCAACGCGCGTTTCATGAATTTAACGGCCTACCGAAGAACCCTGAGGGATCCTGACTCCACTTCCCGCAGAAACCACTGATACGTGTCCCGGAGGCCTTCCTCCAGAGAGATGGACGGCTCCCATCCAAGGTTCTTTAACTTGGCCACTTCCAACAACTTGCGGGGAGCGCCATCCGGCTTGGCAGGGTCGGTCACAATCTCCCCACGGAAACCCACCACCCCGGCAATCGTGGTAGCCAGATCAAGAATGCTCACATCACTTCCGCATCCAACATTAACCCAGTCGGGCGGCTCATCACACTTGAGCAGATGCAAGCATGCCTGGGCCAGGTCGTCCACGTGCAGGAACTCCCTCCGGGCGGAACCCGTTCCCCAGATCACCACCTCCCTGTCCTCATTCTCCTTCGCCTCATGGAAGCGCCGCAAGAGGGCCGCCACTACATGCGAGTGGTCAGGATGATAGTTGTCCCCCCTTCCATACAGATTCGTTGGAACCGCCGAGTGAAAGAGAACTCCGTGTTGCGCGCGGTAGTGCTGGCAGAGCTTTACCCCCGCGATCTTTGCCACGGAATAGGACTCGTTGGTCGGTTCAAGTGGACCGGTGAGAAGAGAGTCCTCAGGCATGGGCTGCGGCGCCTCCCTCGGATAGATGCAGGAGCTACTGAGATTAAGCACCCGCGGCACCCCCACCTCAAAGGACCCATGCACAAGGTTTGAGGCAATGGCCAGGTTCTCGTAGAGGAACTGCGCCGGAAAGGCGACATTGGCCCCGATTCCCCCGACCCTCGCCGCCGCAATGATGACCTGGTCGGGACGCTCGACGGCCAGGAACCCGGACACTGCCTGCTGGTCACAAAGCTCTAACTCGGCACGGGTTCGCACCAGCAGCTCTATCCCTCCCTTGGCTTCCGCTGCCCGGACCAAGGCAGAACCCACCATGCCTCGGTGTCCTGCGATGAAGAGTTTCACGGATCTTTCTCAATAGGGTGTGAATAACTTCGCTGCCCCCCCTGGCCTCCTACCCAAGCTGCCGCCCTTGGTCGCTTGACCACCTGGCAGGTCAAAACCCTCGTCATCTCCCTGGAGCGGTGTGAATAAGTGGCTCACCGGCCGCATGTTGATGGGGAGAGACACCCAATCAGAGAATAGGTTCAAGAAAAATTGAACGAATTCAGAAAAAAATGAACTTATTATGATTGCCTAATTAGTTTCTTCCTGCCGGGGAAGAGGCTTTCGCGGCAAAAGCAGCGCATAGAGATCCACATCGATCGGCTGGTTCTGCCCAAGGAATTCAACAAAAATTCGCACCCGTTCCTCTGCCGGGCGCACTTCGATCACCGTCCCGGTCATTCCTTGCAAGGGGCCCTCTGCCAACTCCACTTCATCGCCCGGCTCCGCTGTCGGCTGGAGGGTAATGAGCTCCTCCCCCTCCTCGGCCCGGGCCAATTCGGCCCGGAGATCCTCAACAAAGCGGGCAGGAACAGTGGGGATGCGCTCACCGAATCGCAGAATGCGACTCACCCCTTTGGCATAGCTGACTGCCCGCTCGTGCTCTGCCAGTACGAAGCGCGCGAGCAGGTAGCCCGGAAAAAGCGGCTCCACCCACCAGATCTTGCCACGGCGCGTCACTTTCTTGTAGCGCAGCCGCGGGCAAACTACCTCGATCTCTCCCAACTCCTGCAACGAGGCGGCAGCCACGTGCTCGCGTTTGATCTGCGTCCGCAGACAATACCACGCCGCTTCCTCTCTTGGTTCCTCCGCCATCGTTATTCTCCAAGCACCCGCTGAATCAGGGGAAGGACGAGCTTGGCCTGCTTCAACCAGCGCTCCAGCTTCTTTACCCGCTCGTCATAGAAGGCACGCCGGGTGGGATCCGCTTCCTTCCCAACTTCATCCTCAAGTGCCTTGAGTCGATCCTTCCCGCTTTCCATGTGGGGACGCATCTGTTCCCGGATGAATCCGCCCACCAGCTTCTTCAATTCGATGTCAGCCTGGAAATACGTTCTCCGTGCATCGGTTCCCTCCACTTCCCGAATCGCTCCCAACGCTCGCAGGAACTTGAGGCCCTGACTGGAAGAGCCCTTGGAAATGCCAAGGCGCTCTACCAGGTCATCAAGGGAAAGTGGTTTCTCGGAAATGAAGAGCAACCCGTAGATCTCTCCGATGGAACGGGGCAATCCCGCCACTCGGACTCCATCCGCAAATAAGGAGACTACCTGTTTCTCGATCTCTGCAAGACTGTGGGAAACACCTTCGGACACGCCCAATCTTGAGCACAGGGCGCCCACTTGTTCAAATTTTTTTGAACTACCCCGCCCCTTTGGGTTGACGATCTCCCCTGGACATCCGCTTACGCAGGAATCGTTGCATGGGGCGCTCAAACCAGCGGTAGGAGGCAAGGGAGACGGGAATCAGGGCGGCATAGAACAGGACCAGCGAGAGGGGATTGCCGAAAAATGCGAAGGACCAGCCCGATACTGTGAAAAGCAGGACAAAGGCCAGCTGCAGCGGAAAGTGCAGGAGGTAGGACGAGTAACTTATATCCCCGATGAACGAAAATCGCCTGCCCAATCCTCCCCGCTCACGCTCCAGGGTCACCATGCTGAGAATGGTCAGTGGAAAGAGAACGCCAGCACCATAATAAAATGCCAGCTTATCGATCACTTTTCCCGCCAACACCGGCCGCGCCTCAAGGAACGGCACGCTTTCTACTCCCCTCGTCCCCAACTCGAACGCCGTGGAACCGAGGGCAAAAAGCCACGCCGAAATCGTGGCTCCATAGAGGAACTTGCGCATCCCCGCCCTCGCCAGAAGCTGCCCGGGGCTACTGAGGATATGATAGCACACGCCACCGAGGAAGAAGGAGAAGATTCCCCGGCCAAGCGGAGGATAAAGCAGCTCCTTCATTAATCCGCCCAGCACGACAGCCCCCACAAGTTGCCAGAGGCGGGTAAAGCGCATGCGGCAGAGGAGGAAGAACAGGGCATAAAGCAGGATCTCGATTGAGACCGACCAGATGGGGCCATTGAAAGAATGTCCCTCCTGCAATCCCCAATGCGAAATCATCCCCAGCTGCAACCCGAAATGATAGAGATCATTGTGGGGGTAGATAAAGGCTTCCCCCGTCAGGCGAAAATGCCCCCACATCAACCCGGCCGTAACCAGAAGAGTGAGGAGATGAAGGGGATACAGGCGGGAGAACCGCAATACGAAGAAGTCCCAGCCTCCTACCTCCCGCCGCAACAGCCTGTCGCGATAGAGCCAGAAAAACACAAAGCCCGAGAGACTGAAGAAGAAGTCTACCGCCAGGGCCCCTCGCTCGTAAAAGAGGAAGAACAGGCCGTAAAGGGGGCCCTCACTGCAGGTAGGCTCCACCCCCGATCCCCCCGTGGACGGAAAATGGGACCAATGCCACAAAACCACTGAGAGGGCCGCGATTCCGCGGGCAACATCGAGTGAATAGAGATGCCTAGGCATGAATTTCCCGGCGAAGACGGTGGCATAGCTTGGGTGGCCCGCCCGGGGTGCCAAGCGAAAACAGGGGTTCACACACCTAGGAACTCACTTTAATAAGGTATTATTAATAGTAAAAATTTATGGACATTACGTTGTTTTTATAAAAAGATTGACCACCCTTCATTAGAGCGAATTCGACCCCGATTCTCCTCACAACCCATGTTCACCAATAAAACACCCATCTGCACCCTCTCGATCCTTGGCATCCTCTCCTTCTCGGCTGCAGCGAAAAGAGAGTTTCACGTAGCTCACCCTCCCGTGGGTGACAATGCCAACCCCGGCACCCTGGCCCAGCCATTTGCCACGATTGCTCACACCGAACTACAAACCAAACCGGGAGACACGGTCTACCTGCACAAGGGAGTCTATCGCGAGTCTGTCAGATTCCGGAGCAGGGCAATTGCCTCCGCGCCGATTACCTACAAACCCTATGACGACGGATCGGGACCGCACCCGGTCACAATCTCGGGCTTCGATCCAATTGAACCCGGGGTTAACGGGACCGGGCAGTGGGAAAGGCACAGTGGAGCCATCTACAAGATCCAACTCACCCCCGAACACGGGTTGACTCCCGGTGAGTCCGCCATCCTCATCGACGGAGCGATCCAGAAAATTGCCCGCTGGCCAAACGCTCCCTCCGCCTATGACTTTGACTGGGAACGCATGGCTTCCCCTGAAAGTGCCACCCACGACACTACATCCGGCGCACCCAAGCCTCCTTATGAGGGAGCCTTCTTTACCGCCAGCTACAATGACGTGGATCTGCCCGGTTCGGAACCCAACGCCTGGGTCGGAGCCCGGATTGATACCAGCCCCGGCGGAGGTGTGTTCCGGGACTCTGGTTTTGTCACCGCCTCCGACACTGGTTCCGTCACCTTCCGTTACCGCCCCTTCCCCTATCCCAGTCAATTTGCCTCCAAGGCCGATCCCTACTTTCTCTGGAATCATCTCAATGCACTGGATGAGGAAGGAGAGTACTTTTTTGATATCGAAGGAGTAAACGGCCCACCCCACACCCTCTACCTCTGGGCCCCGGGCGGAAATTCTCCTGCAGAACACAGAATCGAAATCAAGAACCGCGAATACTCCTTCGACCTGAACTGGGCGAGCCACATCCACATCAGGGGACTCACTTTTCTGGGTGCAGGAATTGTATGTCCTGTCTCAAGCTCCCTGATCGTCATGGACGATCTCACTCTCCGCTACTGCGGGAGCGGCCTCAATACCCTGAAAACAGGCCGGGCGGCAATCTGGCTCAAGGGTTACGGACACAAGGTCCTCAACAGCCGGGTTGACTCCACATACGGAGGAGGGGTCCTCACCCTCGGAACCCATACCGAAATCGCCCACAATGTGATCCGGGATTGCATGCTCTATGCCATTTCCTCCTGGAAGAGTTCTGACATCAACGTGCACCATAATACCGTTTTCGGAAACCAGGCGGAGAATATCCACATGTATTCTCCCCGCGGCAAATTCAACTACAACCACTGCTATCATGGTGGAAAACGGGTGACCGACGCCGCCAGCCTCAACTCCAACTACGATGGAGACCTGCGGGGCATGGAGGTCGCCTACAACTGGGTTCACAGCAATGTCGCCCGCCGGAATCCTGAATTCACGGACGAAAACGGAGCAACCCGCCTGGTGTGGGGAGGTGGGCGCGGCATCCGGATGGATACGAGCCCCTCCAATGTCTTTATCCACCACAATCTCATCTGGGGCATGTCCGCCCCGAATCTCAGTCTCATGCTCTGGGCTCTCGACTCGGAACAGGTCAACTATCGCAACAGCATGCAGCGGGTCTACAACAACACCGTCCTTGGCCAGATTCATATCGCCGACAGGGGAAGCATCGGTGGAATCGACATCCGCAACAACATCTGTAGCGAGGTGAGGGAATTCGGCGCCCAGATCGATCCCCACATCGTCCGCAGCAATTTCCTGACAATCGGCAAATTCGAATCACGCTGGCCCGGCAACACCGCCGACAGTTCCCTCTTCGTCTCAGCCCCTACCGGAAACTTCGCATTACTCGACACCGCCGGGGCCATCGATGCTGGTGAAATCATCCCGGGTATTACCGACGGGTTTCATGGCAGCGCCCCGGATGTCGGTGCGCTTGAATACAACGGTGACTCCAACCCTCACTGGAGCGCCGGAGCCATTATTCGCCCCAGGGACACCAAGAAACTCCGGTTCTCCCTGCTGAAGAAACCAAATGGCGAACGCTACCTCGTTGCTGCCGGCATGCCGGAGGGAAGAATCCTCCCGAGAGAGTTCACTGCTCGACTGGGCACAGTGACCCTTGGTGACCACCGGCTCGTCTACTCCACTGAAACTCACACCGGCGAGGCCTACTTCAGGATCGAAGAAGAAAACCTCACCGGGGTGATGCCCGTGGAGTTCTCTCTTGATGGTGTTCTCTATCAAAACAATGGCGATACCGTCGAATTCAACGGTTCTTCCATTTCGATAGATTCAATTGACCTCACCTCCACTACCCCCTCCGGGGGCTCGCGCCATACCATCTCGGGACAGGGCTTTGGATCGACGCTCTGGACCGTCCCACTTCGGATGGAGAATGTCACCGGAGATGACCTGAGCAGCGCTCCCGTCCCCGTTATTTTCAACAGCAGGGAGCACATCGAGAGGAATCGCATGAAGCACGATTGCTCTGATTTACGGGTGCTGCACTGGGAAACGGGACGGGAACTGAAACACTGGGTGGAATCAGGAGCGAATTCCGGGTGCACGCTGCTCTGGGTGAAGTATGGGGAAGATTCTCCACTGCCAACGAGATTCAGTCACCTCGATGAATCGGGCTATTACCTGTCCTTCGGAGACCGAAACCGGCAATCAACGTCCGACCCATCGATCATCTACGATTACTTTCCCGAGTTCCTTGATAGCGAACTACAGGTGTGGGTTTCCGGTAACCGACTGGCAGAAAAGCTCAAGGATCGAGAGCGCATCGGTACATGGGAAAACAGCGGACAAGGCGTCACCCTTACCCAACCGAACCCCACCAGACAGCCTGTTCTGAGACTCGATCAGGTCAACGGACTGCCCGCCGCCGATTTCAATGGTGCGGACTATCTTCATATCCACGATTTCCCAAACTCGGTAAATGAAGGTCTGACGGTCTTCGCCGTTATCAAATCCCACCCCTCCCACGATCCCCAGGGACGACTCCTCAGCATTGGAGATGGCCGGAGGGAAACCAACAACGTCAGGCAAGGTCGGACTACCGAATGGCGCGTCTACGGAGTCAAGAGGGCATACGATGGCAACATCACTGCGATCGGCACTGGCCGCCGATTTGAGGGAGCCTCCCACTACATGACGGCGGATGTGGCCGAGTTGATGGTCTTCTCCAATCTGCAAAGCAGTTCGACCGGAGTCGGCATGGATCGAATTCACAAATACTTCAAACGAAAGTATGCAATCGGGATAACCGCGCGCGGAGTGGTGGATAATGCCAACCTGCAGGCCCCCACCCAGTTTCATCTAGATGGGCGACTCATTGAGTCGGTCACCATCCTGGATGAGCAGACTGCCACCTTTATCGCTCCCCCCCTCGGGCTTCCATACAGGTTCTTCGGATTCAGCGGGCTCGCCGCCATTGTCTACGACCAGCTCAACCTGGGACCGATGTCTCTCCCTCTTTCTGTCACCCGGGGAGTGGAGACCCGCACCGCGAGGGAGGAACTCCTGTATTACATTCCAGCCTACGACCAATGGGCCACCGACAACCTGCCTCCCGGCAGCCGGGGTGCCCTGCAGGATCCCGATGGCGATCACCTCGCAAATCTGGTCGAGTTTGCAACCACCTCGTCCGCCCTGGCTCCAAGTGGCGGACCCATGTCTCCCGTCTTCCGGGCTGACTCGGAGCTGCCTTACATGCAGTTCTACCGTAACACCGCTGCAACTGATGTCTTTCTCTTCGTCGAGTATTCCCGCAACCTGGAAACTTGGACCGCTCTTCCCGCAAGCGATCCAAGGATATCCGTGGCTGATCCGGATCCGGCCGGGGATGGAAGTCGCCTCCTGATGCAGGTGGCTCCTGACCCGGAAAACGCGCATATGTTCTACCGCCTCCGTGCTGAGAGGGCCCGCCCCTGAAACAGCATGGACTAAAGGTTAAGATTTCTTTACTATCGTGCCACGGATCGGAATGAAACGTGGCCAAATTACGGGTTTTCTCTTGTGCCCCGGGTTCTTGCTCGGCGCCCTGACCATTGAGGCGAACGAACCTCACAACGTTCTCCTGATCATCGCCGATGACCTCAACAGCCGGATTGCCCCCCTGGGAGATCCGGATGCAATTACGCCCAATCTGACGCGACTGGCGCAACGCTCGGTCACCTACAGGAATTGCCTGAGCCAGTATCCTTTCTGTGCCCCATCGCGCGGATCCTTCCTGACCGGTCTGCATCCCTGGAGCCTTGGGATTCACGGCGCAGGAGGAAACGAGGCCAATGGGGAAAATGTGGTCCCGGGGCGGATGTGGATGTCCCAGTGCTTCAAGTCCCAGGGATATTGGACCGGGAGCTACGGCAAGGTAGAGCACTATGAACGAAGGGAGCGATGGGATGAGTTGATTCCCCGGTCGCTGTCAACCGACGGCATCCTGAGTTCGCTCCGGGATTTCAGTGGCTACAAGGGAATCAGCGGTGACACGAACTTCCTCATCTACGATGAAGGTGATCCGGCCAAGTTTACCGACGGAGTGACTGCAACGGGAGCCCTTGCCGCCATGAACAGATGCCTGGAGGAGGACAAGAAATTCTTCGTGGCAGCCGGATTCTTCATGCCGCACACGCCATGGGTGGTTCCCAAGAGCATCTCAGATCTCTACAACCCGCTCACCTTCACCCTGCCGGAGAATCCTCCCGGTTCCTACAACAATGCCTACTGGCCAACCTACGCCTACACCTATGGGACATGGAGGGATACCCGGCCTCTTCTCCCCGAGCAGGATCTCCGCGAAATGTTCCACGCATATTACAGTGCGGTCTCATTGATGGACTACAATGTCGGGCGCCTGCTCGATTTCGCCGATCGCAACAATCTGTGGGACAACACGGTCATTATTTTCGTGAGCGACAACGGGTTCAGCCTGATGGAACACA
This sequence comes from Roseibacillus sp., assembly GCA_022448985.1. Lineage (GTDB taxonomy): Bacteria > Verrucomicrobiota > Verrucomicrobiia > Verrucomicrobiales > Akkermansiaceae > Roseibacillus_B. The sequence goes on from JAKVCR010000022.1 coordinate 30,517, forward strand.
GGCATCTGTATTCAAAGCGCAACTACTCGCGAGAGAGCATCCATGTGCCCATGATGATTCATCACCCGGGCATGACGACGGAAGGTCGATTCTGTGATCGTCAGGTAGGGTTGGTTGATCTTTTACCCACTGCCCTGGAACTGGCTGGAGTCGAGCCCTATCCCCGTCCGCTCGATGGGCAATCCCTTGCGCCTTTGCAGGAAAATCCAGACTTGGTATGGGACAAGCCGGCGCTCTCGTGCCTGACTCATCCTCGAACATCGAAGCCTCGCTTTCGAATCGGCCAACTCGGACCCTGGAAGCTGATCGAGGGGCCATTTTCCCCGTCCATCAGGAAGGTCATGGATCACGTCCGTGATCCCTTCGAGCATTTTGGCACCTTCCCGAACGGGATCGATTCAGATTCCCTGGCGACGCTGGAGAACGCTGTCACTGAGATACCGTTCCAGGAAAATGTCTTCTATGTCCGGAAGCCCGAACTCGGCCATACGGATCGGGACGGCGATGGCTTATCAGATGAACATGAACTCGATCTCAAGGCCCTTGGATTCAATCCCTTCCTCAACAGTGAGAAGGAAATAAGGCGGTTCAGGGAGGGGCCTCTGGACCTGGAAAAACAGGTGGAGGGGCTCCGCGTGACCTTGCCCGGCCTGCCCGTCATCCGGGAGGAGTTCAGTGAATCACACATCTATCCCCTGAACCTGCAGCGCTCTTTCAATCTCACTACCTGGGAAGATTTGCCGGGCGGTCCCCGGCTGGGAGATACCGGGTTCCTTGAGTGGATGGATCCTTATGGGACTCCACTTGATAAAGTCTTTTACCGGGTGGCTATCGAGCCTTGAGGTCAGTCCATCCAGCGGCCGAGGGCCGCAGTCAGAGCTTCTGACTTCTGGACCCGAAACTGCACGCCGCACTCGATGGTGGCCCGCATCCCGGTTCCACTCTGCAGGTGAAGCAGAACTGGCGTTTCCCCGGGATGAGATGTGAGCACACCCTGGATCTCTTCCAGGTCCTCCACCCCACTGCGCGAAACCCAGAGCGAGAGTTCCAAGGGGCCTCCTCCATTCTTCCCGTTACGATCCCGCCGGAGTTTCAGCTCCTTTAGGCTGCTCCCCATGATCTTGCGACTCTCGGTCCGGTCATCGACCGAAACCTCTCCCCTCAAGGCGATGATCTTGCCCTCTTCCAGGATTCCAGCATCGCGCGCCGGCGTATAGGACTCCCCCCAGCAAAGGACCTCCTGGCTCCCGGTGAAGTCCTCAATGACCAGGATCCCGAAGGGTTTGCCCTTCTTTGTAAGGCGCTGCTCGATTTTCCGGATCATCCCTGCAAATGGGAAACGAGCCCGTCGGTCGCTCAAATCGAGATCATCCAGGAGGCCAAGCTTGCAGAAACGATCCGAGTTCAGCAGGACCCGATATTTGTCCAGGGGATGACCCGTTACATAGTAGCCCAACAGTTCCTTCTCCTTCTCCAAACGCTCATCCTTAGGCCACTCCGGCGTTTTGCACCGCGCCGCCGGGGCAGCCAGTTCATCGTCGGCAAAAAGCGCTTCCTGGCCGCTCTCCCTGTCACGCTGGGCTGCGCCGGCCGCGGCAGAGACTTCCTCGAGTCGACCATACATCCCGGCACGCGTTTCACGCGTCCAGTCCATCGCTCCCGAAAGAACAAGGTTCTCGAGAATGCGTTTGTTAACCACCTTGGAGTCCTGTCGCTTCGCAAAATCATCCAGCGACAGGAAGGCCCCGTTCTCCTCCCGCTCGGCGATAGCCTGAGCCATGGCGCCTTCTCCCACATTCTTGATCGCAGCCAATCCATAGCGAATCGCCAATTTCCCACTGCGGATCACCTCCGGGGCAAAGCGCAGCTGGGAGCGATTCAGATCGGGAGGCAGGATCTCAATGTCCATGCGGTGACATTCGGAAACGAACACGCCGATCTTATCCGTATTGCTGAATTCATTCGAGAGGAGCGCTGCCATGAACTGAACCGGGAAATTTGCCTTCAGGTAAGCTGTCCAGTAGGAAATGTGTGCGTAGCAAGCCGAGTGCGACTTGTTGAACCCGTATCCTGCAAAGCTCGCAATCTTGTCGAAGATCCGGTTGGCCCGGCCCTCCTCAATGTCGTTCTCGGACTTGCACCCCTCCACGAAGGCGGCGCGCTGCTGGTCCATCTCGGCCTGCTTCTTCTTGCCCATTGCACGGCGTAGAATATCCGCCCCTCCCAGCGTGTACCCGGCCAGGAGCTTGGCCGCATTCTGCACCTGTTCCTGATAGATCATCACGCCGTAGGTATCTCCACACACCTGTTCAAGCAGCGGATGCTCATACTCCACTTCCTTGCGGCCTTCCTTTACCTCGATCATCTCGTTGATGAACTGCATGGCCCCGGGACGGTAAAGCGCAAGAAGGTCGATGATATCGTCGATGCGTCGGATCCCATAGCGCCGGCAGGTCTCCGTCATCCCACCCGACTCAAGCTGGAATACCCCCATCGTCTCACCACGGTTGAGCAGATCGAGTGTGGGCTGGTCGTCGAGCGGAACCTTGTGAATCTCGAAGTCTGGATCCTCCGCGCGAATGAAGTCCGACGCCTCCTGGATCACGGTCAGGTTCTTGAGTCCGAGAAAGTCCATCTTGAGAAGGCCTACTTCCGTGATGGCCCCCATGTCGTACTGCGTCACCACCTCTCCTTCATTGCCCCGGCTAAGAGGAACGTGCTGATCCAGGGGGCGGTCTCCAATCACCACTCCGGCAGCATGCACCCCGGTGTTGCGGGTCAATCCTTCCAGCTTGACCGCGTAGTCCCACAGTTCGCGATAAGTGGCGCTGTTCTCTATGGTTTGCCTGAGCTCAGGCTTGTCCCCGTACTCCTCCTGTAACTTTACCCCGGGGCGGGCCTCGATCATCTTGGCAATATGATCGGCTTCCCCATAGCTCACCCCCATCACCCTGGCCACGTCGCGAATCACGCTCTTGGCCCCCAGGGTGCCGTAGGTGATAATGTGCGAGACGCAGCGTTCCCCGTATTTTTCCCGAACGTAATCAATCACCTCCGGGCGACGCGTCTGGCAGAAGTCGATGTCGACGTCGGGCGGGCTCACCCGCTCGGGATTCAGAAAGCGCTCGAAGAGAAGCCCGAAGCGGATCGGACATATGTCCGTAATCCCGAGGGTGTAGGCCACCAGTGAGCCCGCCGCCGATCCCCGGCCAGGGCCAACCGGGATGCCATTCTCCTTGGCCCAGTTGATGAAGTCCGCCGTAATCAGGAAGTAGCTGTTGAACTCCAGATCGTTGATGGTCTGGATCTCGTATTCCAGGCGCTCGCGTAGATTCTGGTCACTCTCCGCCCTCTCCTTCCCGTAGCGCCTTTCCAGACCCTCGAAGCACTGCTGGCGGATATAGGCATCACGGCACATGCCTCCCGGCGCTTCGAAGTTGGGATACTTCTCCGAGCTGGTAGCATCCAGGCTGAGCGTTACGTTACAACGCTCCGCAATCTCAAGGGTGTTATCACAGGCTTCCGGAATGTCCTGGAAGACTTCCCGCATTTCCTCCGCGCTCTTGAAATAGACCTCCGCCGGATAGCGCATGCGTTTTTCGTCAAAGACGAGCTTGCCTGTTCCGATGCAGATCATCACGTCGTGAGCTTCGTGATCGTCCCGTGACATGAAGTGCACGTCGTTGGCCGCAACCAGCTTGAGATCGAGCTCACGGGCAAGTTTGATCAGTTGGGGATTCACCTCGTGCTGTGCTTCCAGACCATGGTCATGGATCTCCACGTAAAGGTTGTCCTGACCGAAGATCTCGCTCAGCTCTTCCAGCATCTCGCGCGCCTTGTCAGGCTGCCGCTGGAGGAGCCATTCGTTGACAGGTCCCGCGATGCAACCGCTCAGGCAGATGATCCCCTCTGCATGCTTACGCAGTTCCTGCCGATCGACCCGCGGTTTCCCGTAATAGGCTCCATCCAGGTGGCCCTTGGTGACAAGCTGTACGAGATTTTCCCAGCCCGTGTTGTTCTCCGCAAGGAGAGTGAGATGGGTGGCGCGCTTACGGCCGGGGACTTCCTTCCGGTGCTCCATCGACTCGGGGGCCAGATAGATTTCGCATCCCAGAATCGGTTTCACCCCCTGCTTGCTCACTGCCTCGTAGAATTCGATCGCAGCGTAGAGGTTGCCATGATCGGTCATCGCCACTGCCGGCATTCCAAGTTCTGCCGCCTTCGCGGCAACATCCTTGCAGCGGATCGCGCCATCCAAGGTCGAGTATTCCGTATGTAGGTGAAGGTGAACAAACGACCCGGCCATGGTATGCGCTCTTTCTCCAGCATAGGCTCACCCACGGTCCCCGCAACGTCGAAGCGTTCTGCTTACGAAGATTTCATTTTAGAATTTTGCCTGAGAATTTGCTCGGAGTGCTTGAAAATCATGGGCGCAGACCTCCCCGATCACGGTTATCATTCTGGACACCAAGCGGAACCGCTGCGCAATAGACTGCCGCAACTCCCTCCGTATTTTTGTCTGGCCCTCAAGCCAAACAACCCCACCATTAACGATCATGCTGACCTCCCTCTCCCGCTTCCTGGCCGTCCTCCTGCTCCTCGCTTGGATGACCACCCCCGCTCCCGCCGACGAAAAAGATGAGGACTCCGAGGAGGAGAAGAAAGAGGAACCCGCAGAAAAAAAGAGTGATCTCAAGGATTTCCACACCTTCACCTCCGCCCGGGGCGACAAAACTCTCAAGCTGAAGGTTCTCGCCCGCATCGACGACGAGACCTACAAGGTGGAGAACCCCGAAGGGAAGGTCTTCAACCTCAAGGCCGCCAGCGTCAGCCAATCCGACCAGCGCTTCCTCGATTTCTGGGAACCCGATGCCATCTTCAACCTCAAGACCGCCAAGCTGCCCGAAGTCCTCGACCAGATGGGATACAGCGCCCTTGACCTCACGGTGGTGGAAAGCACTTTTCTCGTCAATGTGACTGTTGATGGGAAGAACGGCAAGTTCCTGCTCGATCCCGGCCGGGGCTGGTCCACCTTTGATCCCGCCGCAGCCAAGGAAATCGGCATGAATCTCACCGAGGGCCGCGTCACTTTCACCGACAAAACCGGAAAGACCAGTCGCTCCAAGCGCGGCACCGTCAAAGAGTTCAAGGCCGGACAGGTTACCATAACTTCCCACGAGTTTGAGATCCTTCCAGTAGCCCAGATGTTCCGTGCCGTCCCGGCCAATACCATCGGCGCAATCGGCGGAGACCTTCTCAAGCGCTTTAACGCAATGATTGACTACGGGGGCAAGCGTCTCTTCGTGAAGAAGGACAAGTAGTCGGAGAGATCGACGCTTCCATCGTCCCCTCGCTGATCCCTTCCCGGCTCCGTTCCCGGGGAGGGGCTCCATTCGGGCCAAGCATTCGCTCCCCGATGTAACCGGCAGCCACAAAATCACGTCGAACATAGTAGATCCTCTCGAAAGCCCATGCTGTAATCCGGCGCCCTCCCGAAGCGCCCTCCTGAACTCTCCCGGTCCCCGATGCGCCGTCTCTTTCGCCTCGCCATTATCACTGGGTTGATCGTCTGGACGCTCCAGCCGGTCACCCGGGCGGAGGACCACGCCGGTGATTCATGGGAGGCCATCCTCAAGGGCTCCTCCCTGAGCAACCAGCACCGCATCATCGTCGAGCACCTGCGCCCCTGGCTTGCTCCCTCCGACTATCTCGCCCTCGATACAAACCAGCGGAAACAACTCCTGCATTACGCTGACAACCGCCTCTTCAGCGAGACCCCGCTGGCCCGCTGCTGGTCACCGGATACCCCGCTTCCCACTCTCTTCGCCTATCACGCGGTAGAGAAGGCCGGTCTCGCACTCAAGAAGCGCCGCAAGGCCAATCAGTTTTTCGAGCGCTGGAGCCGCACCGCCACCAACGGGCCCGGACAGAACGTGCAGGGAAAGCCCATTACGCTCACCTGGAGCATCGTTCCCGACGGAACCCCCATTGCAAGCGATCCCGCCATCGGCGACAGCAATGACCCGAGTTCCCTGCGGAGCCGCCTGGCCGCCCTCTACGGGGGCAATACCGGCGCCCCCGAAGATCAACCGTGGTTTCCTCTCTTCCGCGATCTCTTCGATGCGATCGGAGCCCAGACCGGGATCACCTACCGTTATGAACCCAGCGACGACGGCCGGTCAATCAGTGGACTCAATCCGGGGCAGTCCGGCGTACGTGGAGACCTCCGCCTGTGCGGACACCCTATCGACGGAGATGGAGCCACCCTTGCCTACAATTTCTTTCCCAACCACGGCGATATGGTGATCGATACCAGTGACGGCTGGTTTGAGGACCTTTCCGGTAATTCCCGGCGCCTCGTTAATACGATCTCCCACGAACATGGTCACGGAATCGGTCTGGAGCATGTATGCCCGATCGACCAGACCAAGCTCCTTGAACCCTTTATCAACACAGGGTTTCGCGGCATGCAGTTCGATGACATCTACACCCTTCAGCGCTGGTATGGTGACCCCTTCGAACAGCACGGGAGCAGACGCGACAACGATTCCATTCAGCACGCCCGTAACCTGGAAGTGACCGCTGGCTCTCCCTTCGTCTTCCAGTGGCTCAGCATTGACGACAATTCAGACGTGGACTACTACGCCATTTCCATACCTCCCGGAGCTCGCCTGACCGCGCGAGTCATTCCGAGCGACAGGATCTATCCGGAAGGAGAAGAACAGGAGCAGGGGTGCAGCGCCGGCCACACCTTCGACTCATCCGGCATTCACGATCTCGCCCTCGCCCTGCTCGACCACACCGGACAGGTCCTGGCCAGCGCCGACAACGCCCCCGCCGGGAGCCCCGAGGAATTCAACCAGTTCACTGTTCCCGCAGGGGGGAACCACTTCCTGAGAATAGCAGGCGACAACACCAACTCGGCCCAGCTCTACCGGTTGGAAGTGACAATCCTGGCCCCCGCTGTGGACATCGGTCCCGGCGCAATCCGTATTGCCTCCGAATCGCACGCCCCCGCCAATGGCCTCATCGAACCGGGCGAAACCATCGAACTTGAGATCGAGCTTTCCAACTCCGGCAGCATTGCTGGCCAAAACGTAAGCGCCACTCTTTCGGCCCCCGGCCAACCCACCAACTTCACCGGGTTCACCAGCACCCGGAACTACGGCACCCTTACCCATCACGCCACAACCTCCCGTAGCTTTATCCTCTCTCTCGATGGGCATTGCGGGGACCATTTCAATCTTGAGCTCGCTGTGACCGCTGCTGGCGGATTCTCCCGCTCTTTTCCCATCCGACTGGAACTCGGTGATGTTTCCCGCCGTTTCGGCGAAGCTTTCGACGCTGCCGCGGGGCCATCCCTCCCCTCCAGGTGGATCGCCAATACCTCACGCGCCGGAACCGGTTGGGCGCGCTCCGCTACGCGGCATCATTCAGGGCCGTTTTCGGTCTTTGCCGGGACCCCACGCAACCGGGGCACTTCCACCCTGATCTCCCCTCCCATAACTATTGGATCAGAGGGCGGCACCCTGCGCTTCCAGCACTTCGTGGACACGGAAGCCAGTGCCTTCAGCCCCGGGGTGGGATTTGACGGGGGCGTCCTGGAGATCTCCCTTGATGGAGGCCAATGGCAGGACATCGAAGAAGCTGGCGCAGTCTTCGCCCAGGGATCCTATAACCGCACATTGAGCGAAGCCTACCAAAACCCCCTCCCCAACCGTCGAGCTTGGTCGGGATCTCTGGGCTGGATCACCACCGTGATCAGAATCCCTCCCGCCCTCGCCTCCGAGGCGATCCGGTTCCGCTGGAAGCTGGGTCACGACACTTCCGACGCGGAAGAGGGCTGGTATCTCGACGATGTAGTGGTGAGCACCGCAACCTGCGCTAACACTAGGCCCATCGTCCGCCTCGAAGTTGGCAATACCTTGGCCTCCGAGTTCCTGCCCACCGGCATTGCGCGGCTCACCTTCTCAACTCCGCTGCCTCTCGCAGGCGACTTCCCTCTCCCCATCCTGACCGCTGGAAGCGCTACTCCCGGGGTGGACACCCGGCCCTTCGACAATATCGTCCTCCCAAGTGGCCAGAGGCTGTTGGAATTGTCTTTTCGCCCTCTGCAGGACAACGAGGCGGAAGGCACCGAAACCCTTGAGATCTCTCTCGACCCGGATCTCGTCGCCCCCCAGGGAGTAGCCTCTGCGGTGATCACCATCGCGGATACCCCCTACGGCCAGTGGGCGGTCACCCACCTGGGCCCGCACTCCGCCAATGGGCCGGATGAGGACTTTGATCTCGACGGGGCAATCAATTCAGAAGAGTACGCCTGGCAAAGCGATCCGGCTGCCGCACACTCCCGCCCCATGCCAAACTATCGGCGGGAGGGCCAATTCCTGCGCATCGACTTCCCACACCAGACTCTCCCAGCCTTTACAAGCGTGCACGCCGAGACCTCCTCCGACCTCCGCAACTGGACCAGGCGGGGCGTGGAGCCGCTCCCCGATGGATTCCGCGTTCCGCTTGACCTCCCGCAACGCTATCTCCGGCTCATTTACAGGCAGATTCCCCCGCCTTGATCCGCCAGATCCTCACCTGGATATCTTCCACTGGTCAATTGGCACGGGAATTGCTAGGAATTGCTACCTAGACCACAACACAAGTGCGTTCATGAAGAAAGTTGAAGCGATTATCAAGCCATTCAAACTAGAAGAGGTCAAAGAGGCTTTGGCCGAGATCGGCGTGCAGGGCATGACTGTTACCGAAGTAAAGGGTTTCGGGCGCCAGAAAGGCCACACCGAGATCTACCGCGGTAGTGAGTACACCGTTGATTTCCTTCCCAAGGTCAAAATTGAAGTGGTCATTGACGACGCAGAGGCCAACTCGGTCGCGGAAGCCATCGTTAAGAGCGCCAACACCGGCAAGATCGGCGATGGGAAAGTGTTCATTTCGGGCGTCGAAGAAGCGATCCGGATCCGAACCGGCGAAACCGGTGCGGAGGCCGTCTCCGTCAACTGACCGCGACCTCTCCGGTCGTCACCTGCCCCAGAATTTTTTAAGGACCGGGCTTGCGTTTTGCAGGCTCGGCTTTTTCTGTCGCTACGGGCTCCAGGCTCTTTCCTGCCATGCTCAGTACCGACCCGCTCTACATCCAGTTTCGCATTCCCGCCCAGGATCCCCTCGGGCGCGAGGAAGTGCTGGGAAAGATCTGCTTTCTTCCCGATCACGTGGAAATCAACTGGCGACTTAAAGGCAACGTGTTCACCGGAGGCAAGGGAGAGATGCAGACCATCGATATTCCCTACAAGGAGATCGAACATGCCGAACTTGTCAAAAGGTGGTGGCGTATCCACCGCCTCATCCTCCGCATCTCGGACCCTTCCCTGGTCAAGGATATCCCGGGTGTCACCCTGGGAAAGATGTCACTTGAAGTCGACAGTCGTTCCCGTGAAGAAGCGAAAAAACTCAATAGCCTCATCGATTTCAAGCGCTCCGTCTTCCTCCTCGATGAACACGAACAGCGCCTCGCTGCAATGGGAGACGAATAGCCGGGTGCATAAAGACGTCGACACGCCGGGAAGCACAGTTCCGGAAAAGGGCATTCGGGAAAATCCCGATCCCTGCCTTCACGGGCGGAGGCTTCGGCCCTGTTTGCGTCGATCGTGATAGCGACTGGCAGCCCGCGCGCTGGCGATCAGTCCAGCAAAGGCAACCGTGGCCAGAACCGGTCGCAGGACACGGCTCAAGGAAGAGGTCGTAGCGTTCATTTTCGTTTTATTGGTTGTCACGTCCGCGCCCCAGGCGGTCTTCCCTCCTCCAATCGGAGCACCCGCTTCTGGTTTCCAGAATAGCGAAAGAAAATCCCTCCCATTTGATTTCCGCAGGAAAAAGAAGATCTTCCTGCCAACCGGCACCATTCCGGAAGCTCCCCTGGCACTATGCGGGATTCTTGCGGCCCTCTTTTACAATCAGATTACAAAGAAATCATCAGCCCCCGGTTCACACAGGCATGAAAACCATGAATATATCAATCCCCCTCAGCATCGTTCTGCTCACCACTCCCCTCCTGGGGCAGCAAGTTCCCTTCGCTGCCAGGGCCAACAACGGTTTCGGCCTCAACCTCTACCGTGAGATGGCGGCCAGAGAAGGCAATCTCTGCCTCTCCCCATTCTCCATCCTGACTGCTCTTGGCATGACCGGCACCGGGGCGGCGGGTGACACGCTCGCCGAGATGGAGAAGGCTCTCCATTGCCCGGGAAAACTGTCTCAACTCAGCACTTCCCTCTCCATTCTCCTTGAGGACTTCGGGAAACGGAAGGAACAGGCCGCAGCCTTGGACCGGAAAAACCCGCCTAGAAAGAATGGAGGCCCTTCCCTTGACCTCACGGTCACAAACTCCCTCTTTGGACAGGAGGGCTATCCGTTCCGGAAGAAATTCCTCACAACCTTGGAAAAGCTCTACCAGGCTCCCCTGCAGTTCGCTGACTTCAGGAACGATGCCGCAAAGGAGAGAGCAAGGATCAACAAATGGGTCTCCACCCGGACAAACGAAAGGATCCAGGAACTCCTGCCGGAAGGATCGCTGGACAATTCGACCAGCCTCGTCCTGGTTAACGCCCTCTACTTCAAGGCTGGCTGGCGTTACCCCTTCCCGAAATCCGCCACCAAGCCCGCTCCCTTCCACATTGCCCCGGACAGGGCCATTGAAACGCCAACCATGCACACCACCAAGAGATTCGGATATTCGAGGGAAGACGGTTACACCGCAGTGAGTCTGCCCTACTCACAGAACTTTGCCATGCTCGCCCTCCTTCCCGACGAGATTGACGGCTTGCCTGCCCTCGAGAAGACCCTGAGCGCCGAGAAGCTGACCGCTCTCAGCCGCCTGCCTGCACGCCAGGTAGCCCTTCATCTTCCCAAGTTCCGCATTGAAGGTGATACTATCGCCCTCACCAATCCGCTCAAGAAGCTCGGCATGAGCCTGGCCTTCGCAAGGAGCGCCGACTTCAGCCTCATGACTTCTGATCCCCGGGGACTCTCCATTGACGAAGTCTATCACAAGACCTTCATCGCAGTGGACGAAAAGGGAACCGAAGCGGCGGCCGCTACCGCAGTCTCCATGATCACCCGCTCCCTGGCCCGTCCTGAAAAGCCCGTCGAGGTCCGTCTCGACCGTCCCTTCCTCTACGCTATCGTGGACACCCGCACCCAAACGGCCCTGTTCCTCGGGCGCATCGTAGACCCACGCTAAGCCCAACCCCGATCCGGCAGGCCCTCATGGCACAATCACCACCCGGTCACCGGGTTTGGTGATCTTCCAGAGCTCGGAGGCATTGCCACTAGGCACCCGGAGGCAGCCATGGGACGCCGGGTAATCCGGGCAGTAGCCTTCGTGAAATCCGACGGCGCTGCAACTGAGCCTTTGGAAATAGGGCATCCGGATACCCTTGTAGATGTTGGAGACATGATGACGGTTCTTGTTGGTGATGACAAATTCTCCCACCTCGGTGCGGTAGCCCTTTCTGCCGGTGGACACTCTCGTCGAAAACAATTCCTTGTTGTCCTTGTCGTAAACCCAAGCCTTCTGCTCGGAAAGATCCACCTTGAGCCAGCGTTCCTCGTTCTCCGGATCCACTCCCAGCAGCAACTGCATCATCTTCACGTCATTACGACGCGCTGCGAATCCAATCGGGTAGTAGGACTTGCGGCTGGTCCAGATAAAACGCCTGGCCCCGTGCTCCATGAGAATCTTGGCCAGTTCCAGGTTGCCGCAGTCCGCAGCCGCCATCAGGGGCGTCACCCGGGAATCGTATTTCAAGTGGGTCTTGAGATAGCCAACCGGACGGACCCGCGCGAGGAAGCCTGCCGTCGCCGGACGGGCAAAGGAGGCATTGGGATCGGCACCCGCTTCAAGAAGCAGGCGGCAGAGGTCCAGCCGGTTCATGGCCACCGCCAGATGCAGCGCGCTCTGTCCCTCCCGTCCCCTTCCTGCCAGGTCCCGGACCTGCAGGACTCCCGATTGAAGAAGATCCTCCACCAGCCCGGCCCGGCCTTCGCGAATCGCCGCCACCAGGACGGGATCCCTCGACCCTCGCTCGGGCTTGACTCCCTGCGCGAGGAGAAAGCGCAAGAGCTCGCGATCGCCCTCCACCACCGCATTGTAGAGTGCTGCCCCGGCCTTGCCTCCATGCCGCAGGAGCACCCCCGCCCGTTCGAGATCCCTGGACCCCAGCAGAACATTGATCACGGTCCGTCCATCAGACCCCACCTGGTTGGGATCGGCACCGCCCTGGCAGAGAAGTTCGAGAGCGGCCGGGGAGGACTCAAGGGCCAGGGCAAGATCGAGGGAAGTCCGATTGCCTGCCCCTTTCGCTCGGGAATCCGCCCCGTGCTCCAACAAGGTCTTCATCGTCCTCAGGTCCCCACGCTGCAGGGCCAGCTGCAAGGGATTCCAGCCACTGCGGTGCCTCTCAGTGGGTGAGCCTCCTGCGGCCAGAAGTTTGGACAGGATATCTACCTGCCCCTTCAGGACAGCCACATGCACAGCCGACTCTACCCCTCTCTCACGGGCATGCAGGTGCCCCCGGCCGCCGTGCAGGGATAACAGCAAGGGGTCGGAATCATCTTCTCCCCCGGCACCGGGATCCACTCCCGCCTGCAGAAGCAGGGAGAGGATCTCCTCCCGTCCACCCCGCACCGCCTCCAGAAGGGTGGGAGACCCGACTGGGATGGCCTTCCGTGAGGAGCTGGTCCCTGCCGAAGTTCCATCATCACGCCCAATGCCGGGCAGGAAGGCCGTCGTGAAGAGGACCAGGGCACATGAGACCGGAATGAGGGCCGCTTGACGCATTTGATTTACCCCGACGGGAGAAAGCGGTGACAAACCTAACCCCTCGTTCCGCTTTCTGGCAACATCCCGCCTTTTCATTAACTTACCCTGGAAGGCAGGGCAGGTTTCATAAGACCCGTGGCCATGGCTCCCGGTCAGACTCCGGCACTCCCTGCGACACAACCGCTAACCGAACACCTCCGCGATACGGGCGCAGACCTCCTCCACGTTCTCACGCGAGTTAAAGGCGGAAATCCGGAAGTAGCCCTCACCCGCAGCCCCGAAACCGGCCCCTGGCGTCACCACCACCTGAGCTTCCTGGAGCATTTTGTCAAACATCCCCCAGCTGTCCACCCCCTCCGGACAGCGCACCCAGACATAAGGCGAGTGCTCGCCTCCGTAAACTGCCAGGCCACACCTCTCACAGGCTTCCTTGAGAAGCGCAGCGTTGCCCATGTAATGCTCCACCAGGTTCCTGATCTGGGTCTTGCCCTCCACCGAGAAGAGCGCCTCCGCCGCCCGCTGGACCGGATAACTCACCCCGTTGAACTTGGTCGAGTGCCGCCGCGCCCACAATCCGTGCAGGGCCACCCTCTCCCCACCTGCGGTCGAGCCGGTGAGTTCCTTCGGGATCACGATGAAGGCACAACGGGTGCCGGTAAACCCACCATTCTTGGAGAAGGAGCGGAACTCGATCGCACACTCGCGGGCTCCCCTGATCTCGTAAATCGACCGCGGTAATCCAGCGTCCTGCACGTAGGCCTCGTAGGCCGCGTCATAGAGTATCACCGCATCGTTCCCGCGCGCGTAGTCGACCCACTTCTCCAACTGCTCCGCGGTCGCCACCGTCCCCGTCGGGTTGTTCGGATAACACAGGTAAATGAGATCCACTTTTTCCTCCGGAAGTGCCGGGGTGAAATCGTTTTCAGCCGTACAGGGCAGGTAGACCAGACCTGCGAATTGACCACTGTCATCACCCTCCCCGGTGTTGCCCGCCATCACATTGGTGTCGACGTAAACCGGGTAGACCGGGTCCGTGATCGCGATCTTCTGCCCACCTCCGAAGATATCCAGGATGTTGCCGGTGTCGCACTTTGAGCCGTCTGAGACAAATATCTCGTCCGCATCTACTCCAAGTCCGGCGTAGGCGTTCTCCGCCACCGCCTGGCGGAGGAACTCGTAGCCCTGTTCGGGGCCATAGCCACGGAAACTCTCCCGTTCACCCAGCTCATCGACCGCCTCCTTCATGGCACTACGCGCAGCCGGGGGCAGGGGTTCGGTCACGTCCCCGATCCCACAGCGAATCAAGCGTATGGCCTTCTCCGGCTCCGCGTCGGAAAAGGCGTTCACCCGCCGGGCGATCTCCGGGAAGAGATAGCCCGCCTTGAGTTTCAGGAAGTTCTCGTTGATTCGAGCCATGGCGGGCACCCTGTAGCGGTCTTACCGCCAACGCGCAAGCGTTGGAGCACGATCTTCTCGTTTCGCGGGGGGGAAAAGAAAGCAGCCGGGCCTCGGACGCCCGGCTGAGTCGAAACGAAGCTCCCCGAAGTGGTCGCTACCCCGCAACCTTCCGCAGGCCATCCGCCACCGTGTCCCAGTTGATGACGTTGAAGAAAGCCGCCACGTAATCGGGCCTGCGATTCTGATAGTTCAGATAGTAGGCGTGCTCCCAGACATCCAGTCCCAGAATGGGCATACAGCCGGCGCAGCCGGAAACCTCGCCCATCAACGGATTATCCTGGTTGGCGGTTGAGCACACGCTGAGCTTTCCGTCCTGGTCCGCGCAAAGCCAGGCCCATCCTGATCCAAACCGGGTCATGGCGGCCTTGGTGAAGGCCTCCTTGAAACCATCCAGGGATCCAAAGGCGGCGTTGATGCCGTCCGAAACTTCAGCACCCGGATCACTTGCGCCTCCCGGCTTGATGCAGTTCCAGAAGTGGCTGTGATTGAAATGACCGCCCCCGTTGTTGCGTACCGCACCGCGGATGTCTTCCGGTACATCTCCAAGGTTCATCACCAGTTCGCAGATGGACTTGTCGGCGAGCTCCGTCCCATCGATCGCAGCGTTCAGATTGGTAACGTAGGCATTGTGATGTTTGCTGTGATGGATCTCCATCGTGCGCGCATCAATATGCGGCTCAAGGGCATCATAGGCATATCCGAGATCAGGAAGTTCGTGGGCCATGAGAATAGTGTGTTTATCGGTTGTTGGTATGTTTGCTCTGCGCGCTTACGAGGGTTGCAGATATAAGCGCCAGTCAGCAATTCCTTCCGTAGGAAAGCAGCTTCACCCCAATCCGCAAGGGCAACTTCATCATGGGCCTAGAGCTCCTTGACGAAGATATTCGCGAACTCAAGGGGGTTGCCATGATGCTGGAATCCGAGCCGACCGGTGGGCTTCACCCCGGGCAGCTGCGCCTCATGCAGCACCACCTTCCCGTTGAGAACCACCGTGAGCCGGTCACCCTTCACCGTGATGACGTAGCGATTCCACTCCCCCACCTTATTGTCGGCAGGAACCCGCGGGGTGAGCGCCGCCCGGATGGGAAGGGGCTGTTTTCCATCGTTGCGAATCCCATAGACCTCACCGGAACCAACCGTCCAGTTCCAGAGATTGACCTGGGTCCGGACTGTTCCTCGCAAAAGCACACCACTGTCATACTCATCGATCTCAGCGGTCACGCCCTTCTTGTCGGGCCCCGTTTTCTGCAATCCATTGAGCAACAGCACCGGCTGGTTACGTTTGCCACTGTGCTCACCGGTCCAGCGCCAGTCCACCACGGTGGTGAAATCCTTGTATTCCTTGCTGGTCCAGAGATTGGTCCCCTTGCCGTCGTAGTGCAGGATCCAGCCGTCCTTCACGGTCCAGTGTCCCTTGTTCTTGGGATCCTCGGCAAAGTTCTTGAGCGATCCCCCCGCCATGACCGGCGTGAACCCTTCTCCCGCCAGCTTGTCATCGGCCTTTCCAGCGGGTTGATACCAGGCTTCCGATTTGTCCTCCCCGAAGGAAATCTCCGCTATCCTCATTTTACGCACCCGGATGATATCGCCGTGACCGGCGAAGCAGATATGTCCCTTCCTCCGCTTGACGCCCTGGTGCTTGGGCTTCTTCTTGCTGAGCTCATCGAGGTTGGCATCGGTGATGCAGACTCCGTTCAACTCGACCGTGAGACGTGGGCCGCGGATCGTGACCCGCTGCCTGTTCCACTCGCCCACCGGGGCCAGGTGCCCCCGCAGGGAAGATGCCAGGGAATAGACGGAACCATGGAACTGCCATTCCTTGAGGTTCTTGTACTTATCGGCGGTATTATCAAGGATCTGCAATTCCATCCCCGTGTAGGCCGCGTCTCCACTTCCCGGGTAGTGGACCCCCAGGCCATTGTTGGCACCGGGAGTCAGTTGGAATTCAAATTCCAGGATATAATCCGAATATTGTTTCTCGGTGATCAGGTTCCGGCACTTCTTGGATGACTCGATGATACCATCCTTGACGAAGTAGCCGTTCTGTTCGGTCTTTCCGGACGCGCCAAAGTTGGTGAAGTCCTTTCCATTGAAAAGATCCACCCAGTCGGCGGAGGCAGAAAAGGAAAAGGCAAGGAAGCAGGTGACTAGGACTTTCATGGTAATTTCGTGATTGAGGGTGAATCTTGTAACTTTGAATCTGGAGATGGAAAGCAGCTAAAGTTCGACCGTTTTCCCGGTCCGGTAGGATTCGTCGGCGGCCGCCACTATACGCATGGAATTGAGGGCATCTTCCATGTGGTCGCCAAGGTCGAGGTCCTCCTGGATGGCCTTCAGGAAGTACTCCTGCTCGCGGAAACAGAGCTCGTCGTGATCCGGTTCATCGGACATGTCGATCCACTCGTCCTCCTTCGTGAACTCCCGCTTTTCGTCCACCTCACTGTGGTGAATGCGCAGCGACTCGGTCTTGCTGTGCGCATCCACGTCCGCGGAAGCCCCCTTGCCACCCGCGTCCTTCGCTTCAATGGTGACACAACCCTTGGGGCCCACCACATCCTTCACGAAAAAGGCCATCTCGCTCATCATGGGACCCCATCCCGCCTCGTACCAGCCCACGCTTCCATCCTCGAAGGCCACCTGCAGGTGCCCGTAGTTGATCTTGTCCTCGGGAATGTCGTCCGTGAGCCGGGCACCCAGCCCCGAAACCCGGACCGGTCGTGAGCGCGTCATCTGGCACATCACGTCCACATAGTGCACCCCACAATCGACGATCGGGGAGATCGAGGAAATCAGGTTACGATGCGTCTCCCAGGCCGCCCCCGAGCTCTGCTGGTTCAGGTTCATCCGCATGACCAGCGGCTTGCCCAGGGTCCGGGCAATCTCGATGAAACGGATCCAGCTCGGATGGACCCGGAGGATGTAGCCAATCACCAGCTTCTTCCCGCTTTCCCTCGCCTTCGCCACGATGCTTTCGGCCTCTGCCACCGTCTCCGCCAGCGGTTTCTCAATGAAGACGTGCGCCCCGGCCTCAAATGCCGCCTCGGCATAGGGCCCGTGGGTATCAGGATACGTCGAGATGCTGACTGCATCCGGACTGGTCTCCGCCAGAGCCTCATGGAAGTCCCCAAACTCCGGGTAAGCCCCACCCAGCTCCTCGTTGAGCTTCCCACGCGATTCAGGCGAGCGGGTCACAATCCCCACGATCTCGAAGGCGTCCAGCTTGTGATAGGCCCGCGCATGCGAACTTCCCATGTTACCGGCGCCGACACAGAGGATGCGGATCTTGTTACTCATGAGGTTACGGGGACGGTGGCATGTCCATCATGGTCATGTCCAGATGGGACCGGGAGGCCGCGCCAATTCTACCAGCAGATTCCTTACACCTTCCAGGGGCCGCGCATTTCCTGGTGCACATACTTGTCGGCCTCCGGTTCGTCGATCTTGAAGGTCTTGGGATCATAGCGAAAACTCTTGTTGGAGCGGTGGGCGATCGTTCCCAGGTTCACGATGGAGGCCGAACGGAAGGCCTTGGTCTCGTTCAGGGCAAAGGTCTTGCGCTCCCGGACCGCCTGGTGGAAATCGGTGATCTGCGGCTCGGGATCCTTGAGCGACTTGAGCTTCTCGTTGAACCCTTTGATGTCTGACTTGAACCCGCGCGAGATGCTGCCAGCCGATCCCTGGATGTAGGGTGTGTCCTTCTCGCGGTTGTCGCCGTCGAGAATGAGCTTGGTCCCGTCGGCATACTTGTACTCGATGCGCCGCCAGCGGCCCACCGCATCGTGGTGCTGCTTGTCGGCATCAATAAAGACTTCCACCGGGCTCTCCTCGTCCTTGCCCAGGATATACTGAACCGGGTCGAGATAGTGCTGGCCCATGTCACCCAGGCCGCCGCCATCATAGTCCCAGTACCCGCGGAAGGATCCGTGGGTGCGGTGCCGGGTGTAGGGTTTTACCGGAGCCGGTCCGAGCCAGAAATTATAGTCGAAGTGCGCCGGGATCTTTTCCTCGGGTTGGTCGATCCTGCCCGACCACCCGAACTTCCAGTTGAAGCCCTGATTTCCGCCCACCGTCACGGTGAGCGGTCCGTCGCCCAGCAATCCGTGCATGACCGCCTTGCGAATGGGAGCGACCGGGGTGCCCATCCCGTAGAATCCCCCCTCAAAGCGGAACCAGGTGTTGATACGGAAGATCGTCTTGTGCTCGCGCATGGCCTTCACCATCGCGATGCCCTCGCCGATGGTCCGGCTCATGGGCTTCTCACACCAGACGTCCTTCCCCTGCTTGGCGGCCTCGATGGCTTGCAGGGCGTGCCAGTGGGGCGGCGTACAGATGTGGACCACGTCAATGTCATCGCGTGCACATAATTCGCGGAAATCGTGATAGCCCTTGGGATCGTGCCCGCGCTTCTTGGCGTCCGCGGTACGGCCGGCAAGGCGCTGCTTATCGACATCGCAGAGCGCCAGGAGCGGTCCCTTCTGTCCAACATGGGCGCCCGATCCCGAAATCCCTCCGCAGCCGATGATTCCGCGCGTGATCTGCTCGCTGGGAGGACGCTTTCCCCTGGCCCCAATGACGTGGCTGGGAACGATCTGGATCGTGGCGAGGGCGGCCAACCCCTTGAGAGTTTTCCGACGGGTGAGGGAATGCTGCTTATCCATGACTTCTCCTACTGAACGGGCTGGAGGCCTATTTCAAGTCGGAAGGAGGATATTTCCTTCCAGCTCCGTGTATTTTCGTTAAACCTGTGCTGAAATTCATCCCTGTCATGTCTGATACAACCGTTCGGGTCTCCGCCTTGAAGCCGCGCCTCTGCGTGATGATGTTTATTCAATTCTTCATCTGGGGCGTCTGGTACGTCCCGATGTGGACCTGGCTTGGGGGCATTAACGCTACTGACCTGGAAAAGGGAACCGCCTACGCCGCAACGGGAATAGCCGCCATGGTCTCCCCCTTTATCGTCGGCATGATCGCCGACCGCTTCTTCCCGACGCAGGCGGTGTTCGGAGTGTTGCATATCGTCGGCGGGGCTCTCCTCTTCTTCGCCTCCAAGGCCACGGACTTCGCAACCTTCTACCCCCTTCTCCTCGGACACCTGCTCTGCTACATGCCTACGCTGGCCCTGGCCAACTCACTCCTCTTCCGCAACTCGGACAATGTCGAGCGCGATGCACCCCCGATCCGGACCCTCGGGACCATCGGCTGGATCGCGTCGGGCATTCTGATCGGAAGCAGCTTCCTGGATAACGAATCCCTCAAGATCGTGTGGCCTGAGTTCCTCGGGGGCGAGAAGTCCCCGACGGACTGGGTGGGCCTGAGCGCCACGCCATGGCCTTTCTACTTCGGGTCTGCTGCCTCAATCCTTCTCGGACTCTACGCATTCACCCTCCCCCATACACCCCCCGAGCTGAAAGGAAAGTCTGTCAGCATTGGTGATGTCCTGGGGCTGAAGGCCCTCCGCCTGATGAAGGACCCCTCCTTCGCGATTTTCATCATCTGTTCGCTTCTTCTGTGCATTCCCCTCTCCTTCTACTTCCAGCTCGCCAACCCCTACCTCAAGGAAATGGGGGTGGGAAATTCCGAGGGGGTCATGACCCTCGGACAGGTCTCTGAGATCTTCTTCCTCTTCCTCATCCCCTTCTTCTTCCGCAAGCTCGGGGTGAAGTGGATGCTCCTGATCGGAATGGGATTCTGGGTCCTGCGTTACATTCTCTTTGCCAACGCCGGCCCGGACATTCACCTCCTTCTCTACCTCGGGGTCATCTTCCACGGGATCTGCTACGACTTCTTCTTCTTCACCGGACAGATCTACGTCGACAAGCGGGCCCCGGAGGATGTGCGCTCCAGTGCTCAGGGCTTCATCGCCTTCGTTACCCTCGGGGTCGGGATGTTCATCGGGGGGCAATTGGCCGGCTGGTGGAAAAGCCGCAACACGGTCGATGGCGTGGCTGACTGGTCCGCCGTCTGGTATTTCCCGGCCGGCCTTGCCGCCATCGTCATGGTGGCCTTCTTCCTTCTCTTCAAGGAGCGGGAAACGGACTCAGCCGAAAACTGACCCTCCGAAAACACCTTTCCCCCTGGCCCCTCAACAAGCGGACCACTGGATCCACCGGGTCTATTCACCCGTAAAGGGGTCTAAAATCTTGAAAGGAAAGGCCGAAACCCTACCGTAGCCGCCCATACGAACCGTGACCACCCCATGAGCGACAACACCAACTCCACCCGCCGCAATTTCGTCAAGACCACCACCGCCGCCACGACTGCCACCGCCGTCGCTGGCTTTCCTCACATCGGCCGGGCCGAGATCGGCAGCAGCAACACCATCAAGGTGGGCCTGATCGGATGCGGCGGACGCGGAACGGGGGCCGCCACCCAGGCTCTGAAATCCGACGACAAGGTGAAGCTCTGGGCCATGGCCGACGCCTTCCCCGAGAAAATCGAGGGCCCGCTCAAGACCTTGGGGGCCGCCTTCGGCAAGGAGCGCGTGGAGGTCGCCAAGAACCGCCAGTTCACCGGGCTCAACGCCTTTGAGAAACTCGCCGCCTCCGACGTGGACGTGGTCCTCATGGCCACCCCTCCGGGATACCGTCCCATGATGCTTCGCAAGTGCATTGAGGCCGGCAAGCACGTCTTCGCCGAGAAGCCCATGGCCATCGACATGGCGGGGATTCATCACCTGATGGAGACCGCCAAGATCGCAGACGAGAAGAAGCTCGCCATCCAGCACGGCTACTGCTGGCGCTACAGCCCGGCCAACCGGGTCGGCTTCGCCAAGGCCCACGGCGGGGAGATGGGCCGGATCACCAGCTTCGTAGGCACCTACCTCGGCGGCACGGTACGCGCCCTCGCCCCCGACGCCACGAAGCCCGAGGACATGAGCGACGTCGAGTGGCAGTTGCGCAACTGGATCAATTTCGAGTGGCTCTCCGGGGGACCGCTCCTGGAACAGTGTATCCACGCCGTCGACAAGATGGCCTGGGCCATGGGGGATGCCGCCCCGGTAGCCGCCTTCGGCAATGGCGGTCGTGGACAGCGCCGCGATGCCGGCAACGTCTACGACAACTACTCGATCACCTACGAGTATCCCGGCAATACTTTCTGCCAGATCCAGCAGCGCCAGTACAGCAACTCCTTCAACGAGAACGTGAGCCGCATCATCTGTGAGGACGGCACCGTGATCGGTCCGTGGAAGGTCTCCACCAAGGATGCGAAGGGGAAGACCAACTGGAAATACCGTGCCGAGAAGGGAGTGGAGCAGAACATGTATCAGACCTGCCACAACGAGTTTTTCGCCAACCTGCGCGCGGGTAAGATCGTGAACTCCTGCGAGTTCATGGCCAAGTCGACCGCCCTCGGCATCCTGGGCCGCGAGGCCTCCCACACCGGCCAGCGCATCACCTGGGATGAGCTCTGGGCCACCAGCGAGGACCAGGCTCCGGACAACCCACCCCTGGACGGCAAGATGCCGATCCCGGCGCCCCCGGTCCCCGGGGTCGACAAACTGGTGAAAGCCTAGCGGCTTCCCAAAAATACAGTATCTTAGTGGCAGAGTGAGTCGGCAATCGACTCCCTGCCCTGACCCCGAGGCACTTCAATCCCCTCCTTTCCCCTTCACAGATCCCCATGAACCGATTCCACCAGATCCTCATGACCGGCGTGGCTCCTTGCCTGGGAGCCCTTTCGGCCCTCGCCGAAGAACCGGCTGCTGAAAAACAGCCGGTGGTCAAGGCCCCTGCCAAGTTCACCAACTCCACCCCCACGCCCTCCCAGTGGAACCTGCCTTCCATGAACCGGATGTTCGTGAGCAAGAAGGTCCACGAGGTGGTCACCAAGAAGGGCGGCCCCTCTGCGCCGGAGGCGATGAAGGACTACGAGGAGGTTGCCCCCCGGGCTGACAAGGCCAAGTACAAGATGATTGCCCTCAAGGGGGGAGAGTTCCTCATGGGATCGCCTGAAGGGGAGCATGAGCGACGAACCGAGGACGAAGGACCGCAGAAGAAGGTCAAGGTCGAACCCTTCTGGATTGGACAGACCGAGATCCCCTGGGCCCTTTATAAGCCGTTTTACGAAAACGGAGTCGCCCGCAACAAGGATGGGAGCCTCCTCGCAGAAGGCGCGAAGCAAAATGTCACGGTGAAGGGTAAACAACGCAAGAAGGCCCTTAAGGATGCCCTCGCCCGCGGCGACCGCAACAATATCGTGGATGTGGTCTCCCAGCCTACCCCACAGTATCACGACATGTTCGGCAGCGGCGAACACGCCTCGGACCTGAACTACCCCGCCATGTGCACCACCCAGCATGCGGCCTCCAAGTTCTGCCAGTGGCTCAGCGCCCAGACCGGTCACTTTTACCGCCTCCCTACCGAGGCTGAGTGGGAGTATGCCTGCCGCGCCGGGTCCTCCACCGCATTCCACTTCGGCAACGACATCGAGAAACTCGATGACTACGCCTGGCACGGCTACAACTCCGAGTACACCTACCATCCGGTAGCTACCAAGAAACCAAACCCGTGGGGCCTTCACGACATGCATGGCAATGTCGCCGAGTGGGTCCTCGACGGCTTCGATGCCAGTTACCGGAAGAACATCGTGGACGGCACGGTCAACCCCTGGAACATTGCCATCACCCGCTACCCCCGCATCGTAAAGGGTGGCTCCTGGGACCAGGACCAGGACGAGTGCCGTAGCGGCGCCCGCCTGCATTCCGTCAACGACTGGAAGGATACCGATCCGCAGGTCCCCAAGAGCATCTGGTACCATACCGACGGACAGCACATCGGATTCCGAATCGTGCGCCCGCTCAAGACCCCCACCGCTGAGGAGATGCACCTCTTCTGGAACACCGACTGGTTTGAACCCACCAGGAACGCGGAAGATCTCTAGGGCTTTCCCTGTCGAAGGGAGAGAACAAATCAACGGCGCAGCCCGGGCTGCGCCTTTTTCGTGCCACTCGTTTGGGGCCTGAAACCGACACCTACTTCAAGCCGTCCAGGGCCTTCAACAGGTCCTCGCCTTGCCCGCCAGTAGACGCTTTCTCATCCTTCCAGACCAGCTTGCCATCCTTGAAGAGGTAGGCCTGACGGGAGGCAAATTTTCCCCGGTGAGGCACGCCGAAGGCCTTGATCACCGCACCATTTACGTCAGCGAGGAGATCGAAGGGCAGCTTCTGCTTCTCAACGAAGGCGTTCTGGGCATCCACCGTGTCGAAGGAAACCCCGTAGATCTTGACGCCTTTTTCCTGCAGCTTCTCGTTTGCGTCCCGCAAACTACACACCTGTTTCGTTCATCCCCCGGTGGAAGCCTTGGGATAAAAGAAGAAGAAGGCCAGTCCCTCGGCCGCCACCTCGTGAATCCGGACCACTTTCCCCTTGTGGTTCGTGGCTTCCACCCGGGGAAGGGCTTTGCCAAGCTCAAGTGTTTCCGCCATCGTTGGATGCACGAGGGCGAAAACCGAACCAACCCCCGCCAGCAATTTCGAAAGTCCTCGCTTCATGACCCGACCCTTATCCCTCCCCCGCAGGAATGCCAGAAGGTTTTTTCTCGGCTTGGGGCTGCTTGCCCTCGGGGCAGGGCTGTTATGGCTCGCCCCCTGGTTCAAGAACCGCCTTCAGAAAAGCCAACCGGACAGATCGCCTGCATTGATCAAGGTCGACTCCGGTGAGCGACCGCTCATGGGGACTACTGCACGAATCGTGGTTCATGTCGCGGAAGCGGAAAAGGGAGAGGCCGCCATCGAGGCTGCCTTCCAACGAGCCAGCGAAATCAATCTCATCTGCAGCGATTACAATCCAGAGAGCGAGCTCATGAGGCTCTGCCGTGCACCCGTAAACCATCCCATCCCGGTCTCCGCCACCCTTGCCGCGGTCCTTTCCCATGCCCGCACCACCGCTGAACTTACCGAAGGCTCATTTGATCCCACCTTGGGCGGCTTCACCAAGCTCTGGCGCAAATCGAAGCGAAAGAAGGAACTTCCCGATCCCATTCTCCTGGAGAGAGCACGCCAGGCCGCAGGCTGGCAGAAGTTTGAGGTCCACCTCGAGAACCGCGTGGTGACCGTGAAGGATGAAAACCTTCTCTTTGATCTCGGCGGGATCGCCAAGGGATACGCCGCCGATGAGATGCTCCGTGTTATCAAGAACCGGGGGATTCCCTCCGCAATGGTGGCGGTGGCAGGCGATATCCGCCTGGGGGCGCCTCCTCCCGGAAGGACCAGCTGGGCGGTCGGAATCAGGACTCTCGGCGCAGACATCGAGCAGATCATCCAAGTCTCTAATTGTGCCGTCTCCACCTCCGGTGATCTCGAACGTTACGTGGAAATCGAGGGG
>JAKVCR010000220.1 GCA_022448985.1 Roseibacillus sp.
CCGCGGGCGGGCTCCGCCTCTGGCTGGACGGCAAACCGCTCGCCTCGGAGACCGTTCGGGACAAACTGACCAAGAACATCGAAGGAGGGGGCGACCCCGACCTCCGCCTTGGAGAGCGCTTTCGTGACGTGGGGTTCAAACTGGGGAAGGTGGATGAACTCCATGTCTTCACCCGTGAGCTCACCGCCATCGAAGTCGCTCAACTGCACGACGGGGAGACCCTCTCCAAGGCGCTCAGGGCTCCTTCCGAATCCATTGGACAGGCCACCCGGGAACGCTTGCGGGAATATTTCGTTTCCGCTCTCTACAAGCCCTATGCGCAAGCCCTGGGAAAGCTCCAGGCCGCCCGGGATGCCAAGCGCAGTGTGATCGAGCCCATCCAGGAGATCATGGTCATGCGCAGGCTGGAGAAACCCAGGCAGTCCTATATCCTGAAGCGCGGAGTCTACCATGCCCGCGGGGAAGCAGTTGGTTTCGACACTCCCGCCGTGCTTCCTCCCTTCCCCGAGAACCAACCCCGCAATCGCCTCGGACTGGCACGTTGGCTGACTTCCCCGGATCATCCCCTCACCGCCCGCGTAACGGTCAACCGTTACTGGCAGATGTTCTTTGGTAATGGTCTCGTTCGAACCCCGGAAGACTTCGGCAGCCAGGGCCGCCCCCCCAGCCATCCCGGACTCTTGGACTGGCTCGCGCGGGACTTCATCGAACACAACTGGGACCTTCACCATCTCATCCGGCGTATCGTGCTCTCGGCCACATATAGACAGAGTTCCATCGCCACCAGAGAGAGCCGGGAACAGGATCCCGAGAATGTCTACCTCGGTCGAGGGACTACGGACCGCCTTTCCGCGGAAATGATCCGGGACAATGCGCTCTCTCTCAGCGGCCTGCTCGTAAACAAATCTGGGGGACCCTCCGTCAAACCTTATGAGGTAGCAGTCTCCTTCAAGCCCACGAACCCCGGCAAGGGCGATGATCTATATCGCCGCAGTGTCTATACATGGTGGAAGCGCACCGGCCCGGCCCCCGTGATGATGACACTCAATGCCTCCAAGCGTGACGTCTGCCGCGTCCGCCGCGAAGTCACCTCCTCTCCCCTTCAGGCTTTCGTTCTGCTCAATGGCCCGCAGTTCATGGAAGCCTCCCGGGTAATGGCCGCCAACCTGCTGAAGAAGCACAGGGACTCTCCCGATAAAATCATAAGCGAAGCCTTCCGCGCATTTACCAGCCGCCCCGCCCGTCCGGAGGAACACCAGGTCCTGCGGACCCTCTACGACGAACAGATCGCTCACTACCAGGCTCACCCCAAACTGGCCAAGGGGTTTCTCGGCATCGGGGCCGCCCCCGAGGCAAAGGACCTCCCCAGTCACCAGGTTGCCGCGACCTCAATTCTGGTAAACACCATCATGAACCTGGACGAAGCCGTCTCCAAACGATGATCACAACCCGGACCCCACTTTGTAACGGCTTCGAAAGCCCTCTTGGACTCAGCCGACGGAAGGCCCTCCAGTCGTTTGGAATGGGACTTGGCTCCCTTGCGCTCGCTGACCTGCTGGCCGCGGAAGAAAACGCCCGCTCCCCGCAGGCAGCAGCCCCGCCCGCCAAGGCAAAAAGAGTCATCTTTCTCTTCCAGGCCGGCGGACCATCCCAGATCGACCATAACGACTGGAAGCCACGACTCAAGGCGGACCAGGGCAAGGAGCTGCCTGCCTCCATCCGCATGGGGCAAAGACTGACGGCGATGTCCGGCAATCAGGCCAGCCTCCCTCTGGTGGGAACCCCCTTCAAGATGGAGCAGCACGGAGACTCCGGGGCCTGGATCAACAGCAACACCCTCCCGCACATCGCTGGGATCGCTGATGAGCTCTGCTTCATCAAGTCGATGCACACCGAGGCCATCAACCACGGCCCGGGCGTCACCTTTATGCAGACCGGGTCACAGTTCCCCGGACGCCCCAGCATGGGGTCGTGGCTCGACTTCGGCCTGGGGTCGCTGAACCAGGACCTGCCCTCCTTTGTCGTGATGGTCACCAAGAACAAGGGAGGCCAGCCTCTGGTTTCCCGCCTCTGGGGCAGCGGGTTTCTTCCAGGCAAACACGACGGGGTCCGCTTTCGGGCCGACAAGGATGCCATCCTCTACCTCAACAGCCCCCCAGGCATCGATCGCCCCAATCGGCGCAAAGTCCTCAACCATCTTCGTGAGCTCCATGAGATGCAACTGGAGCAGACCGGGGATCCTGCCCTCGAAACACGCATCGCACAGTATGAGATGGCCTTCAACATGCAGCAGTCCATCCCCGAGGTAACCGATCTCTCCGACGAACCAGAAAGCACCTTCAAACTTTACGGCAACGACGCGAAAAAGCCCGGCTCCTTCGCTGCAAACTGCCTTCTTGCCCGCCGCCTTGCTGAACGGGATGTCCGCTTCATCCAGCTCTAC
>JAKVCR010000221.1 GCA_022448985.1 Roseibacillus sp.
GCAACCAGACAGTCAACACGATGCCATCAAGGCCTCATGGAACTCTCCGTTCACCTTCAGGGCGGACCCGATGCCTGGCCCCGCAAGATCTCCCCTGAACCCAGTGGAAGCAGTCCCCGCCCCCTTCCGTTCCTCCAGAGCCGCCTCGAATTGCCGGGACCAGTCTACGGCCCGCCCGAGGGCGACCGCGTAGGGCAGGAGCTGGTCATGATGTTCCGCGTTCATAGCCGGCCCATAGGCTTGCTCGGCAGCCCGCTGCCCCTCTCCCCCCATATACATCTGGAGACCTTCGATGTAGTCCTGCACGCTGCGACCTTTCCGCGAATACCGTTTCAGGAGATTCGCACCACGGACATTCAGCACGTAGCCGAACAGCATCCACGCGGCAACCCGCAGGAATCCTGCCCCGCTGTAGAGCTGGAGCATCAGTTGCACGAGGACGACCCCGAAGAGCACCCCAAGCGCCCCAATACCGAGACCGGGGCCCATGTCCCGCCTTCGCAGCAGGATGAAACTTCCGTAGAGCAGAAAGATCACCAGCGCCCCGAAGAGCGAAAAAAACGCCCCGAAGGCTCCCTTTATGGCTCCCTCTACCAGCAACTCGGCATTCATCCCGGATGACATATCCTCCGCAGACCCCGCGAAGTCGGCGAGGAATTCGGTAATCAGGGGGTCCATATTGAGAAGCCCAGCTCCGCAAAGGGAAATCAACACCCCGATCCAGACCCACCCTCGGTTATTCTTCCGGAAGGCCTCGCCTCTTTTCAACTGTTCGTCGAGCTGCGTCTTCAAGCCGGCAATGGCTGCCCTGAAAAAGTCCCGGTGTTTGCTGTAACCCAGCGTGAGGCTCTCCCGCGGCGCATCTTCCCGCGGACCCGGATCGTGAAACAGGGTCCTGTAGACCGCCTCTTCATCCGGCAGGAGCTCCGCAGTTCCCACCCCCCGGTCATGGAGCAGGAAGGTGCTGCCATTCTGCTCAATGGTCCCGCCCCCCTTTCCCGCCAGCCCCACCACGACCGTGGTAAACGCCCCATCGTCAAACCCGACCGGGCAATCCTCGATGCTCCAGAGATAGCGCAGAGCGGCGGGGGAATACCCTGCCGGGGGCTGATGTTTCGGGCCTCCGGCAGCCTTGTGGCGATCCCACCCCACCAGTAACCAGGCCACAAGGTAGTAGCCCATGGCGCCCAGGAGGATTACCTCGCCCATGACAAAGGGAGAGCGCTCCCCCCAGAGCTCCTCAATCCCCAGGCTCGCAAAGGGAGTTAAGAAAACATGGCTTATGGACAGACAGGACATGGCTACACGCTAAGGTTCTCTCATCCGCGCTTCAGGGCCGTTGCAAGATCAGGTGGCAGGCGCTCACTGGCGTTCTCCACCTCAAAGAACTCGGCCATCTTGAAGCCGAATCCGCCAGCCACCAGGTTGGAAGGGAAGGATTCCACGATGTTGTTCAAGTCACGCACCGAGCCATTGTAATAGCGCCGGGCGTATTGCAACTGGTCCTCGACTTCCACCAGGTCCTCCATGAGCCCGAAAAAGACCTCGTCGGCCTTCAGGTCTGGATACGCCTCCGCCAAGGCCACAATCCGGCCCAGGTCCCTTGCCAGCGCCTTCTCCGCGCTCCCCGCCTCACTCGCTCCCCTTGCAGATTGAGCCACCGTTCGCTCCCGGACCACCGCCTCCAGAAGCTCCTCCTCATGGGCCCGGTAGCCCTTCACGCATTCCACCAGGGCGGGGACGAGTTCATGCCGCCTCTTCAACTGGACTTCAATCCCACTCCAGCCCTCACGCAGCTGGTTTCTTGCCTTCACCAGCCTGTTATAGAACACCACCACGGTGCCCGCGAACAGGATCACCACAAGGCAAGGGAGGATGAGAACTGGTTCCATTCTGACAGGATCTCCAGTGTGCACAGTAAATTTGGCATTTCGAAATCCGAAAATAGGCCCTAAACCATGGCGTGGTCTATTTCCGCATACTCGGCCGCCTCGCCCTGAGATTTTTTCTCTACCTGGGCGAGCTCGCGGGTCTTGTGGGCCAGATCTCCGAATCCCTCCTGCGCGGCAAGAAGCGCTGGCGCCAGTTCTTCGAACAGATCGTAGAGATTGGCTACCGATCCCAGATCGTGGTCATCATCACGGGAGGATTCACGGGCGCGGTCCTCGCCACCCAGGCCCTCTACCAGTTCTCCATGGTCGACATGGAGACCATGGGAGGCGTGATCGTGAGCGTCGGGATGATGCGGGAGCTGGGACCGACCATCACGGGGCTTATGCTTGCCGGGAGAGTCGGCTCCTCCATGGCCGCGGAGATCGGCACCATGAAGGTAACCGAGCAGATCGATGCCCTCCGCTCCATGGCCGTCCATCCCATCGACTATCTGGTCACCCCCCGCCTTCTCGCCATGTGCGTCTCCATCCCCCTGCTGATCGCCCAGTCAATCGCCTTCGGGATCATTGCATCCTACGCGATCGGGGTTCATCTTTTCCAGCAACCGGGAGCCTACTGGAACTTCAACGTCGAGCGCTTCACCGATGGAACGGACATCGCGATCGCGATGATCAAGGGATTCGTCTTCGGGCTCCTGATCGTGGTCATCTCCTGCCATCAGGGGCTGCGCGCAAGAAACGGAGCAGTTGGAGTAGGCCGGGGAACAACCGATGCCATGGTCTTTTCCTCCCTTGCCATCCTGATCTGCAACCTGTTCATCACCCTGCTCATGCAGCTTATCTTCCCAACCGCCCTCGGCATGAGCTAGAGGCGTTCTCAGGACCTGCCGGCCGCCTCATCACGGCACTTGAAGGGCCTCCAGCGGGGTTTTGACAGGATACGCCTGTCACGGTAGGCTTCCCTCAAATGAAGCGTGCTTCCAGAATTGCCGCCGTAATCCTCGCCACGAGCATGGCCATCCTCCAGCTTTCCTGCGGCGATGCCACCGCCGACGGGAAGGAGCAATCTTCCACCGGGGAGTCCGCCAAGGCCGAAGCCGCCAAGACCGGACCCGTCGCCCCAGCTCAACCCACCAAGCCTGTGATCAAGACCGAAGAAGAGTGGAAGAAGATCCTGACCCCTGAACAGTTCGAGATCCTGCGCAAGCACGGAACCGAACGCGCCTGGGGCAAGGTTTACGCCGAGTGGAAGAAGCAGGGAGCCGGAACCTACTACTGTGTCGGCTGCAACGCGGAACTCTTCACCTCCAAGGAGAAGTTTGACGCACGATGCGGGTGGCCCGCCTTCTTTGACGCCTCCAAACACGAGAACATCAAGACTCTGACCGACACCTCCTTTGGCACGGTTCGGGTGGAAGTCCGCTGTAATGTCTGTGATGGGCACCTTGGACACGTCTTCACTGGCGAG